>JAPWUU010000008.1 GCA_028275365.1 Candidatus Caldatribacterium sp.
GGTGTTCGACCTTGAGCTTTTTTCCCGGTGGATGGAGGAGGTCCGCCGCTTGAAGCTCCACGAGAAGGTCCACATTCTTGCCGGGATTATCCCGCTCAAGTCACTCCAGGCCCTCCGCTACATGAAGAACGAGGTCCCGGGAATGGTCATCCCGGCCTGGGTTGAGGAACGGATGCGAAACGCCCGGGACCCGAAGGAAGAGGGGGTACGCATTGCCGTTGAAACCATTGCTGCCCTTCGAGCAATTGAGGGAGTGCGGGGTGTCCACATTATGGCGGTAGCCTGGGAGAGTATTGTTCCCGAGATTGTTCGGGCCTCGGGTCTTTTCCCCCGTCCAGGTCAGGGAGGTGGCGAAGGTGTATGATGTGTCCTTCCGGTACGAGGTTGCCCACCGCCCGGGAGGGGAGGGGCTTTTCCTCTGTTTTTCCTGCGGGGTGTGCACGGCAACGTGCCCGGTAGCGGAAGTCGAGGAAGAGTTCAACCCTCGCCGGATCATCCACCAGGTGCTCCTTGGGGACCGGAGCGTTCTTGCGTCCCGGACCATCTGGATGTGTGCGGCCTGCTTCCGCTGTGTGGCTCACTGCCCGCAGGGGGTGGAGTTCGCTAACGTCCTCCAGGTTCTCCGGGAGATGGCGGTTGAGGAGGGTCATGTGCCTTCAGCGTGGAAGCAAATCATCGAGGACCTCGATTCCCGGACGCAGAGGCTTCGCCGGGATGTCATCGCTTCCCTGTGGGAGAAGAGAGCCTTTACGTTCCAGGAGTACGAGGACCTCTGGAAAGAGCGCCTGGAGGGAGGAAGACATGGAGAGGGCGCCTGAGCCTTTCGGGGCAGTCCTGGTTGTGGGAGGGGGCATTGGAGGCATTGAAGTTGCCCTTGACCTTGCGGAGGCGGGGTTCTTCGTGTACCTCGTTGAGAAGTCCGCAAGCATCGGGGGACTCATGGCGCGTCTTGATAAAACATTCCCCACGAACGACTGTGCCATGTGCATTCTCTCTCCCAAGCTCGTCGAATGCGGTCGCCACCTCAACATTGAGGTGCTCACCCTTGCGGAAGTGGTGAGCGTCTCGGGAGAGGCGGGGAACTTCACCGTAACCGTTCGGGAAAATCCCCGGTACGTGGACGTGGCTTCCTGTACCGGGTGTGGGGACTGTGCGAATGCCTGCCCGGTCAACCTCCCCAACGACTTCGAGGGGGGGTTGAGCACACGAAAGGCCATCTTCCGCCTCTTTCCTCAGGCATTCCCCGGGGCTTTTCAGATTGAGAAGCGGGGGATGCCCAATTGCCAGGCAGCCTGTCCTCTTGAGCAGAAAGCGCAGGGGTACATCGCCCTTATCCGGGAGGGGCGCTTTGAAGAGGCCCTCCGGGTCGTCCGGATGGACAACCCCTTCCCGGGAATCTGTGGCCGGGCCTGCCACCACCCCTGCATGGAGCACTGCCAGCGGGGCATGCTCGATGCGCCGCTCCGTATCCCGTACCTCAAGCGATTTCTTGCCGATTTCGAGCGCAGTCTTGGCAAAGCGCTCCTTCCGGAAGTCCAGGGAGAACGTTCTGAGAGGATTGCGGTTGTTGGTGCGGGACCGAGTGGCTTGAGCTGTGCGTACTTCCTGCGTCTTCTCGGGTACCAGGTAGTGGTCTTTGAAGCGCAAAGCCACCCCGGAGGCATGATGCGTTTCGGCATTCCTCCTTACCGCCTTCCCCGGGATGTGGTGGAATGGGAAATCCGGGCGTTGCAGGAGCTTGGGGTGGATATTCGCTGCAACACCGCCTGGGGAAGGGATTTCCTCCTCCAGGACCTCTTTGCCCGGGGGTTTTCTGCGGTATACCTTGCCTGTGGGGCCTGGAAGGGCGCAAGGCTCGGGATTGAAGGGGAGGACCATCCCCAGGTCCTCGACGGCTTGGCGTACCTCCTTCGCTGTCACCGCTGCGAAGACGTCCCCAGGGCCGAGCGTATTGCCGTGATTGGCGGAGGGAACGTGGCCGTTGACTGTGCCCGGACCGCCCTCCGTCAGGGGGCAAAAGAAGTCACCGTGTACTACCGCCGTTCCTTCGACGAGATGCCTGCCCGCCCGGAAGAGGTCGAGGAGGCAAAGGAAGAGGGCGTGGAGTTCGTCTTCTGTGCCGCACCGAAGCGCTTCGTTGAGGTCGACGGGGAACTCCTCCTCGAGATGGCCGGGGTCAGGCTCTGTGCTCCGGACGAGTCGGGGAGGCGGCGGCCCGAAATCGTCCCGGGGAGCGAATTCACCGTCTCTGCGGACCTCTACATTGTGGCGACAGGTCAGAAGGTGGTCGTTCCCGAAAAGGAAGGTCTCGAGCTCACCCCCTGGGGGACGGTGAAGGTGGGGGAGAATCTCGCGACCTCCCGTCCTGGGGTGTTCGCCGGAGGGGATCTCGTCCTCGGGCCGGCGACCCTTGTTGAGGCCATTGCCCACGGAAAGCGGGCTGCGTACGCCATCGATGCGTACCTTCGGGGGGTGCCCTTTGAAGAGCAGCGCCTTTCACCTGCTCCGCTTGCCATCCCCTGGGGGGAACGGAAAAACCCTGGAGAACCCCCGAGGAAGCTCGGGGTGCCAGAGCGGGTCACAGGATTTGCTGAGGTGGTTTCCGGATACACTGAGCAAGAAGCCCGGGATGAGGCGAAGAGGTGTCTCTCCTGTGGTGGGTGTGCGGAGTGCCTGAGGTGTATTGAAGCGTGCAGGAGGAACGCCATACGCCACAAGGATGAGGTACGCTTGCGGGAGCTCAGGGTGGGGGCCATCGTCTACGCCACTGGGACTGAGGTGTTCGATCCGACGAAGCGCCTTCGAGAACTCGGGTACCGGAAGTACCCCAACGTCATCACAAGCCTTGACTTTGAGCGAATCCTCAGCGCTTCCGGTCCCACAAAGGGGAAAGTCGTCCGGCCCTCTGACGGAAAGGTTCCAGGGAAAATCGCCTTCGTGCAGTGTGTGGGCTCCCGGGATCGGGAGCGGGGCGGTTCCTACTGTTCCTCGGTGTGCTGCATGTACGCCATCAAAGAAGCGCTTGTTGCCATGGAACACCTCCGGGTAGAGGGAGAAATTTCTTGCTGTGCGCTGCCTCATGAGGGAGGGGGCGTTCCTCTTGAGGTCACCGTTTTCCTCATCGACATGCGGGCCTTCGGGAAGGATTTCGAGAGGTACTACGAGCGGGCAAAGGCCTCAGGGATCCACTTTGTCCGGGGACGGGTGAGCCACATTGCTGCTTCTCAAGATGGCGATCTGGTGGTCTTCTACGTTGACGAAGGCGGGAAAAAACAAAGCGAGACCTTCGACCTTGTGGTGCTCTCTGTTGGGCTCTGTGTCCCGGACGAAGAGAAAGAGCGCCTTGCCCGTTCCGGTGTGGCCCTTGACGGCGAGGGTTTCCCGTACTTTACCGACTTTGGGACGCGGGAGGTTCGGCCGGGAATCTTCGTGTGCGGGAGCCTTGCCGGTCCCAAGGACATTCCGGGAACGGTGGTCGAGGCAAGTGCCGTGGCGTCTGAGGTTGGGTCGTTCCTCGCCCCGTCTCGCTTTCGCCTTGTTCGGGAAAAGACCTATCCCCCGGAGCGGGATGTCGCCGCTTCGCCGCTTCGAATCGGGGTCTTCGTGTGCCGCTGCGGGATCAACATCGCCGGGGTTGTGGACACAAAAGCGGTGGTGGAGTGGGCACAGAATCTCCCCGGGGTGGTGTTCGCCGAGGAGAACCTGTACACCTGTTCTCAGGACACTCAGGAGCGCATCAAGGCGAAGATTCAAGAACTTGGGCTCAACCGGGTTGTGGTGGCTTCCTGCTCTCCACGAACGCACGAGCCCCTCTTCCGGGAGACCCTGAAGGAAGCAGGTCTCAACCCTTACCTTTTCGTGATGGCCAATATCCGTGACCAGTGTTCCTGGGTCCACCAGGAGGAGAAGGAAGAGGCCACCGAAAAGGCGAAAGACCTCGTGGCCATGGCGGTGGCGAAGGCCGCTCTCCTTGAGCCGCTTGCCCCCATTCCCGTCCCTGTGGAGAAGGGGGTTCTGGTCATCGGCGGAGGGCTTTCGGGGATGACCGCCGCTTTGGAGGCAGCCCGGCAGGGTATCCCGGTGTACCTCGTGGAACGGGAAAAGGACCTTGGAGGACAGAGCCCCCCGTACACCGTTGAGGGGGTGGACCTTGGGAAGCTTCGGGAGAAACTCAAGAAGGAGATTGCCGAAAACCCGAGGATTACGGTTTTCCTTGAGAGCAGCGTCCTTGAGGTCAACGGCTTTGTGGGGAACTTCGAGAGCGTTGTGCAAAGGCAGGGGACCCTCCACATCGTCAAGCATGGGGGCATCATCGTTGCCACGGGTGGCAGGGCGTACCTCCCTCAGGATGGGGCATTCCTCTACGGCAGGGACCCGAGGGTCCTCACCCAGAGGGAACTTGAAGCCAGTATCCACGCAGGGACCTTCTCGCCCCCGGGGCGGGTGGTCATGATTCAGTGTGTGGGTTCCCGAAACACCGAACATCCCTACTGCAGCCGGGTGTGCTGTCTCCAGGCGGTGAAAAACGCCCTGCGCCTCAAGGAGATTTCTCCGAGCACGGAAGTCGTGGTGCTCTACAGAGATATGCGGACGTACGGCCTCTATGAGCGGTACTACACGAAAGCCCGGGAAAAAGGCGTTCTCTTCGTGCGGTTTGGGGATGAGGTGATGCCTGCGGTGGAGGAGGGGAACGAGGAGCTTCTTGTGCGCTTTGTCGACCCTCTCCTTGGGGAGGACGTCACCCTCTGTGCGGACCTTGTGGTTCTCAGCACAGGCATCGTGCCCCATGAGGATGCCCCGGCTCTTGCCAGGCTCCTCAAGGTTCCCCTCACTCAGGATGGGTTTTTCCTCGAGGCCCACGTGAAGCTCCGCCCGGTGGACTTTGCAACGGAGGGCATTTACGTCTGCGGGCTCGCCCATGGGCCGAAGCTCGCTGAAGAGAGCATCCTTCAGGCAAAGGCTGCGGTCGCCCGCCTCATGACCGTCCTCAGTAAAGACGTTCTCCTTGCCGAGGCCCAGATTGCCTCGGTGGACGAGAAAAAGTGTGTGGCCTGTGGGGACTGCGAGCGGGTATGCCAGTACCGGGCAATTGCCGTGGATTGGGAAAAGGGCGTGGCACGGGTCAATCGGGCCCTGTGCAAAGGATGCGGGCTGTGCAGTGCAACCTGCCGCAGCGGGGCAATCAGAGTGTATGGCTTCACACCAGAGGCGATTCTCTCCGAGGTGGAGTACCTCTATGAACTCTCCATGGGAACCTAAAATTGTGGCCTTTCTCTGTCACTGGTGCAGTTACGCAGGGGCAGACCTTGCCGGAGTGAGCCGGATTCAGTACCCCCCGAATATCCGGGTTGTTCGGGTACCGTGTTCGGGGAGTGTTGACCCTCTGTACATCCTGAAAGCCCTCCGGGAGGGGGCCGATGGGGTGCTCGTCTCCGGGTGCCATCCCGGGGACTGCCACTACCTGAGCGGGAACTACTTTGCCCGGAGGAAGTTCCTCGTGCTCCACAAGCTTCTGGACCTTCTTGGTCTCAGGGACCGGGTGCATTTTTCCTGGGTCTCAGCATCTGAGGGGCAGCGCTTTGCCGATGTGGTCAAAGCGGTTACTGAGGTAGTGCGAAGCCTTGGTCCAAATCCGCTGCGTGAGGGGGAAAGCACCTGTGACACTCCATGACGCTGCCCGCAAGCTCCTTGAAGAGCACAAAGTCCAGGGGGTTCTCGGGTACCGAAAGGGCTCACTCCCCTTCCGCACCCGGCCGTATCTTTTCCGGGACCCCTGTGAGATTGAGGAACTCGTCTTCAACCCCTTCTGCGGCCTGAACCTGGCGCGGTACCTTCTCTTCCTTCCGCAGGGCATTGAGCGTGTCGCCATCGTGGCCAAGGGGTGCGATGGCCGGGCCTGTGTGGCGCTTGTGAGGGAGAACCGGCTGCGCCGGGAAAACCTTCTCATCCTCGGTGTGCCCTGTCCGGGCATGGTGGATACGAGGAAACTCGCCGAATGGGAGGGCCTCAAAGAACATGAGGTGACCTTAAGAGGCGGGGAAATCGTGATTCGGGGTGTGGCGTACCCCCTTGCATCGTTCCTTGACGCTTCATGCCGGCGCTGCCGCTACCGCAGTCCCCTGGTGTACGATATCCTCGTCGAGGGTGGTGAGGTGCCGTCACTTCCCCAGGAGGATACCCTGAGAGAGCTCCGGAGTCTCCCCGAAGAAAAGCGGTGGGAATTCTTCCGGAAGGAACTCTCCCGGTGCATCCGCTGCTATGCCTGCCGCAACGCCTGTCCCATGTGTTACTGCAAGGAGTGCTTTGCCGAAAGCCACAAACCCTCGTTCCTCCATCCTTCCCCAACGCTCCGGGATAACTTTGTCTTCCACATAGGACGGGCGATGCACCTTGCCGGACGATGTGTCGAGTGCGGAGCCTGCGAGCGGGCATGCCCCCTCGGGATACCGATTGCCACGTTGTTCCTTGCCGTTTCCGACACCGTGCGGGAGCACTTTGCCTTTGAGGCCGGGGTGGATGTCGCAGCCCCGGCACCTTTTGTGACGTACCGGGAGGATGACCCCAATGCGTTTATCCGGTAACGGTGTGGTAGCCACCCGTGAGGCTTTCCTTGAGTGGTTGAGTCGTGGGAGGACTTTTGTGACGGAAACGGTGGCCAGGCGTTTTCGCCTTCCCTTTCCCTCCGTTCCCACCCCCAAAGCCGTTCTCCTTCCCCAGCATGAAGCGCTGTACCGGTTCTTCTGGGCAAGGAGGACGTGGAACGTGCATCCCCTCCCCCCGGAGGGTACACCCATCCTCCTTCTTGCCGCTCCCTGTGAAGTGAAAGCCGTTACCGATGTTCTTGACGCCGTTTTTCTCGGGAATGCTCCTCAGGACCCGTACTATGCGACGCGACGTAAGAACCTCATCCTCGGCGCTTTGGGATGCACCTTTTTTGAAGCCACCTGTTTCTGTACAAGAGTCGGGGGGCATCCGCTTTCCCGGGAAGGTGCGGATTTCTTCGCCCTGCCGCTGTCCTCTGGGGTGTACTTTGAAGGGGAGGGGGTATCGGGACGGCCCCTTGCATCCAGCGAGAAGGAGGAACTCGAAGCGCTTGTGGCAGACCTTGAGAAGACTGCTCCCCCACCCTTCCCCGAAAAGACCCCGGAGTACCTCTACGAGGCCTTTGGATGTGACATCTGGGAGGATATTGCCTGGGGGTGCCTGAACTGCGGGGCTTGCACGTTTCTGTGCCCGACGTGCTTTTGCTTTGACCTGGCGCTCGAAGGGAGGCTCCGGGGGGCGATGATCCGGACCTGGGATAGCTGCATGTTCCCGAAGTTCACGCTCCACGCTTCTTCCCACAACCCGAGATCCCACCCCATGCAGCGGGTTCGTCAGAGAATCCTCCACAAGTTCTCCTACCATCCTCTCCGGAAGGGTGTGTTCGGCTGTGTGGGGTGCGGGCGATGTGTGGCGCTGTGTCCGGTCAACTGGGATATTCGGGAAGCGGTCGAGAGGGTGGTGTCCTGTGCCCTGTGAAGGAATATACACGCCGTGCCTTCTCCCCATAGCGGAGATTGTCGAGGAGACCCGGGATATCAAGACCTTCCGGATTCCACGTCCCGAGCACTTCGTGTACCGTCCGGGGCAGTTCGCCGAAATTTTCGTGCCCGGAGTGGGAGAGGCACCCTTTTCCATCTCCTCCTCCCCCACCGAGGGGACTTTCCTTGAGTTCAGCATCAAGCGCATCGGCTCGGTGACCCAGGCGTTACACCGCTTGAACCCCGGGGATACGGTTGGCCTGCGGGGGCCTTACGGGAACGGGTTCCCGGTTGAGGAACTCCTTGGGAAGCACCTCCTCTTTGTGGGCGGGGGGATTGGCCTTGCGCCCCTGCGTTCCCTCATCAACTACGTCCTCTCTCCGGAGCACCGCTTGTCTTTCGGGGATGTCTTCATTCTCTACGGTGCCCGCACACCTCAGGACCTTGTCTTCCGGTGGGAGCTCGAGCGCTGGAGAAAGCGAGAAGACCTTACACTCTGTCTTACGGTCGATGAAGGCAATGCGTCCTGGGAGGGCAGAGTGGGGCTTGTGCCGAACGTCCTCCGGGAGGTTTTCTCCTTCCCGTGCACTGGCTGGGTGAGTATTGTCTGCGGCCCCCCGATTATGATAAAGTTCACTATCAAAGCGCTCCGGGAGCTTGGCTTTGCACCGGGGGATATCCTCACGACCCTCGAGATGAAGATGAAGTGCGGTCTTGGGAAGTGCGGGCGCTGCAACATCGGCCCGTATTACGTGTGTCAGGACGGACCAGTGTTTTCGTATGAAACCCTTTTGGAGATGCCAGAGGAGTACTGACCATGGAGTACCGGGAAGCTCTGGAGTACCTTTATGGGCTCATCAACTACGAAAAGGCCCGGGTTCCCTACACGGACTTAAAGCTCGAACGCATGCGGGAGTTTATGGAGCGCCTGGGGAACCCTGAGAAGACCATCCCCACGGTCCTTGTCGCCGGGACAAAAGGGAAGGGCAGCACTTCTTATATGCTACACCGGCTTTTTGGCGCTTTTGGCCTGCGCTGCGGCCTCTTCTCCAAGCCCCACCTTCTGACCTTCCGGGAACGCATCCGCATTGACGACCGGCTCATAAGCCCCAAGGAGCTTGCCCGCCTTGTGGACCGGGTTCGCCCTGTGGTGGAAGCGATGGAGCGGGAATCCCCCTGGGGACAGCCCACGTACTTTGAGGTTGCCGTGGGTCTGGCGCTTCTCTATTTCCTCGAGAAACAGGTCGATGTGGCCGTGGTGGAGGTTGGCCTTGGAGGGCGGCTTGATGCCACCAACGTCACCGAACCCCGGGTGACGGTCATCACTCCGGTGAGCTTCGACCATATGGAGGTTTTGGGGAATACTCTCGAGCAAATCGCCTGGGAAAAGGCCGGGATTCTCCGAAGCAACGTTCCCCTCGTGCTTGCTCCCCAGAGGGAAGAAGCCCGAAAGGTCATTCTCCAGGAGGCGAAAAGGAAAGGAGCACCGGTACTTGAGGTGGCAGAGGAGTGCCATGCCGACATCACCTTCCGTGGCCTTCGGGGTTCTCGATTCCGCTTCCACGTTCGGGGGTGGGGAGAAGGAGAAATCGTGCTTCCTCTTCTTGGGGACCACCAGGTGGAGAACTTCCTCACCGCCCTTCTCGTCGCGAGGCTCTTCGGTCTTCCCTGTGAGGTTTCCCGTCTCCGGGAGGTTACGGGCACTTTCCGCTGGCCCGGGAGGGTGGATGTGCTCTCTCTTTCACCTCTTTGCGTTTTCGATGTTGCTCACAACCGGGCATCGTTTGAGGTACTCCTTGCAACCCTCCGGGACTACCTCGACGTCAAGAAGGCCGTGTGCCTTCTGGGGTTCCTTGAAGGGAAAGACTGTGCAGGGATTGCCGAGGTGCTCCGGACTTTCCCTGAGTACTGCATCGTCACCGAACCCCTCCACCCCAGGGCTCTGCCGGTGGAGGTAGCGTCGTCCTTCTTCTTGTCCTCTGGTATTCCCGTAGAGCTCATTCCCGACCCGTACCGGGCCCGGGAAAGGGCGGAAAGCGTGGCGAGAACCCTTGGCCTTCCTCTTCTCGTGGCCGGCTCGTTCTACCTTGCCCGAGCCTTTAAAGAAATCCTGCGTTTTGAGGAAGTCCTCGAAGAGGAGGTGGAACTGTGCTGATTGTGGCCGAGCGCATCAATGCGACCCGGAAACCCATCCGGGAGGCCCTGGAGCGGAAAGATGTGGCGTTTCTCCTTGAGGAGGCGAAAAAGCAAGAAGCAGCAGGTGCCCATTTCCTGGATGTGAATGCCGGGACGGAGGCAGAAAAAGAAATTGAGAATCTCCCCTGGCTTGTGGAGCTCCTGCAGGATGCGGTGAGCATTCCGCTTTGCCTTGATACCGCAAATGATGAGGCTCTTGCTCGGGCTCTCCGGGTATACCGGAAGGGGGAGGTCATGATTAATTCCTTCACCGCTGAGGTCCAGCGGATTGAAGCGGTGCTCCCCCTTGCTCAAGAACACAAGGCGTATGTGGTGGGGCTGGCCATGGGGGATGGGGGGATTCCAGAGACTGTTGCCGACCGTCTGAAACTCGTGGAGCGCCTGGTGCGGGCAACCGAGGATTACGGTATTCCCAGAGAGCGGCTCTTCATCGACCCCCTTGTGGTGCCTATCGGGACGGACCAGAGACAGGGCAGGGTGTTCCTCGAGACTCTGCGAGCCGTCAAGCAGGAGTTTCCTGGGGTACGAACGATTTGCGGGCTGAGTAACATCTCTTTCGGCATGCCCAATCGTCGTCTTTTGAACCGCACCTTTCTGGCCCTCTGTATCGGGTATGGTCTCGACGCGGCGATTGTCGACCCGCTTGATCAGGAGCTCATGGCTGTGCTCTTTGCCGCTCTTGCCCTCACCGGACAGGATGAGTTCTGCATGAATTACATCGCAGCCCATCGTTCCGGGAAGTTGTGTTCCTGAAGTTCTTGCGGTATGATGAATGCGGGTGAGGGTGTGGTGGGTAGAAGCCTTTCCGGGTTGTTTCTGGGTGTTCTCCTTGTGCTCTTTGCTGGAACCTCGCTGGCCGCGACCGTCCTTGACTATGCCCTCTGCCGGGGCCTGGACAAGGACGGCCTTCCTCTGGACCGGACCGACAAGTTCAGCACTGAGGACAAGGTGGTCATTTTCTGGGTTTTCCTTGAAGGGGCAAAAAAGGGGGACGAGTTCCGCTTTGAGTTTCTTCCCCCCGAAGGCCCTCCAGTGGAAAGTTCTCTCGTTCTTGAGGACGATGAAGCATACGTGGGGGTCCGGGGAGAGCTCCCTCTGGGTTCTCGGACCGTTCCTTCGGGGAAATGGGTTGCCCGATTTTACGCTGCGCAGGACAAGCTCGTTGAGACCTCCTTCACCCTTGTGGAAAGTAGCATCGTGGAGAGCGCCTCGCGAGAGGAGGCTATCAAGCGGACCGTGTCGCTCCTTCGAGAGTTCGGGTACACTGTGCTCGATGTGGGGTTCTCAGAAGAGGATAACCAGGCCTATATCCGCATGGAGATGGCAAGCCGCGCTCTCGATCAAGCGCTCTGGAATCAGCTTGGGGTTGGCTTCGACGCTCTGAAGCGAGTTTTTCCTGAAGCGGCGTGGCTTGTGGTGCAGCTTGTCATGGATAAGGAGTACGTTCTGAGCTTCCAGGTAAAGGCCTACGATTTTGATATCTGGCGTCGGGGGTATCTGAGCTCTGACGAGTTCTGGAAGAAGCGGGTGCTCCGGTATGTTTATAATATACGGAGGCACGAAGAAATACAGGATGTCAGGGGGTTCTATGGCGAGAAGTTCGGCGTGGTCTTTTAGGGAGTGACCGGGAGTGCGGAAAATCTTCGAGAAGTTCACCCCTTCGGATTTCCGCTTCCTTGCTGAGGTCTTCTGCCGGGGAGGGGAGGAAAAGGCTTTCCTCTCGCTTGTGGAAAAGGACCCCGAAACCCTTGACCGGATTTTGGAGAACGACCTCCTCTTCCGGCGAGTGGCCCAGGATGAACGCCTCTTCGTGCAGGTCAGCCCGTATCTCTACTTTGAGCTTTTGCTCCGGCAGGCCATCCGGGATATTGAGCGAGAGTCGTACACTCTTGAGCGCATCGGGTACCGGACGGTGGTTCCCGTATTCGATGGAAAAAAGGTTCTTGAAGTTCTTGCCCGGGACGCTCTGCGGGACTACCTGGTGGAGCTTCTCGTATCCTTCATCCGTATTAACCACATCACGGTGTACATTCGCCGGGGTCGGGGCATCTACCTGAAGAAGACCCTCTCAGACTTTGACCTGGACCTCCTTGCCGAGCTCAGCGAGCGGGTGGACGAGCCGTACCGTTTCATCTTCCTCAAACGGGCAGGAGACATCGCGCTCTTTGTGAGCGGCATCTTCCCCGAGCAGCTTTTCGGAGAGCTCCACGCCTCCTTTGCCAGGCGTGCCTGGCTGCGGGGCTTCCGGGGGAGGGGAGAGGAACTTGAGGAAAAGGGCGCGGAACTCTACCGGCGGGCCAGCGAAAGCTCCACAGCCCGGGAGTACCAGTTGGACTCGCTCCTCTCTTACATCGCGGAGAACTTCCGCTTTACGAAAAAACCCTTGAACGTCATGACCGACCGGTATCTGACTTTCCGCAAGTACGATATCTTCCAGGCCCTGCTCAACTGACGCTACAGGTTCCAGCGGCCACCGGACCTGCGGAAAAGGGTGAGGATTTTCTCTTCTCTCTCCTCCTTTAGGAAAGCCATTTCCGGGAAGACTTCCAAGGCCCGGGGGAAAAGGCCGTGGAGGTAAGCGATGAGCACACCGTAGTTCGTGATGGGAACGCGGGCACGGGAGGCCTCGTGGATCCGGAAAAGCATTTCCCTGGGATTGATCATGCATCCCCCACAGTGGACGATGAGCTGGTACTCGGCAAGAGATACCGAGACCGTTGGGCCAGCGACGACATCACACTGAAGGTCCGCCCCGGTGTACTGTCTGAGCCAGCGGGGGATTTTCACCCGCCCGATGTCATCGGGAAGAGGGTGGTGGGTACAGGCCTCAAGGATGAGTATTCGGTCACCGGGTTTCAACCGTTCCACGGTCTTCACCCCTTCCACAAAAGTCCTGAGATCCCCCTTGTGGCGGGCAAAGAGGATGGAAAAGCTCGTTATGGGGACGGAGGGAGGAACAGCCCCGGCAACCTTGTGGAACACCTGAGAGTCAGTGACTACAAGGCGGGGTGGGGTTTTGAGGCGCTCCAGGGCTTCGGAGAGCTCCCGCTCCTTGACCACGAGGCTCAATGCATCTGCATCGAGAATCTCCCGGATGGTCTGGACCTGGGGGAGGATGAGCCGTCCTTTGGGGGCTCCAAGGTCGATGGGCACCACAAGGACCACGAGATCCCCCGGACGCAGGAGGTCCCGGATGAGAGGCTTTTCCTGAACCCCCTGTCGCAGAACTTCAATGAGGGTGGTCTTGAGGTGGGCGATGCCTTCTCCCGTCCTGGCACTTGTGCGGAACACAGGGATATTGAAGTCCTCAGGAGGATCAAGGGACCCTGGGGTTTCGTCGATTTTGTTCGCCACCCCAAGGACGAGCACATTCCGTTCCCGGAGGAGTTTCAGGATTTCCCGCTCTAACGCGAAGTCGGTTTTGCCGTCCCACACAAGAAGGGCCACGTCGCAACGGTTGAGGATTTCCAGAGACTTTTTCTTCCGGAGTTCTCCCAGGAATCCCTCGTCGTCAAGCCCTGCGGTGTCGATGAGGACCACAGGACCAAAGGGGAGGAGTTCAATAGGCTTGAAGACCGGGTCAGTGGTTGTGCCAGGAATGTCTGAAACGATGGCCACCTCCTGGCCCACCAGGGCATTGATGAGCGAGGACTTCCCCACGTTTCGCCGTCCGAAAATCCCAATGTGCGGTCTCAGGCTACGGGGTGTTCCCTGCATGGTCACTCCTTTTGAGTTTTCCCATTCCCGGTATTCCGGGTTTTTGTAACTCCGTGGGGTCAAGGATTATTCCGAGTTCCTCTTCGGTGAAAAGCCCCTTCTCAAGAAGAAGCGTCCGAAAGTCCTTGCCGGTTTTCAAGCACTCAAGAACAAGAAGTGAGGTCTTTTCATGCCCGAGGTAGGGGACCACGCAGGTCGCGAGAACAAAACTTCGCTCGAAGAGTTCCCGGCAACGACCCTCGTCGGCCCTGATGAGAGGAATGTAGTTTTTCGCAAGCACTGTACAGGCAACCCGGAGTTCTTCGATCATGGTGAGGAGGAAATACGCCACAAAGGGCAGAAGGTGGTTGAGCTCAAGCTGTCCGCTCGAAGCGGCAAAGCTCAGGGCCACGTCTTTGCCTAGGACGTCGAGGGCAATGCCCTCAACGTACTCACAAAGAACCGGGTTCACCTTCCCCGGCATAATGGAGGAACCCTCCTGGAGAGGTGGAAGGACGATTTCTCCGATTCCTGCCCGGGGACCCATGGCAAGAAGCCGCAGGTCGTTCGTGATTTTCCGGAGGTTCACGGCAAGGGTCCGCAGAAGCCCTGAAACCTCAGAGAAGACGTCAAGGTTCTGGGTGTTCTCGAAGGGGTTCATCGCCCGGGCCACAGGAAGCCCCGTAATCTCGTTGAGGTAGGTGATGGCGCGGGCGATGTAACGAGGGTGAGCGTTGAGTCCGGTCCCTACGGCTGTCCCCCCAAGATTCACCTCTTTCAGGCGCTCCTTCACCTTCCACAGGCGCCAGCGGTCCCTGCCGATAGCCTCTGCCCAGGCACCAAACTCCATCCCCAGGGTCACGGGAACGGCGTCCTGGAGCTCGGTGCGGCCGACCTTGAGGATTCCCGCAAATTCCCTCTCCTTCTTTTGGAGAGCATCCTGAAGGGCCACGATAGCCTTTTCCAGTTCCTCCATCTCCCACAGAGCGGCAACCCGCAAAGCCGTGGGGAAGACGTCGTTGGTGGACTGGCTGAGATTCACGGTATCGAAGGGATTCACAACATCGTAACGCCCCTTTTCGTATCCGAGAATCTCCAGGGCGCGGTTGGCGATGACCTCGTTCACGTTCATGTTCAGGGAGGTTCCCGCTCCGCCCTGGAAAATGGGAACGATGATTTCCTCGTCCCACCGTCCTGCCATGCCCTCCTCGCAGGCCTTGAGAATGGCCGACGCCACGGGTTCTTCTAAAAGCCCGACCTCGAAATTTGCCCTGGCGCAGGCCCACTTCACGGCGAAAAACGCTCGGATGAGCGACCGGGGCACAGGAAGCGAAAGGGGGAAATTCTCCCTTGCCCGCAGAGCATGAATGCCGAAGTACCGGTCTTCCGGGATTTCCTTTTCCCCCAGGAAATCTTGCTCTCTCCGCATGTTCCCTCTCAGTGCCGGAAGTGCCGCACTCCGGTGAAGACCATAGGGATGCCCAGGCGGTTGCAGGCTGTGACGGACTCCTCATCCCGGATGGAGCCCCCGGGCTGGATGATGGCACGGATACCGTGCTTTCCGGCTTCCTCCACAACGTCGGAGAAGGGGAAGAAGGCATCAGAAGCTAAGACGGCTCCCTGCGCTCTTCCCTGGGCTTTAGCAATGGCTATACGAAGGGCGTCGATCCGGCTCATTTGCCCTGCACCAATCCCTACAGTCTTTCGGTCTTTCGCCAGGACTATGGCGTTGGACTTGACGTATTTGGCCACGGTGAAGGCGAAGAGCAGGTCCTCGAGGTCGTCTTCCTTCGGTTTCACCTCGGTAACCACCCGGAGGTTCTCCCGGCTGGCCGTTACGGTGTCGTTCTCCTGGAGGAGGAGTCCTCCGTCGATTTTCTTAAGGTCCCAGAGAGCTGGAGGGAGAAGGGGTGCAGCGAGGATACGGAGGTTCTTCCGCCGCCGCAAAAGTTCCAGGGCTTCCTCCTCGTAAGCAGGGGCAATGAAGACCTCAAGGAAGAGGTTGCCAAAGACCTCAACGCTTGCTTTTGTGACCGTCCGGTTCATGGCCACAATCCCGCCAAAGGCCGAGACGGGGTCGGCTTCAAGGGCAAAGCGGGCTGCCTCGGCAAGATCCTCGTGTACGGCAACACCGCAGGGGTTGTTGTGCTTCACGATGACCACGGCGGGTTCCTGGAATTCCCGGGCGAGGCTGTAGGCTGCCTGAACGTCGTAGATGTTGTTAAAGGAGAGCTCTTTGCCTTCGGCAAGAACCTCAAGGTGCCTCCAGAATCCCTCCGGGTCAAGAGAGAGGTCCTCGTAGAGCGCTCCTTTCTGGTGGGGATTTTCACCGTACCGGAGGGATGAGGATTTCCTGAGGTGGATGGCAAGGTACGAAGGGAAGGGGTCTTCGCTTCGGGTACTCACTCTGCTGAGGTAAGTGGCAATGGTGCTGTCGTACTGCGAGGTTCGCGCAAAGGCTTCAATGGCCCACTGGAGGGATTTCTCTTCGGGGAAATACCCGTTGTGCTTTTCGAGTTCCGCAAGGAGCTCCGGGTACTGGGAGGGAGAAAAGACGCAGACGACGTGTTGCCAGTTTTTCGCCGCTGCTCGAAGGAGCGTCACGCCACCAATGTCGATTTCCTCAACGAGGGCCTCGAGGTTTTGCTCTCCTTCCTTCACCTTTTTTTCGAAGGGGTAGAGGTTACAGACGACTAGATCAATGGGGTCGATACCGTGGCGTTTCAGGTCTTCCATATCCTCAGGAAGGTTCCGCCGCGCAAGGATTCCCCCCTCAATCCGGGGATGGAGCGTCTTCACCCGCCCTCCGAGGATTTCCGGAAAGCCCGTGACCTCCGAAACCTCAAGGACCTCGAGGTGGAGTTCCTTCAAGAATCTCGCTGTTCCCCCGGTGGCGAAAAGGCGCACCCCCAGGGCGCTGAGGCGCTGTGCGAGTTCCCCAAGGCCTGTTTTGTCGGAAACACTGAGAAGCGCTGTGGTCACCCGGATCATGGACAACACCCTCCTGCGTTCTTTTCTCCATTGTACCGGAGAGGAGGGGTCTTGAAAAGGACGGCTGTGGTACAATACCGGAACGCCTTGTAGTAGAATGAAAGGAAAGGGAGTGGGGCCTGTGGAGAGAGCAAAAGTCCTCGTCATTGGCAGCCTCAATATGGACATGGTGCTCAGGATTGAACGCATGCCTGAGGTGGGGGAGAATCTTTTCGTTCGAGAGTTCTCCATGTTCCCAGGAGGCAAGGGGAACAACCAGGCCATTGCCTGTGCCCGCCTGGGAGCACTGGTGAGCATGATTGGCAAAGTGGGGGATGACGATTTCGGTGCTCGCCTCCTTCTCAATCTCGAGCAGGAGAACGTGGATTACGCCTTTGTGACCAAGCAACCGCTCACCCACACGGGGCTGGCTTTCATCTTCATCGACGAGCGAGGGGAGAACCGGATTCTCGTTGCCCCGGGAGCGAACATGAAGCTCTCGGTGCAGGATGTGGAGAACGCTCTGGAGCTCTTCAAATCCTGCGACTTCCTGCTTTTGCAGCTTGAGGTCCCCCACGAAGTGGTTCGGCGGGCCATTGAGGTTGCCCACCGGTTCGGCATGATCGTGGTCCTGAACCCTGCTCCGGCTCAGGAGTTCCCCATCGAAATCTTGACGGCCAGTGATATAATGACTCCAAACAAGTACGAAGCGGAAGTTCTCAGCGGTGTCACCATTACGACCCTCGAGGATGCGGTGCGGGCACTCCGGGTCCTTCGCCGGCGTACTCGGGCCCGCACAGTGATCACCCTGGGGGACCAGGGGGCCATCGCCAGCGTGGACGATACGACATGTGTGTACCTCCCTTCCCGGAAAGTCCAGGTTGAGGACACCACCGCTGCAGGCGATGCCTTCAATGCCGGGCTTTTGGTGGGCATCGCTCAGAAGAAGGACTGGGTGAGTGCCCTGAAACTGGCCAACACCGCTGGAGCCATTGCCTGCACCAGGGTTGGCGCGCAAAGTGCTTTGCCTTCCATGCGGGACCTTGAGCGGTTCCTTGAAGAACACGGCGAGGGAGAGGTTGAGTTTCTCAGTGTCTGAGGTGTCCATGGGTGACACGGTAACCATTCTCTTGCGCCTTTTTGCTGCCTTTGTGGCGGGAGGCATCATTGGCTGGCAAAGGGAACGGGCAGAGAAGCCCGCAGGTCTCAGGACCCACATTCTCGTGTGTCTTGGTTCTGCTCTGATGACCCTGGTTTCTGTCTTCTTTTTCGGGAGGATTGGTTCTGATCCTGCCCGCATCACGGCCCAGATTGTGAGCGGCATCGGGTTTCTGGGAGCGGGCACCATCTTCCGGTATGGTTCGACCATTGCCGGACTCACCACGGCGGCAAGTCTCTGGGCCACCTGTGGGGTGGGTATCGCCATGGGAGTGGGGATGTTCACCCTGGGGTTTGCCGGGGTGGGGTTCATCCTTCTTGTCCTCTGGCTTCTTGAGTACTTTGAAGGGCACTTCCTCAAAACCAAGGGCGGCCTCTCCATCGAGCTTGTGCTCCGCGACGAGCCCGGGGCCTTAGGGAAGGTGGGAACACTCCTTGGCGAACTCGGTGTGAATATCGCTGCTGCCAGGGTTCAGAGAGAGGGTGAGGGGAGGGTGCTCTGTTTGCTCTTCACCCATGCTCCCAGAGGCACCGGCGTGGTGGAGATCGCCTCGGCTCTGCGTGGGCTTTCTGTAGTGGAGAACCTTGAGATCCGGTAGGGAAGGGATGGGTGTATGGAGATAAAGGCGCCTCGGGGAACACGGGATATTCTCGGCGAAGAGGTGGTACTCTGGCAGCACCTTGAGGAAGTTGTGCGCCGGAATGCCCATCTTTTCGGATACGAGGAAATCCGAACCCCTGTTTTCGAGCATACGGAACTCTTCACCCGTGGGGTGGGAGAGGAAACCGACATCGTGCAGAAGGAGATGTATACCTTCACCGATAAAGGGGGAAGGAGCATCACCCTTCGGCCAGAAGGGACGGCTCCTGTAGTGCGGGCATACCTTGAACACGGGTTCTTCGTCCGGGATCCCCGCGTCCGGTGGTACTACCTCGGCCCCATGTTCCGGTATGAGCGTCCCCAGGCAGGGCGCATGCGCCAGTTCCATCAGTTCGGTTTTGAAGCTTTAGGGTTCCAGGACCCGGCCTGTGATGCCGAAATCATCCTCCTTGCCTGGACGATTTACCGGGAACTCGGTCTTTCTGACCTTTCTCTTGAGCTCAACAGCATCGGCTGTTCCCTCTGCAAGCCCCACTACGTGCAGCGGCTTCGGGAGTACCTGGAGAGCCGCAAGGACGTACTCTGTGAGAACTGCAAAAGGCGTCTTGTGGAAAATCCGCTCCGAGTACTTGATTGCAAGAACGAAACGTGCCAGATGGTGTTCCGCGAGGCATCTTTTCCGAACATTCAGGACTTCCTCTGCGCTGAGTGCCGCAGGCATGAAGAGCGACTCTTTTCCCTCCTCAAGCGCCTTGGTATCCCCTTTGTGGTCAACCCCCGTCTGGTCCGGGGCCTTGATTACTACACCCGTACGGTGTTTGAGGTTAAGGTCCGCGCCTTAGGGGCTCAGGATGCCATTGGCGGTGGAGGGAGGTACGATGGCCTGGCACGGGTTCTTGGAGGTCCTGAGGTTCCGGGGGTCGGATTTGCGGCAGGCATGGAGCGCATTGTCCTCCTCCTTGAACGGAGCGGTTTTCCCCGGAAGGATACCTTTCGAGTGTACCTCGCCCCTCAGGATGAAGAGGGAGAGAAAGACCTCCTCGCGCTAAGCCAGGTTCTCCATGAAGCGGGTATCCCCTTCTGTCTTGACTTTGCCAGCAAAAGCCTCAGGTACCACCTGAAACGGGCGCAGAAAATGGGCGTGCGCTTTGTGGTCATTGCCGGGGAAGAGGAACGGAAAAACGAAGGCTTTTCCCTCAAAGACCTTGTTTCGGGGGAGCAGATGCTCCTTTCCCGAGAAGAACTCCTTGGGCGACTGCGAAAGGAGCGGAAGGCATGCTGAGGACCCATACCTGTGGTGAGCTTCGCAAAACCGATGTAGGGAAGGAAGTTACCCTTGCAGGCTGGGTGCACCGGATTCGGGACCATGGGGGCATCATTTTCCTGGATCTCCGGGATCGCTTCGGCATCACCCAGGTCGTGGTGAGTTCGGAGAACACAAAAGCCTATGAGGTTGCCGTGTCTGTCCGTCCTGAATACGTGGTGCAGGTGAGGGGTGTTGTCAGGGAGCGGCCTGAGGGTCTCACCAATCCCCGTCTGGCTACCGGAGACATTGAGGTCCATGCGCTGACGTTTGCGGTGCTCTCGCCTTCCGAGCTCCCACCCTTTGAGATTGAGGGGAGGAAGGAAGTTGACGAATCCCTCCGTCTCCGGTACAGATACCTGGATCTTCGGCGGTCCAAAATGCAGGAAAACCTCATGCTGCGCCATAAAGTGGCGCAGAGCATCCGCCGGTTCCTTACCGAGCGTGGTTTTGTTGAGATCGAAACTCCTTTCCTCACGAAGAGCACACCTGAGGGTGCCCGGGATTTCCTTGTGCCCAGCCGCTTGAATCCCGGCTCCTTCTACGCCCTGCCCCAGTCGCCCCAGCTCTTCAAGCAACTCCTCATGGTGGCTGGCTTTGACCGGTACTTTCAGATTGTCCGGTGTTTCCGCGACGAGGACCTCCGGGCCGACCGGCAACCCGAGTTCACCCAGGTGGACATCGAGATGTCCTTTGTGGACCGGGAGGATGTGCTGCGGCTTGTGGAAGAACTCATGCAGCACGTTTTTGCCGAGGTGCTTGAGGTGACCCTGGAGATTCCCTTCCTGCGCCTGACGTATGAGGAAGCCCTGAGAAAGTACGGCACGGACAAGCCGGACCTTCGTTTCTCTCTCACTATCGACGACCTCACACCGCTTTTCCTTGAGGAAGGAGAAGGCGTGCTTTCCCCCGGGGAAAAAGGCCGCATTGTCTTCCGGGGACTTTTCGTGCCCCAGGACCATTCCCTCTCCCGGAAAAAGCTCGACCTCTTTGCAGCGGAGGCAAGGGAAAGGCACCTTGCCCTTTCCTGGGTTCGAAGGGCCCAGGAGGACTTCTCCTCTCCCCTCAAAGGGAAGGTTCCCGAAACGCTCTTCCAGCGCCTTGTGGCGAGATACCCCTTTGGTGAGGGTTCGGTGCTCCTTGTGTCCTGGGGGGAGGAAGAGGCTCTCCAGGAGTTTCTGGGGAATCTTCGGGTGCAACTTGGGAAAGAGATGCCCGAGAAAGAGCGTTTCGCCTTTGTGTGGGTTGTGGACTTTCCCCTTCTTGAGTGGAGCGAGGAGGAGAAGCGCTGGGTTTCAGTTCACCACCCCTTCACGGCTCCCTTTGACGAGGATATTCCCCTTCTTGACGAGCATCCAGAGCGCGTTCGGGCAAAGGCTTACGACCTCGTCCTCAACGGGTACGAGGTTGGTGGAGGCAGTATCCGGATTCACCGGAGGGACCTTCAGGAGAAAATCTTCTCCCGCCTCAGCCTGACGGAGCGGGAAATCCGGGAGAAATTCGGTTTCTTTGTGGAGGCGCTGCAGTTTGGCTGTCCTCCCCATGGGGGCATCGCTTTGGGTTTCGACCGGCTGGTGATGCTCCTTTGCGGTGAGGGTTCCATTCGGGAAGTCATCGCCTTTCCCAAAACGCAAAAGGGTGTGTGCCTGCTCACCGGTGCTCCGTCTCCGGTGGAGAAGGAGCAGCTCGACATCCTTGGCATTGCCCTCAAGGAGGAAAAGCGGTAGTCGGGGCGTTCGACCCCCCAGTTTTCCAGGCTTTCTGAGCGTCATTGCAAAAGGCGAGGGCTTGTGCTATTATCTTGGCAGAAGTCGGTTTGTGACCCTGCTTTGCGCGTGATGTCAAATGAGGCTTTGACCCAACACCCTTGTCCAGGGAGCCTGGACTCCGGAAGAGCTGTGGTTCTTCCGGGAGGGCACCCACCTTTTGGAGGACGAGGATCAAAGCGGTTGACACACGGCAAAAGCGGGGTCACACTGTGAGGAAGGAGTGTGTTGGGTGTGGAAAACGAGAAAGCAATGGAGCTGCTCCACGAAAACCTCGAACAAATCCGCATGGTGCGACCCGGAGACCTCATCAAGGGAAAGGTCATTAAAAAGGGCGACGAAGGCTACTTTGTGAACATCAATTATAAAGCCGAGGGCATTCTCCCTCTCCGGGAACGGGCTCAGGGGAGAGAAGGTGAGGTGGAGCACGATCTCAAAGAGGGAGAGGAAATCTGGGTCATGGTGACCCGCATCGACGATCAGGGGTATGTATGGCTTTCACGGGAGCAGGCCCGTTACCAGGGTGCCTGGATTGACATAGAGGAGAGCAAGGACCAGGGGAAGGTCCTCACGGCGAAGGTCAAGCGAAAGGTCAAGGGTGGGCTCATTGTGGATGTTGGGGTAAACGCTTTCCTTCCCGCTTCCTGTGTTGACGTCGTTCCCCGGAATCTCGACGAGCTCATCGACCAGTCGATTCAGGTGAAGGTCATCGAGGCCGACCGCAAGACCCGTAACGTCATTGTCTCTCGCCGGGCGGTGATTGAAGAGGAACTCGCCCGTCGCCGCCAGGAGACCATCGCCTCACTTGAAGTCGGTCAGATTCGAAAGGGCGTTGTGAAGAACATCACCAATTTCGGTGTCTTTGTGGACCTCGGAGGCATTGACGGGCTTTTACATATCTCCGAGGTCTCCTGGGGCAAAGTCGGCAAACTCGAGGACCTCTTCAAAAAGGGTGACGAAATCGAGGTCAAGGTCATTGCCTGGGATCCGGAGAAAGAGGAAATCAGCCTCAGCCTGAAACGCCTCACCCCTGATCCGTGGGAGCGCTTCGTCCAGGAAGTGAAGGTTGGCGACGTCGTCAAGGGGAAGGTTGTTTCCCTGAAGGAGTTCGGGGTGTTTGTGGAGATTGAGGAAGGCGTGGAGGGGCTCATCCACATTTCAGACCTCTCCTGGGGGTATGTGAAGCATCCCCGGGAAGTGGTGAAGGTCGGCGATATTGTGGAGGCCAAGGTTCTCGAAATTGACCCTGAGCGGCGTCGCATTTCCCTCGGTCTCAAGCAGATTTTCCCTGACCCCTGGGAGAACATCGAGGAGAAGTATCCTGTGGGAAGCACCGTCCGTGTCCGGGTGAACAAGGTGAGCACCAGGGGAGCGCTGGTTGAGGTGGAGGAGGGTGTTGAGGGTCGTATCCCCCTTGAGGAGCTCTCCTGGAAGCGGGTTACCCGGGTGAACGACGTGGTGCGGCGGAACCAGCTTGTGGAAGCCAAGGTTCTCGCCATTGATCGGGAAAGCCGGCAACTCACCCTGAGCCTGCGGGCACTCCGTCCTAATCCCTGGGAAGAGGCGCAGGCGAGGTGGCAGGTTGGGGACATCGTCGAGGGGAAGATTCAGCGCCTCATGAACTTCGGTGCCTTTGTGGAGCTTGCCCCTGAGATTGAAGCCCTGCTTCCCCTTTCTGAAATTGCCTGGGAACCGGTGAAGCACCCCAGTCAGGTCTTCAAGAAAGGGCAGACGGTTTCGCTGAAGATTATCGAGTTCAAACCGGAAGAGCAGCGCATTGTGGTGAGCCGCAAGGCACTCCTCCCGGATCCCTGGGAAATCATCAAAACCCGGTATCCTCTGGGGAGCGTCCACGAGGGGAAGGTTGTCCGACTGGTGGATTTTGGTGCCTTCGTGGAGCTTGAGGAGGGCTGGGATGGTCTCGTGCACATCTCGGAAATCGCTGAAGAGCGTATCAGTTCTCCCCAGGAGGTTCTCAAAGAGGGTGATGTCGTCAAGGTCAAGGTCATCAAGCTCGACGATGCCGAGCGGAAGATTGGCTTAAGTATCAAGCAGGCGCTGCGGGAAGAAGAGGAGAAAGCCCGCAAAGAACAGACTCAAGAAGGAAAAATCACCCTTGGGGACGTCATTGGGGAGAAACTGGCGACCATTCTGAACAACCTGAAAAAATGAACGTCCCGTTGGAAAAACTGGCTCTGTCTGCCCTTGCCTGCACCATCATCGAAGAAATCCGGGAAGTGGCTTCGTGCTTTCGACAAACCGTTGTGGCCTTTTCGGGAGGGATGGACAGCACCGTTACGCTTTTTTTGGCCTGCGAGGCTCTGGGGCGGAGGAACGTCGTTTCCTGCACCGTTGACTGGGGGCCGTATCTTCCCCGGAAGGCCCGTGAAAACATTCGCTTCCTCGTGGAGCACTTCGGGGTGGAGCACATCATGCTCCCCGGCCAGAGTGTGCTTGAAGAGGTGGCAAAGGGTGGTCCCTCCTGTAACCTCTGCACAAAAAGGGCGAAACTCGCCCGCATTCGGGAGTATTTCGGGGAGGGTACGCTCATTCTTGGTGGGGCCAACAAAAGCGACAGCTGGGGTAACCGGGGGGTGAAGTTCCTCAGGGGGACGTTTTCGCCGCTTTTTGACCTGGGGAAGGAAGCGATTGCCGCTTTAGCGGCGTTCCTTGGTATCCCCATCCGCCGGATCGGAGAACACGCCGTCCGGGAAGGCTGTTTCCTCAAACACCTCTTGAAACCCCTGGCCTCTCCCTCCTTTCATGGTCAGGCGGTGGTGGAGGCCAACGAACGCCTTCTTGGGGTGCTCGATGAGGCAGGGTATGCGAGAGACCTTGCCAACGTCGCCGTCGTGGGCCCCTTGCGGGAGAACATCGCCCTGGTGAATGTGTCTCCTCTGCCTGGAGAGCCTCTGAGGACCAGGATTCTTGAGGGCCTTTCGGCCCTTCCTTCCCTTTCCCGGGTGGTCCTTGTGGATGGACCCCTGCGGCTTGTGGTCCGGGCCAATCCCGGCATTTACCACAACGAGCTCTCCCGATTCTGGCTTGTACGGGGGAGGATACAGCCGGAATTCGCCTTCCCCGTAGAGTGTGTTTTCCTCCCCTCAACCAACAGGCGGTTGCGAACCTTTCACGTTGTGGACGTCGTAAAGGAGCGATGACCGTGTACTCAAGCAGGGACATCCGGAATCTCTTCCTCGCCTTTTTCAGGAACCGGGGTCATGAGGTTCTGCCCAGTGCTTCGCTTGTCCCTCAAGACCCGACACTCCTTCTCACCATCGCCGGCATGGTGCCTTTTAAGCCCATCTTCCTCGGCCAGGTGAAGCCGAGCTTCCGGCGGGTGTGCACGGTCCAGAAGTGTGTCCGGGTGAGCGACCTTGAGAAGGTCGGCTACACCCCGAGGCACCACACCTTCTTCGAGATGCTCGGGAACTTTTCCTTTGGCGACTACTTCAAGAAAGAGGCCTGTCAGTGGGCCTGGGAATTCCTCACGGAGGAACTCCGCCTTCCGGTAGAGCGCCTTTCGGTTTCGGTGCACGAAAAGGATGAGGAGGCCTTTCGCATCTGGAGGGATGTTGTTGGGCTTCCGGAAGAGAAAATCGTTTATCTCGGAGACGAGGATAACTTCTGGGCTTCGGGACCGGTGGGGCCCTGCGGGTACTGTTCGGAGATTTACTACGACACCGGAAAAGAGCGAGGTTGCGGGAGGGAAGATTGCCGCCCGGGGTGCGACTGCGACCGGTTCCTCGAGGTCTGGAATCTCGTCTTCATGGAGTTCGACCGCCAGTCCGACGGGACTTTGCGGGAGCTCCCGAGCAAGAACATCGATACCGGTATGGGCCTTGAGCGCGTGAGCGCCGTGGTGCAAAATGTGGAATCCAACTTCGAGACAGACCTTTTCCTTCCCCTTATCCGGTCGCTTGAGGGATTGAGTGGAGTTCCTTATGAGAAGGAAAAACCTGCCTTCCGCCTCATTGCCGACCACTCCCGCGCGGTGGCCTTCCTCATTGCCGATGGGGTGTACCCGGCCAATGAGGGGCGGGGATACGTTCTGCGGCGGCTCATCCGTCGAGCCCACCGTTTTGGGAAAAAGCTTGGACTTGCGAAGCCTTTCCTGTATGAACTTGCCTTTCGGGTTGTAGAGCTCATGGGCGATGTGTATCCGGAGCTCCGGAGAAATGAAACGACCATTGCCCAGGTCGTATTCCAGGAAGAGAAGCGCTTTGAGGATACCCTTGCCCTTGGATTTGCCCGCCTTGAAGAACTCCTTGAAGAAGCCAGGACAAAGAACACAAGAACGATCCCGGGCAGGGAAATCTTCAAGCTCTACGATACCTATGGCCTGCCCCTTGACTTTACCCAGGAGGTGCTGAGAGAAGAGGGGTTTTCCTTCTCTCAGGAAGAGTTTGAGGAAGAGATGGAGCGTCAGAGAGCCCGTGCCCGGAAAGCCCAGGAGGAAAAACTCTCTGGCCTCAAGGGGCAGAAAAAGGAAGAAGAGCTCTTTTCCGGCTTTTGCTCTACCTTCGTAGGGTATGACCGTCTTTCTGCAGAGAGCGTGCTCCTTGCCCTCTCTGATGGCAATGAGCTCATCCCTGAGGCTTCCCAGGGCGAAGAGGTGCTCTTTGTGCTTGATGTTACTCCTTTCTATGCGGAGAAGGGCGGGCAGGAGTGGGATACTGGGTGGTTTGTGACACCCTCGGGAATGGTGGAGGTCCTCCAGGTTAGTGGTCCCTCGACAACCCTTTCCGTGCACCGGGGGATCGTCCGGGAGGGGAAGCTCAGGGCAGGGGAACGGGGGAAGGCACTCGTCAACGAGAAACGTCGTCGGGGTCTTGAAATCCATCACACGGTCACACACCTTCTCCACCGGGCTCTGCGGGAGGTTCTTGGGGAGCAGGTGAAGCAGGCAGGGTCCTTTGTGGGGGAGGAGAGCCTTCGTTTCGACTTCACCCATTTTGCTCCTCTGAGTGACGAGGAGCTTGAAGCAGTGGAGAGAAGGGTCAATGAGAAAATCGCCGAGGACCTCCCGGTGTACGTGAGTTTCAGTTCCCTTGAGGAAGCCCAGAAACACGGCGTGGTGGCCCTCTTTGGGGAGAAATACGAGTTTCCGGTACGGATTGTCCGGGTGGGGGACTACACGGCGGAGCTCTGCGGAGGGACGCACCTCAGAAGAACGAGTGAAGCTCTGGCGTTTGTGATTCTCTCAGAGTCAAGTATTGGTGCTGGTATCCGGCGAATTGAGGCTGTCGCAGGGTGGAGAGCGCTTGAGGTGCTCCGTGCTTCCCGGAAGGTCTTGCAGGGGGTGCGGGAACTCCTTAATGTCGAGGAAGCTCACCTTCTGAGGACGCTTGAGGAACTCCTCGAAGCAAACAGGAATCTCCGGAAACTCCTTGCCCGGGAAAGGAAAGAGCGTATCCTCCGGGAGCTCCAGGAAAGGCTTGAGGAGATGCCCCAGGGATCACTGGTCTTTGCCTACCTTTTTGAGGATGGCCTGGACCTTGAGCTTTTGCGGGAGGTTGCCGATGTCCTGCGCGGTGCACTCTCCCGGGGTGCCATCGCCCTGGGGACGGCCGAGGGGGAGAAGGTGAGGGGTATCATCGCTGGAGTGGGGCTTGGGGGAGGAACGAATCTCGGAGCGTTTCTGCGGGAAGTCTCCCGGACTATTGGAGGAGGTGGAGGAGGAAAACCCCACTTCGCCCAGTTTGGGGGAATTCCGAAATCCCGCTGGGGCGAGTTTCTGAAGTGTCTTGAAGAGTTCCTGAAAGCCCATGAAACGGGTCATGGCCCTTGATGTGGGGGAAAAGCGCATTGGCATTGCCATGAACTGGGGGACAGGGCTCGCCTTCCCCTATCAGATTCTCCCCCGAAAGGGGAAAGACGACGTTGCCCGTATCCTTGCCCTTGCCCGGGAATGCCGTATCGACACCATCGTCCTTGGTCTTCCCATCCGCACCGACGGCACAAAGGGAAAAGAGGCTGAAGCTTTAGAGGAGTTTGCCGCAGAGCTCCGGCGGTACTTCCCTGGGGAAGTGGTTCTTGTTGATGAGCGTTTCTCTACGAAAGAAGCCGAACGATGCCTCCTCGACCTTGATACGAGCCGGGCAAAGAGGAAACGCCTCGTTGATAAGATTGCCGCCTGCCTCATCCTCGAGATGTACCTTGCGAGGGAGAGGGTATGAAGTCCTGGGTTGTTATGCTTATGGCTTTGGTACTCCTTGGGTGGGTGTTCGTGGATTTTGCCTTTTTCTTCGACCACTCCCTTGGGGTACCAAAGGACGTTGTCATCCCGAAGGGTATGTCGCTTTCTGGTGTCGCTCATCTTCTTGAAAAGGAGGGCATCACCTCGTCCTTTCGTTTTCTGGTCTTCGCCCTGCTTTCCCGAAAGACTACTCCCATCGCCGGGCAGTACCGCCTGTGGCCGGGTATGCCGGTGGCTTCGATTGTGCGTCTCCTCTCCCAGGGTCCGCCGCGGGTCCGGGTGACCTTTCCTGAGGGCTTCACCGCAGAGCAGATGGCCGAGGTCCTCGAGCACTTCGGGGTGTGCAGGAAAGAGGAGTACCTTGCTTTTGTGGCACATCCTGAGCATTTCGCCCGACCCTGGCTTTTTGGGGCAAAGAGCCTTGAGGGTTTCCTCTTCCCCGACACCTACTTCCTCCAGGTTCCCACACCTCCTTCTGAGGTCATCGCCCTGCAGCTTGACCGTTTTGAGGAGCTCGTTCTTCCCCTTTTTTCCGGGAAGGAGGCCTTGCTCCATGAGAGCATTGTCCTTGCTTCCATTGTGGAGAAGGAGGCGCGTCTCCGGGAGGAAAAGCCCCTTGTGGCCTCGGTCTTCCTGAACCGTCTGCAGAAGAACATGCGCCTGCAGTCCTGCGCAACGGTGGTGTACGCCCTCAAAAAGGAAAAGGGCGTGAGTGTCACATCGCTTCGGGAAAGGGACCTCGTCTTCCCATCGCCCTTCAACACCTACCTCCATGAGGGGCTTCCGCCCCATGCCATCTGCAACCCTGGTCTTGATGCTATCCGGGCGGTCCTTGAACCGGCGCAGACGGACTACCTCTACTTTGTCCTCCAGGAGGACGGAAAACACGCCTTTGCCCGGACGTATGAGGAACACCTGAAGAATAAACGAGGTGCCCCGTGAGGAGTCTCTGGCGGTGGTTTTTCCCCAGGCTCTTCGTGAACGACCTCTGGGAAATTGACCTTGAGAAACTCAAGGGCCTGGGTATTCGCGGGCTCATCGTGGACCTCGACAATACTCTCGTGGCCTGGAATGCCTATGACCTTGAGGAGCGCGTCTTCCAGTGGGTGGAAAGGGCGAAATCCCAGGGGTTTGCCATCTGCATCGTGTCCAATGCCCTTGAAAAGCGGGTGGCCTATTTCTCGAGACTCCTTGCCATTCCTGGGATTTCAAAAGCTCAGAAACCCCGCCGGGGAGCCTTCCGGGCGGCACTGCAGGAACTCGGCCTTTCCCGGAGCGAAGTCGCTGTCATCGGGGACCAGGTATTTACAGATGTTTTCGGGGGAAACCGCCTGGGGCTCTACACTATCCTCGTTCGGCCGATTTCCCGGCATGAGTTTGTTACGACGCGCCTTGGAAGAGTCGTCGAGCGGTGGATTCTCCGGAGGTTCACCCCCCATGATTAGCGCCTCGACGAAGCTCCTTGCCCTCATCGGACATCCTGTGGCCCATTCCCTGTCCCCTGTGTTCCAGAATGCCGCGCTGCAATATCTTCGCCTTCCTTTCGTGTACCTTGCCTTTGATATCCCGGAAGACCGGCTTGAGGAGGCCGTCCGGGCCTTCCGGGTTCTCGGGGTTTTGGGCTTCAACGTCACCGTTCCCCACAAGGAGGCCATCTGTCCCCTCCTTGATGCCCTTGAGGGGGAGGCGAAGCTTCTCCACTCGGTGAACACTGTGGTGGCGCGGGACGGGAAATTCCTGGGCTACAACACCGACGTCTACGGTTTTGCAAAGAGCCTCGAAGAAGAAAACGTTGAGGTTCAGGGAAAGACCTTTCTGCTTTTCGGGGCAGGGGGAACGGCCCGTTCCGTCCTTTTCGTCCTTGCCAGGAAAGGTGTCGGAAAAGTCCTCATCACCAACCGCACGAAAAGCCGGGCCGAAGCTTTGGCCTGCTGGGGAAAGAAAACCCTTGGGCTTTTCTGTGAAGTCCTTGAGTGGATGGGGGACCGGAGTCTTTGCGAGGATGCCGTCCCGAGATTGCGGTCTGTGAGTGGTATAATACATGCGACCGCTCTTGGGCTTTCCGGAGAGATGCCTCCGGTTCCCTGGGAGTTTCTCCCATCTCTTGAGGTGGTCTGTGACGTGGTGTACCACAGGGAGGGGACGCCTCTTGTGCAGGAGGCGAGAAAGCGGGGCCTCAAAGGCTTTGACGGCAAGCGCATGCTCCTCCACCAGGGAGCCCAGAGTTTCTTCCTCTTCACGGGGGTTCCAGCTCCCCTCTCGGTCATGGAGGAGGCGCTTTCTGGGGGGTGAGTATGGAGGACCGCGCCTTTCGCCCCAGAAGACTTGGAGAGATTCTCTTGGCAAAGTACAGGATTACCCCGGAGCAGCTTGAGAGCGCGCTTGAAGAGCAGAAAAAAACCGGGGAGAAGCTTGGGGAAATCCTCCAGAAGATGGGCCTTGTGGAGAGCAAGGAAGTGTACGGGGCCCTGGCAGAGCAACTGGGCGTCCCCTACGTGGACCTCGACAGCTACGTCATCGACCCCCGGGTGGTGACCCTCCTTCCTGAGAAATTCTGCCGCCAGTACCAGCTTGTCCCCATCGGGGAGGAGAAGAACGCCCTGATTCTCGCCATGGCTAACCCCGTTGACGTTGTGGCCATTGACCGGGTGCGGCTCATGACGAAAAAAGAAGTGAAACCGGTGATGGCCTCTCCCCAGGACATCGAAAAGGTCCTCAACGCCTACTATGGCATAGGGGAGTCGGTGGAGGAACTCATCCGGGAGGCGGAAACCAGAGAGGGCCTGGTCCTTCCTGAAGAGGAGGAAGAGCTCAAAATTGACCAGCTCAAGGCCCTGGGGGAAGAGGCCCCCATCATCCGGGTGGTCAACATGCTCATTCTCCAGGCCATTCGCTCTGGGGCAAGCGACATCCACATCGAACCCCAGGAGGACCAGGTGCGCATCCGCTTCCGGATTGACGGCATTCTCCACGACATCACCTCCACCTCCATTCAGGTGCATCCGGCGCTTGTCTCCCGCATCAAGATTCTCTCCCGGATGAACATCGCCGAGCGCCGTCTCCCCCAGGACGGCCGCTTCCAGGTAACCGTCGACAACCGGACTGTGGATTTCCGGGTTTCGTCCCTTCCCACCATTTTCGGCGAGAAAATCGTCATGCGGATTCTCGATAAATCCACGCTTCTCCTTGACCTTGACCGTCTGGGGTTTGAGGAAGAGGACCTCGAGAAGTTCTACCGCCTCATCCAGCACCCCTACGGGATGATTCTCCTCACCGGCCCGACAGGAAGCGGCAAAACCACGACGCTCTATTCCGCCCTCAACTTCATTAATAAACCCGACCTCAACATCATCACCATCGAGGACCCGGTGGAGTACCGCCTGCCGGGTATCAACCAGGTCCAGGTCCGTCCCAAAATCGGCCTCACCTTCGCCAGCGCCCTCCGGGCCATCATGCGCCAGGACCCCGACGTCATCATGGTGGGGGAAATCCGGGACTACGAAACGGCGGAAATCGCCATCCACGCTGCTTTGACCGGGCACCTCGTCTTCTCCACCCTCCACACGAACACCGCTGCAGGGGCCCTGGTGCGGCTCCAGGAGATGGGGATTCCCTCCTACCTCATTGCCTCGGCCCTCGTTGGGGTTGTGGCCCAGCGCCTGGTGCGGAAAATCTGCGAGCGTTGCAAGGTGGCATTTGAGGTTCGGGGGCCCATTGCCCGGGAACTCACCGGAGGGAAGGAGGACCATCTTGTCCTTTTCCGGGGGAAGGGGTGTCCGGAGTGCAACAAGACGGGGTACCGGGGGCGGATTGCCGTGAGCGAGGTCCTCGTCATGGACGATGACCTCCGGGCGCTGGTGCTCCGGAATGCCACAGAGAGAGAAATCACCGAAAAAGCCTGTGAAAAGGGGATGAGGACGCTTCGGGAGAACGCCATCCGTAAAGTCCTGCGGGGCGTGACGACGCTTGAAGAGATGTACCGGGTCACGGCGAGGGTGTGAGGGACGGAGCAGGGGCTAAAGTTGCGGAACCTTCTGCCGATATTCCTGTATGAGGGGAGGAACTATGGCCTGGGATATTTTTGAGCTTCTTCGGGAAACGGTGAACCGGAATGCCTCGGACCTCCACCTCACCGTGGGGATTCCCCCAACCCTTCGCATCCACGGGTCCCTCATCCCCCTTGAGGGTCCATCCTTAAAACCCCAGGACACGGAGCTTTTTGCCCGGACGCTTGCGGGAGAAAAGCGGTGGGCGGAGTTCTTGCAGAACCTCGAGCTTGATTTCTCGGTGGGCATTCCGGACCTTGGCCGCTTCCGGGTGAACGTCTATCGCCAGCGGGGGTCCTGTGGTCTTGCCATCCGGGCGCTGAGCTACCGCATCCCCACGATGGACGAGCTGCACCTTCCCAAGGACGCCTTAGAGCGCCTTGCTTCTCTTCCCCGGGGGCTTGTGCTTGTGACCGGTCCCACAGGAAGCGGCAAGTCCACGACCTTAGCCTCCATGATTGAGTACATCAACACCACCCGTTCCTGCCACATCGTGACTATTGAAGACCCCATCGAGTACCTCCACACCCACAAGAAGAGCATCATCAACCAGCGGGAAGTGGGGACCGACACCCCCTCCTTTGAGAGCGCCCTCATCCACGCCCTGCGGGAAGACCCCGATGTGATTCTCGTTGGGGAGATGCGCAGCCTCGAGACCATCGCCATTGCCCTCCAGGCGGCCGAAACGGGACACCTCGTTCTTGCCACCCTCCACACCAACAACGCCCCCCAGACCGTCGACCGGATCGTCGACGTTTTCCCTCCACACCAGCAGACCCAGGTCCGGGTGCAGCTTGCCGGATGCATCCAGGGCATCGTCGCCCAGCAGCTCCTCCCCCGCGCTGACGGGAAAGGGAGGATTCCTGCGGTGGAGGTGATGATAGCGAACACCGCCATCCGCAACCTCATCCGGGAAGGCAAAAGCCACCAGCTCTATACCATCATGCAGGCTTCATTTGGGGAGGGGATGGTCACCATGGACCGGGCCCTCTTTGAGCTCTACAAGAAGGGTTTTGTCACCTGGGAGGAGGCCTACTCCCGGGCCATCGACCAGAAGGAATTCGCGACCTGGAGGAATCGATTCTGATGCCGACCTATGTGTACAAGGCCCGAGACAGAAACGGTGGCGTCTTTTCGGGAAGAGTGGAGGCTCCGGGGATCCGGGAGGCAGTTTTGAACCTCAAGGAGCGGGGGCTTTTCGTGACCTCCATTGAGGAGGAGAAGCCCTTGGGGGCAACGACGAAGAAGGAACCCTCCCGTTCCCTTTTCGAGACGAAGCGAGTGAAGCTCCAGGAGATGGCCGCCTTCGTGCGGGGGCTTTCGGTGATGCTTGAGGCTGGAGTTCCGCTCCTTTCGGCTCTGGGGAGCCTTTCCCGCCAGACGGAGAATCCCTATTTCTCTAAGGTTATTGCTGGGGTGGCAAGCCTTGTGGAGCGGGGGTTCTCCCTCTCCCGGGCCCTTGCCGAATACCCCAGGGTCTTCAACCGGGTGATCCTCGGCATGGTCCAGTCCGGAGAGGCGGGAGGGAACCTCGACTGGACTCTGGGACGGCTTGCAGATTACCTCGAGTGGGAGAAAGACCTGCGGGACAAAATCCAGTCGGCCCTGTACTACCCCATTATTCTCGTTGTGGCCATGATTGCAGCCTCCTTCTTCCTCGTGTACTTCGTCTTCCCCCAGTTTCTGCTTCTTTTTGAGGGCTTCAACATCGCCCTGCCCTTGCCCACGCAAATCATGCTCTCCCTCATCCGTTTTGTGAACGCCAACTGGTACCTCATCTACGGGGGACTTCTCGGCGGGGTGCTTCTCTTTCTCCTCTACGTGAATTCCCCGAAGGGCCGGAGGTTCTGGGACGAGCGGCGGCACCGCCTGCCCCTCTTCGGGCAGCTCTTCCGCAAACTCATCCTCTCCCGCTTTGCCTGGGTGTTCAACTCCCTTGTCCGGAGTGGCATGCCCGTCGTCCAGGCCCTGGAGATTACGGGGAACGCCGTGGGGGATACGTACCTCAAGGAGATTCTCGAAAAAGTCGCCGAGGACATCCGCCGGGGCAGAAACCTCACCCAGAGCCTCTCTGAGCACCCCTTCTTCCCGCCCTTTGTGCTCCAGATGGTGAGTGTAGGGGAGGAGTCGGGGAACCTGGAGCTCACCCTCTCCAAGGTCACCGAGCTCTACGATAAGGAAATCGCCATCTTCGTGGGGAGGCTTTCCGCAACCATTGAACCCATCCTCACCCTCCTGATCGGCGCCGGGGTCTTCTTCGTGGCTTTGGCGTTCTTCCTGCCCATTTTCGAGATGGCCTCCCAGGGGATGGCCGCTGCGGGAGGGGGGATGTAAAGGGAAACGAAGACGGATTTTTTGGCATTATAATTTATCTGGAAAAGGCGAATTCCTGAGGAGGTGAACGTGATGCACGCAAGAAAGCGGAGAAAAGAGGAAGGATTCACGCTGGTTGAGCTCATCGTGGTGGTGGCGATTTTAGGGTTCCTCCTCTCCATCGCTATTCCGAGGTACCTCACCGCCCGAACCACAGCGGCCCAGTCAGCCACCAAGGCCAACCTCCACCAGCTGGCCAGCGCCATGGAGCTCTACATGACGGAGCATCCGGGGGTGGGGGATACGTATCCTCCTGAGAGTAGCGATGAAGAGGATGATGTTATTGACTGGCTTTCGGCCTACATCCCCAAGGCGCCGGTGCCACCAGGAGGAAATCCCAATGATGCCAATACTCGCTACCGATACGCCCAGCTCGATGGTGGTGGCTCCTACGCCATCTGGGACCCCAACCCGTATGGTGGTAAGGTCTTTGCCGCCGGCCCTGGAGGGGCGATTGGAGAGGCGGAAGTCGGCAGCGACGGCGTTGATGCAGCCATAAAGGAAGCCGTGTCCAATGCGACAGGGATAACGAATCCGGATCTGAGTAACTTTGTACCTCTCAAATGGTAATTTCTCCCCCGGCGCTTGAAAGCGCCGGGGCTGTTTTGCCCCGGGTTTTCCACGCAGAGAGCGGCCCGTGTTCCTGCCATCTCTTTCTTGTGTTTACCGTTTCTGTACCACTGACCATGGGTCTTTGGACTCAGGAGGTGAGCACCCTCCTCCAAACCTCAGAAGTTTACCGGTCCCAAAGCTCACCCCGTGAGTTTCACCATGGGTTCTGGGCATAAACTGTGACATCACCCTGCGGGATTCAGGTCAGGTATCTGGCAGAGCTTCAGGGTTTCCTGGATGTACGCAGAGGGCTGGCTACCCAGGGTTGGTGCCGGAGGAAAATCTTCCCCTGGAAGGCCCTGGCAATCCGTGGTATATTCAAGAAAGTCCCTAAAAGCACAGGAGGGATTCCATGGTATTGCTCTTTCTTCCTTTTCTCGCTGTCCTCCTCATCATCGCCTTCGTTGACCTGCGGAGCTTCCGCATCCCCGACCCTCTGGTTGTTGTGCTTTTCGGGCTTGGGGCACTGAAGATGGTCCTTGAAGGGAGTTACGCGTCCTCCCTCTCCGGGTTCCTTGCCCTTTTTGGGTTTTTCTTTCTCCTCCACCTCCTCTTCCCCAAAGGCATGGGCTTTGGGGACGTGAAGCTTGCTGGGAGCATTGGGCTTTTTTTGGGATTCCGGCTTGGTGTTCTTTCCGCCTTTCTGGCCTTCATTTCTGGGGGCCTTGTGGGGGTGGTGCTTGTGGTTTTGCGCAGGAAAACCCTCAAAGACCCCCTGCCTTTCGGCCCTTTTTTAGCCCTGGGGGCTTTGCTCGGCCTCTTTTTCGGTGAGCGGATACTTTCCTGGTACTTCGGGATGTTTTTCCCGTGACTTTCTCCTTCCCTTTCAAGAGAAGAATGGGGATGCAGGGGTTATCCCCAGCCCCAGTATCCTATAGGCGCCTCCCTCTCCAGGGGACTTGAGCCCGGGACGAGCCCCTTGCCTCGAAATGATTGGTGGAGCCTTCAAAAGGAGTGGGCTTTCCCGGCGTCCTTATAGGGTTCCTTGCGTCTTCCAGAAACCTCGAAGTACTCCCCCCGGGATTCTCCTCGCTATGCTCCAGGGGTTTTCTTCTGCTACCGGAAGACCTTCCGCCGCAGAGCCTCCCTGCCGTAAGGACTGGCCGTCTGGTGGTATTTGCGCCTTTCGCAGGAGGCTACAGGACCCCGGAGTGACCCAGGTGATGCGATTACCCGTTCTTTTTGCCTTTCCGGGAATTCTTTTCTCTCTGTCTTTCGTGGGAGACGTTCCTTCCCCGAGAGGAACCGCGATTGTTCCCATCGCGATGGGCCAGCCTCTGGTTTTCCCTGTCCTTGCAAGCCTTTTCTCAAGACCCTGGACTTTTTCTGCCACTGGGGCTCTCTCCCAGTCCTTGCGGTCTCTTGTGCTCTTTCCCTGAAGCCTTTCTCCGTCACCGCAAACCCCTGTGCCACCGCGAGCGCTTTGCCGTCACCACGAGCCCCTTTTCTGGCACTCGAGAATCCCTTTGTTGGCCACTGCGAGGGATTTCTTTTCCGTCACCGCGGGTCTTTTTTCTGCCAGTGCAAGCCTTTTTCCTGTCACTGCAAGCCCCTTTTTTCTCACTGCGGAGGGCTTTCGAGTTTGTCACCGCGAGGAAGTTTTTGGTTTATCACTGTGAGAAGCAAAGCAACGAACCAGCCCCGTAGTTGAGACTGCTTCGGAGACGAAGTGACGACCTCGCAGTGACAAATAAAGGGTCGCCGCGAGGAACTTTTTGTCTTGTCACTGCAAGGGGCTTTTTGTCTTGTCACTGTGAGGAGTGTAGCGACGAAGCAGTCTCGTATTTCCATTCCGTCAGTGCAAGCTCCTTTCCTTGCCATTGCGCCCCTTTTCTCCGCCACTGCGAGTTCTTCTCTCTGTCACTGAAGCGCAGCGAAGCAGTCTCGTATTTCCACAGTATTCCCCCAGGGTGAAAGAGGAAGAGATTGCTTCGCAAACGTAAAAACGAGCTCGCAATGACTGCCCAAAAGGCGAAAAGCGAGACTGCTTCGGAAACGAGAAGACAACCTCGCAGGGACACAAAAAGGGGTCACTGCGAGCGAAGCGAAGCAGTCTCGTATTTCCACAGTATTCCCCCAGGGTGAAAGAGGAAGAGATTGCTTCGCAAACGTAAAAACGAGCTCGCAATGACTGCCCAAAAGGCGGAAAGGAGAGACTGCTTCGGAAGCGAAAAAAACGACCTCGCAGTGACAAATAAAGGGGCCGTTGCAAGCGAAGCGAAGCAATCCGACGGTATTCTTCGTCGTTGCGAGCAAAGCGAAGCGAAGCGAAGCAAAGCAATCTCCCCAACCCTGTCCAGGGTTTCGCCGCAGTACCTCGAGAATCCTACCGCAAAAGGCGAAGGAAATCTTCCACTTCAAGGCCAGCCTGCTTGAGGATGTGCGCCAGAGTGCTCCTTTTCACCGGTCTGTGTGCAGGGACGATGACCCTCAGCGTCTTCTCGTCCATCGTTTTCTCCATGCGGATGTGGCTCCCTCTCTGGCGAACCACAACCCAGCCGTCTCTCTGCAGGGCGGCGACAATGGCCGTGTAGGGGAGAGAAGGAACTTTCGTCAAATGTCAATCTCCTGGATGACCAGACCCCGTTCCTTCAGGCCTTCCTCTTCAAGGGGTTCAAGGTACAGGGCAATGGCCTCTCGAATGTTGGCCAAGGCTTCTTCAATCGTTTCACCCTCGCTGATACACCCTGGAAGCGAGGGGACGTAGACGGTGTATCCCCCGTCTTCGGAGGGCTCAAGGACGACCTTAAGGCGCATGGATGTCACCTCTTTGTTCCATTATACCATGAAGGCGGGGCTTAACCCCCCTTGGGGTAAGGTTCTATCGCTCAGGAGGATGGCGCTCGCCGTTGCTCTTGCCACCGCTGGGGCCTTGAGAGAAACGTAGAGCGCGAGAGGACAAAGTTCCCGGGGCAGTATGGCGATGGTTCTTTGCCGTTGCGAGCACGGTGAAGCAGTCTCGTATTTCCGCACAGTGAGGGGAAAGGAGAGACTGCTTCGGAAACGACACTACGACCTCACAGTGACACTTTTTGTGGACCATTGCAAGCTCCCTTCCCTGTCGCCGCGTTGCAAGCTCTTTCTCTGCAAACTCCCTTCCCTGTCCCGTGAGTTCTTTTCTCCGCCACTGCGTCCCCTTTCTCCGCTACTGCAAGCTCCTTTTCCTATCACCGTATATTTGCGGGTTCCCTTCCCTGCCACCTCGAGTTCTTTCCCCTGTCACTGCGAGCTCCTTTCCCTGTCACTGCGAGCGAAGCGAAGCAGTCCGGCGGCATTTTTCGCCGTTGCGAGCGAAGCGAAGCAATCTGAGATTGCTTCGCCAGACGAACAAACGAGGCTCGCAATGACCGGGGAAAGGGCGAAAAAACAGGCTCGTAATGACCAAGAAAGGGGCGAAAAGACAGGATCGCAATGACCAAGAAAAGGGCGAAAAAGCAAGGCTCACGATGACCCCTGAGAGGTGAGACTGCTTTGGGGGGACGAAACGACGACCTTGTAGGGGCAAGGAACGGAATGGTGAGCCGGTATTTTGGGTGCAAAGTCAAGCCCCCAGAGAACAGCATTGCCCTGGAGAAAGAACCAGGGCCTCACCGTGGTGGAGAACCCTGTGGTGGGGCGTCGTTTCGAATCCGCTGCAGCGCCCTGTTTCACGCCGGGAGTGACGGTTCCGACGCATTCAGGGTGACACTCTGGTGTGCTTCTGGTAGAATGAGCCAAACACATCGTGAGGAGGGGAGAATATGGTGTCCCGAAGGGGCGGCACGGTTCTACTGCTTTTTCTGCTCTTCGTGACTGCAACCGGTGGGGCCAGCGCAAAAACACCGGTCTCTCAGGTCGATGTGGGGTGCGTTAAGGGGCTTGGCTTTACCTCAGAAGGCGAGCTTGCGGTGGGTGTGGTGCTCGGCGTGCGCTTCTTTGAGGTTCCTACCTTCAGGGAGGTACGTTCCATCCGGGCGCAGACCGGTTTCGTGAACTGCATGGCCCTTTCTCCCGATGGAGCGCTTCTTGCCCTGGGGTCGGAGAAGAACGTGGAGCTCTGGAACGTGGCAACGGGGGAGCTCCTTCGAGTGCTCAGGGGACACACAAACTGGGTGCGGTCCGTGACCTTTGCCCCCGATGGAGCATTTCTGGCCTCGGGTTCTGACGATACTACGGTGCGACTCTGGGAAGTGGCAACGGGGAATCTCATAAGAACCCTTGAAGGCCACAGTAACTGGGTGGTAGCTCTGGACTTTACCCCCGATGGGAAGTTTCTCCTTTCCGGCAGCCTCGATAACACAGCGGTGCTCTGGGACTGGGCGCAAGGGAACCCGGTGTTTGTCTTCTCTAACGATGCCGGAGTAACGGCGGTAGCCTTTGCACCGGATGGAGAGCATTTTGCGGTAGGACTTGATGACGGGTCGCTGTGGCTCTGGGAGACCAGAGTTGCAGGTTCCCGCAGGGTTCTTAAAAGTCACCGTGACTGGGTGACGTCAATAGCCTTTTCTCCTGATGGAGCAGCCCTTGCCTCAGGCTCACGGGATGGCCAGGCGCAGCTGCAGGCACTTCAGGGGGAAGGAGTGGTGAGTCTCTCCGACCATTCCGGAACGGTCACAGCGGTGTGCTTCTCCCCCGGCGGGGAATTCCTGGCCTCCGGTGCCGAGGATGGCACGGTGCTCCTGTATAGTATTCCCGACAGGGGCTGGCTGAAGCCTTAGAGGATTCCTTGTAGAGTTTCGGCAGAAGGTGCTCGTTGCCTTTTGGGTACTCTTCTACGGTGTGTTGACGGTGATCCGGGCCTTGAGCGTGAAGAATCCTCAAAAAGCTCAGAGACCCCGCACAGGCTGTGGGTAAAGGGCAGTGAAAGCTCTGGGTGGAGCATGGACGGTTCTCTTCCCCCGGGGGAGGGTACATTCGAGATTGGGGCCGAAGAAAGCACAAAGCCGGTCCAGGAAGAGCTTGGTTTGCGCAGTCAGGTAACCCACGGATGGGTGAGCCAAGGGCAAAGCCGTCGGCCCTTTTCAGGACCTCGTAAAGAAGGGTCATGTCGTCCTCCTGGCGGCACCTTGCGTGTTCTTTGCAGGAGTTGCAGGCCTGGTACCCGTGAATGGTGAGCTCGTTGAGGTAAGAGATTGCCGTTTCTGCTCCCTGCGAGGCTGCGCCTTCGAGGACTTTCTGCACCAGGATTCCTGTGTTACCACCCCGCCTTGGGCTTCCCACAAAGCCTGCAATGAGTGTGTCTTCAACCTCCTGGAATTTTTAGTGATTTTCCCTGAAACGGCAAACTTCACGGAGAATGCCAGAAACCAGGAAGGAGTATACCTCCTTTGCCCCTTCTTTGAAGAGCTTGCAGGGTGGAATCGCGATGCATGCTTTCCCAAATCGGATAGTCTGGGTGCGTCCTGGGGAACGCATCCAGCATACGGGCGAGAACAATGAAGAGGGCTGGAGGAGAACCATGGTAGAATGTCCTCCAGAAAGTCCTGAAAGGAGGTCTCGCTCCTTTGGCTGATAGGGATTTCCTGGGACCAGAGTGGTTGCTTACCACGAAAGAGGCCGTGTGGCTTTACCACGAGGTTGCTTTGCCTTTTCGGAAGACTTGTGGCATTGTCGATGTCCACACCCATCTGAGCCTCCAGCAGATTTGTGAGAACCGGTCTTTGATGAACATCTGGAAAGCAGAGGTGGTGGATGAGCGCTACGGGAATCGTGACCACTACCTGCTGCAGCTTGCAGCAAAATTCCCGCCTTTCTCCTATGACCTGGCCTACGACCCTTCTCTCTCCGATTGTGAAAAGTGGATGGCCCTGGGGAGGGTCTTTCCCTATCTTGAGGGGAACCATGTGCACCAGTGGTTGCACCTTGACCTCAAGAGGGTCTTTGGCCTTGAGGAGTGTCTTGGTCCGGATACGGCAGAGCATATCTTCAGGGTAACGGAAGAAGCCCTGCAGCGGGAGGAGATGCGTCCACAGGAACTCCTTCGGCGAATGGGTGGCAGGCTCTTTTGCACCACCGACGACCCTGCCGATGACCTTGTGCACCACAGAATGGCGAAGGAGATGATTCCCGATATAATCTTTCTCCCCACTTTTCGTCCCGATGCGTACTGCAACATTTTCGACAAGAGGTGGAGGGAGAACGTTGAGCGACTCTGTGCACTCACCGGTGAGGATACCACCCTCCGGGGTCTTGTGGAGGCCCTGCGCAAACGCCACGCGTATTTTGCCTCTCTGGGGGCCCGCGCAAGTGACCATGGGCTTCTTGAACCCTTTGGGCTTGAGGTGGAAGAAAAGAGGGCGGAGGAAATCTTCATCCGGGCATACGAGAAAGGTGAACACTTTGCTCCTCGTTCTCCGGAGGTACGGGATTTCATCTCCTTCATGATGCACCGCTTCTGCGAAATGAACCGGGAACATCGCATGGTGACTCAGATCCACTATGGAGTGCTCAGGAACGCCAATGATTCCCTCTATGCCCGGTGGGGGAGTGATACTGGAGGCGATGTGACGCTTGATGGTGTCCGGGTTGCGGAAAACCTCCGACCCCTCCTTTCCCGATTTTTCAGTGGGAAAAGCAAGGACGAGTCTCACCTGGTGCTCTACGCCATGAGCCACGAGTGTCTCCACGTGAACATCGCTTTGGAGCGGGCTTTTCCCGGGGTGCACACGGGTTTCCCCTGGTGGTTCAACGACGCTCCTCACCTCATTGAACAAGCCCTCCTGGAAGTGGCGAATTCCTCGCTTCTTGCCTCCATGGGAGGACCGGTGGCCGATGGGCGAAAGATTCTCTCAGAAGGAAGCAGATTCGAGGTCTTTGACCGGATGATTTGCCGGGTGGTGGGGAAACTCCTCGCTGAGGGCCAGATTTCCCGCCGGGGTGCTGCGTTCCTCGTGGAATCCCTCATGCACCGCAACTCGGTCCGGATTTTTGGCCTGGAAGAGATGCTTGCACAGTAAGAGGGCCAGGGAATCACCCCTTGACGTTTTGCCAGGGCAGTGGAGGGACAAATGCTCAGCTTTTTCGCATCACCATGGGCACCCAGAGCAAGCTCATCGCCGGGCTCAAAGAGATGAGCACGGAGAAGCTTCGGGACCTCTTCAAGGGGGTCTTCTGATGGCGTTGTTGTCAAATTGTTGTCAAAAGGATGTTTCCCTCGAGGTAGCGGTTGCCAGAAGGCCTGATTTCAGAGAGTTTCTGGTAGGCCGTGCAGGACTTGAACCTGCAACCCACTGATTAAGAGTCAGTTGCTCTGCCAAATTGAGCTAACGGCCCACCAGGCAAGGTAGAATATACTATGAGGAATACGAAGTGTCAAGGGGTTTTCGAAAAGCCCGGTGGAAATCCCCAGCTCTTTTCTGGTATAATGCTCTCAAAGTGCATACGGAACCGGGGGAGCTCCAGAACGCGGGGCTGAGAGGAGAGCGCAAGCTCTCGACCCTTTGAACCTGATCTGGGTAATGCCAGCGGAGGGAGTTGGTGAGTTTTGGGCCACTTGCCGACCTGGCAAGTGGCTTTTTTTATCCCAGGC
>JAPWUU010000130.1 GCA_028275365.1 Candidatus Caldatribacterium sp.
TCCGATAAAGTCGGCAATGCTGGCCACGGTGGCTGCTCGTCCCCGACATTCCACTCTTTCCGGAGAGCAACGAAGCTCAAAGAGCGCGAGGTCCTGAGGCATGTACTCCCCGAGGATGGTGAAAAAGCGGAGCCAGTCTTTCTCCCGAGCAATCAGCGATTTGAGGAGGCGCACCCTCTGTTCGATTTTCGTCACCTCGTCCTGGACTTTCTTCAGCCTCTCCACCTCCTCCCGCAGACGGACGGCTTGAAGCTCAAGGGTTTTGACCTCCCGTTCCAGGGATTGCACCCTGAGGCTGAACACCCCGTAGGAGAAAAGGTAAAGGGCCGAGAAGCTAAGGAGTACGGCGACGAAAAAGAGACGGGCCCAGTTTGGCGTTCGTCGGGCAATGTACTTCCGCGGCAGAAGGTTCAGGGTAACCCGGTATGGCACCTTCACTTCCATAGCGACGCTCCTAAAGCGGCAAGAAATCGCTCAGAAGCGATGGAATCCTTGCCCAGGGTGAGTGGCCGCGGCGTCTGGAAGTCAAGAGAAAGTCCCTGGGCGACGTAGCTCCGGAGGGGACGACACAGAGCCCCTCCTCCCAAAAGGAAGATCTGCTCCAAAACCCTGGCACCAAACTCTGCCTGGAAAAAGGCAAAAGAACGCTTGAGTTCGGAAACAAGGTCCGGAGAGACCAGGGGTATGGCCTCTTCCAGCTGGTATGGAATTCCTGCAGTGCCCTCTCCTCTCCGGAGAACTTCAAAAGCCTCAACAGGCGAGAGGTGGAACTCCTCTGAAAGGGCGTCCCACAATCTCTTCATACCCCAGCTGAAGCTCCGGGAAAGGAGAACGTGGTGATTGGCAAAGCAGATGAGAGTGGTTTTCCCAAAACCAATGTCCACCAGGGTGAAAGCTTGTTCGAAGAACTCCGGATGGAGACCCAGAAACCCCTTCACAAGGCTTGTGACATGGGGTTCCACAGCCTCTACCCGCACTCCTGCCCTGGAGAAGACATCGACGTATCTTTCCACCTCCTGGAGGGGAACAGCGGCAAAAAGGACCTCCATCTTTCCACCGTTTTTTCCGACAATGCTCCAGCTGACCTGGAAGTTTTCTTCGTCAGGTATGAGGGAACGGGCCTCCCACTGGAGGGTATTCTCGAGTTCCTCCTGAGGCATCTCAGGGAAACTCACCCGCTGGAAGACCATCCGGGGGTGGGAGAAGGAGAGGGTAACTTCCCTGGGGAGGCGGTTACGCTGAAAAAAGAGCCGGATACCCTCACTTGTCAGAGGAGCCTTCTCCGAAAGAAGCACAAACTCCCCTACTCTCCGGAGAGCAAAATCCTTGCCTTGCGCCTCACTCAGGCAAAACTTCAGAGCGTACGATCCCGTGTCAATGCCAAGCATGGCCCTACTGGGAGAAGGGACGAACGAAATTATTCTCTACGTATACCACGGAGAGCTTCTTTCCCTCCCATCGAATGCCTGCGCGCAGCACAACCTCTCTATCCTTTGTGAGAGTAATTGTATCACTTGTGATGGTGAATGCATAGGAAGGAGCAAAGGATGAAGGAAGGTCCGTGGCCACAAATCCTTCTCCTTTTTCCTCAAGTAGCGCGACAGCCTCGATGAGTACACCCTCCCTTGTGTATTCTTCCTGGTACTCCCGAAGGTACGCGTTGATGGTGCGAACGTGAAAGGTGATTTCCTGGGAAAGAAGGATGACCACAATGGCAGCCGCAGTGATCATGATGCACACAGCAAGCTCGATGCTTCCCTTTTCCTCACCTTTTGAAGTACCCCGGAAGGACCTGAAGGGTGTAGACCTCATTCCCAAAGGAAATCCTGGCGGTCAGGGAATGTTGGAGAAAGGAAAATGCCACACCGGTACATCCCTCGGCGATGGGGTTTGCAGTCCCCTTGTGCGCCAGAAGAAGAGAGCCACGCAACGCGTACACAGAGAGCGTGGCACTCCTCAGGCGAACGGAGAACCTTCTCCCATCTTCTGAAACCACGGCGTTATCCCCGTATCGTGCAAGGTGAAAAACCGTGTAGAGTGCCGAGAGCGCCTGCTCCTTCTCCTCAATCCGCTCGAGGGTCAGAGAGAAAAGACGGATGCACCAGGCGAAAACCCCAAGAGCGCCGCAGATAATGATGATTCCTATGGTGATGCTGAGAAGTGCCTCAAGGAGCAGGAATCCCCCGTTTCTTGAGCGTCCGAAGAGCAAGAATCTCCCCTCCATCTTCCTTGGTGACCGTCACCTCGCAGAGTAACGTTGTGGGTGAGAACTCCCTGATATCCCACTGGACGATAAGCCCACCGGTTTCCCCTGGGGACGGGGGAGGATACCCTGTACCCTTTATGGACTCCATGGTGTTCACCGCAAGCATCAGGGCTTGAGTTTTGAGTTCTGCCGAAACTCTGAGCACAGAGAGGGTACGGACTTCAAGGAGAGCAACACTCACAAGAAGCGAAAGCAGACTCAGAGAAACGACAATGCCCACAAAGGTTGCACCAGAGTCATTGCGGCGGTGTGTCACTGAGTCGCACCCTTCCTGTGACTGGAGCGATGATGACGTACTTCCGCTTTTTGGGCGTTCTCAGGATGACCGTTCCCCCACACAGGGGAGTTCCTGAGGGCAAAAAACGAAGCTCGTTAGAGGGGAAATTGGTTGCGTAGAGCGCGACGCCCTCCGGTACGGGGTATATTCTGGTTTTTCCCTCTTTTCCCCGGAAGAGGAAACGATTCCCCGCGACATCGAAGATGATCCTCGTCTGCGTTGCTGCCTCAAGGGCCTCAATTCGCGCAAGACGTATGGCACTTGCTATCTGCTGAGCCGTTCCCAGAAGAACGGATTCTCCCTGAAGACGAGAGAGGGAAGGAACTCCCAGGGCTAAAAGCAAGGCACAGAGAGAAAGGCCGATGATGACCTCAAGGACCGAAAACCCAAAACAGTAAGTGCTTTTCCAGGTCATGAACAGCCGGAAAGTCTACCACCCTCGTGCCTCGATTTCTTCAAAAGCTCTCTTTGCCAGACCACCAGCGATATGGACACCCTTCGTCTCAACGTCTTCCTCTTTTATTTTCTCCTCAAGGTACTGGAATGCTCTTTCCGGGTCTGCTCGCAGAATGTTCCGCACAGTCTGCACGCTGATGCCGAGTTCTTCGGCGATCTCTTCCGCTGTTCGCTCGAAAACCCTGTGAAGCACAAGAACCAGGGCTGCTTCAAGAAGCGAAGAAACCCAGGTCAGACGCTGGTACAGAACAATCTTCCTCGGTCCTCCAAGGAGGCGAAGGCTCCGTTCAA
>JAPWUU010000131.1 GCA_028275365.1 Candidatus Caldatribacterium sp.
GTGGGAGTTACCCTGGGGCTTTTGGCCGGTTACTTTAAGGAGTCCTGGATTGATATCCTCATCATGCGTATCACGGATATTTTCCTCTCTGTTCCTCCCCTCATCTTGGCCCTGGCCATCACCTCGGTTCTCAAGCCCAACCTCACCAATGCCATGATTGCCGTATCGGTCATGTGGTGGCCCTGGTACACGCGTCTTGTGTACGGCATGGCCACTTCACTGCGGAACGAATACTTCGTTCAATCGGCTGAGCTCATCGGGGCAAGCAAATTCCACATCCTCTTCCGGGAAATCCTCCCGAATTGTGTCTCAACCATCCTCACGAAGATGACCCTCGATATGGGCTGGGTAATTCTCATTGGTGCTGCTTTGAGCTTTGTAGGCCTTGGGGAACAGCCCCCCAAACCGGCTCTGGGAACGATGGTGGCCGATGGGGCGAAGTATCTCCCCGAGTACTGGTGGATCTCCGTTTTCCCCGGCCTGGCCATCATGCTCATCGTCCTTGGATTTAACCTTCTTGGGGATGGCATAGGCGATCTCTTTTCCCTGGAGGAAGCGTAGATGCCGGATGTGCTGCTTGATGTTCAGGATCTCGTGGTGCATTTCCAGGTTTATGGAGGGTATCTGAAGGTTCTTGACGGGGTTACCCTACAGGTCCGCCACCAGGAGAGGGTGGGACTTGTGGGGGAGACGGGGTGCGGAAAGACGACCACGATGAAGACGATTATGGGTATCCTTCCGAAACCCCCTGGAGTGGTTCGGGGAGGGCGTATCCTCTTTAAAGGTCGGGATGTTCTCTCCATGCGCCCGCCAGAACTCGAGCACCTGAGGCGATCTGGGATTTCCATGATTTTCCAGGACCCCACGGCAGCGCTGAACCCGGTGTTCACAGTGGGGGAACAGCTTGAGGATGCTATCCGGTATGCTCTGGGAAAAAGAGATCACGCTTCGGTCCGGGAGGTTGCTCTCTCTGCGCTGCAGAATGTGGCCCTTCCCGATCCTCCCCGGATTCTTGAGAGTTACCCGGTGCAGCTTTCCGGGGGGATGCGCCAGCGAGTCTGCATTGCCCTTGCCCTGGCCTGCCCCAAGGAGCTTCTCATTGCCGATGAGCCGGGAACCTCTCTTGATGTGACCATCCAGGACCAGATTCTCCGCCTGATCCACCGCCTGGCGGAAGAGCGCAAGATGGCGGTGATTCTCATCTCCCATTCTCTCGGGGTGATCCGGGAGTGGACCGAGCGGGTCTACGTGATGTACGCAGGGACGATTGTGGAAGAGGCAAAGACTGGGGAACTCTTCGCCCGGCCACTCCATCCCTATACTGAAGCGCTGATGCGGTGCGTGCCCAAGCTCACCGGAACGGGAATTGCCGAGGGCATTCCGGGTCGCATTCCTGACTATTTCGATCCCCCTTCAGGGTGCCGGTTCCACCCCCGCTGTCCTCATCGCATGGATATCTGCCGCCAGAGAAAACCCCAGCTTTTTCCTGTCGATAGAGGCCACCGGGTTGCCTGCTTTCTCTTTGGGAGGGACAGCCATGGATGAACTCCTTGTGGTTGAAGGACTCAGGAAGTTTTTCGCCACCTCTCGGGGAATTGTCAGGGCCGTGCAGGATGTGAGCTTCGCCATTCATCCTGGAGAGACCTTTGGGCTTGTGGGGGAATCGGGTTCGGGAAAGAGCACCGTAGCGTACATGGTCATGGGGATGTACCGTCCCACTGGTGGCCGCATCCTCTTCAAGGGTCAGGACATCACCATGCCCCATGCTCGTCGTCCCCTGGTGCTCAAAAAAGAGCTCCAGATTGTCTTCCAGGATCCTGGGTCCTCTCTCAACCCCCGTCGGTCCGTTCGGGAAATTCTCGAGCTTCCCCTGAGGGTTCACCACCTGGTGGACGGAAGAAAGCTCCAGGAAAAGGTAGAAGAGCTCCTGAATCTTGTTGAACTCCCACCCGATTACGCCGAGAAGTACCCGAGGGCCCTGGGCGGTGGGGAGAAACAGATGGTTGCCATTGCCCGGGCACTTGCGACCGGGCCGTCGTTGCTTGTCCTCGATGAACCGACTTCTGCGCTGGACGTTTCCATCCAGGCAAAGATCATCAATACCCTTGTTCGTATCCAGAAAGAGCGGCGCCTCGGGTATCTTTTCATCACTCACGACCTGAGCCTCATGCGGAACATCGCCCACCGGGTGGCCATCATGTACCTTGGAAGGATCATGGAACTTGCTCCGGCTCAGGTCTTCTTTGAGCGTCCTCTCCATCCCTACACCCAGATGCTCCTCTCCTCAATCCCCGTAATCTCTGAAGAAGAGGAGCGGCTCAAGCCAGCGAAAATTGTCTCCACAGGTGAAATCCCGAGTCCCGTGAACCTTCCTCCAGGCTGTGTGTTCCACCCCCGCTGCCGTGAGGCTCGGGAAATCTGCAGGAGAGAAGAGCCAGGCATGCGGGAGGTTGAGGTAGGGCATCTCGTTCGCTGCCACCTGTACGGCGCTTGAAGCGGCCTTCTGGGCTTTTCCTGACAGGTGTTTGCGCCCTTGGGATGTCTCATCTGGGCGTGTTCTCAATTGTGCCCTGTCTGGGTTTAAAACGTTTTTGGAAATTTTTACCCCTGATATATTGACCCTTTATAAGAGTACTGGTATAATGCTTTCGAAAGCTAAATCGTTTTAAGGAGCACCGCCTGTGCCGGTCACCATCAAAGACGTGGCCCGTCTGGCAGGGGTCTCGCCTGCGACGGTGTCCCTTGTTCTGGGCAACAAGGGACAGGTTTCTGAAGAGACCAGAAGGAAGGTCCTTGAAGCGGTCCAGAAGCTTGGGTACCGCCCCAACGTTTTGGCCCGGAATCTCGTCAAAGGGAAAACGAGCACGGTTCTTCTCTGCGCCTTCATCCGGGAAGACCGGAAACTCTCCACCTTCTACGGGGACCTTATCAACAGCCTCCTTGCGGCTATCTCTTCTTCAGGGTACTACCTCCAGATTGTGGTCAGAGGGGAGTTCTTCAACGGACACCCCCTGGACAAACGGGAAGCCCTCCTTGATATTGCCCGTAATCGCCTCTTTGAGGGGCTCTTCATCCTCTCCCACTGGCCGGTGCAGTACGCCGAGGTGAGCGACCTGGTTCGGGAAGATTTCCCCTTTGTCGTGGTGAACCAGAGGGTGGAGGGCGATGGGGTGAGCTACGTCGACATCGACCACTATGGAGGGGCGAGAGAAGCCATGCGGTATCTCCTTGAGCAGGGTCACACCCGTATTGCCCACAT
>JAPWUU010000132.1 GCA_028275365.1 Candidatus Caldatribacterium sp.
TTCACGGTCTTAAACTTCCGGAACATTCTGATCCATTCCTCCATCCTGGGCATAGTGGTGATCGGGGAATCCTTTTGCCTCCTTTCCGGGCATCTCGACCTTTCGGTAGAGTCGACACTTGCCCTCTCCGCGGTTCTGGGTGCAATGTCGGTGAAAAACGCCCTTCCGGTTCCCCTTGCTGTATGCATTATGCTTGCCAGTGGGATGCTCGTTGGCTTTGCCAATGGGGCCCTGGTCAGAAAGCTCGGGCTCAACGCCTTTGTGGCCACACTCATAACCTACATTGGCATTCGAGGCACAGCCCTGGGCATCGTGGAGGGGAAGACCATTTGGAACCTCCCGACTTCTCTCTGCTTCTTCGGCGCAGGTACCATAGGGGTATTCCCGGTGCAAATCGTGCTCCTTGCCGTCCTCTACCTGCTCTTCCACGCCGTTCTCGTATACACCAGGTTCGGCAGGCACGTGTACCTTGTGGGCGATAACCAGACGGCTGCTCGTATCAGCGGCATCAACGTGGATCGGGTCGTTATCACCGTTTTCATGCTGAGTGGTCTTCTCTCTGCCTTTGCTGGCCTGGTCATGGCCGGACGCCTCAACTCGGCCTCCCCCCTTTTCGGTACAGGGATGGTGTTCGAGGCCATGTCAGCGGCCATCATCGGAGGCATCAGCCTTCGTGGGGGAATAGGGAGCCTTTCCATGGCCTTAGGGGGAGTGTTGCTTTTGAGCGCCATCAGCAACGTCCTTAACCTTCACGCCGTTTCACCCTACTGGATTCAGACGATACAAGCACTTATGATTCTCTTTGCAGTGGCCCTTGACTCTCTCAAGAGGAGACTAATGCGCTATGAAGAGTGATGGAGTGCTTTTGAAGATGGAAGGGATATGTAAGTCTTTCGGCGAGGTCCGGGCTCTGGAAAACGTCCACTTCACCCTGTCCCATCATGAAATCGTGGGACTTGTGGGAGGGAATGGAGCGGGGAAATCAACACTCATTAAAATCCTGGCAGGCGTCTTCCCTCCGGATAGAGGCAAAATTTACCTCGAAGGAAGGGAAGTCCATTTCAAAAGCCCCAGAGATGCCTATGAGCAGGGTATTTACACCGTCCACCAGAAAATGGAGGAAATCCTCGCCCCGCATCACGACGTCACGGCGAACATCTTCATGGGCGAAGAAAAAACAAAACCCCTTCTGGGAGGACTTCTGAGGGTCCTGGCCAGAAGAGAGATGGAAAAAGAAGCAGAAAGTGTCCTCTCCCGAGTGGGTATCACCATCGACTCAGTGCGAAGACCTATCATCAGCTACTCAGGAGGGCAACGGCAAGCTGTGGCTCTGGCCAAAGCCCTCCGAAAAAAGCCGAAAATCCTGGTTCTGGATGAACCCACCGCTGCCCTGGGGGTGAAGGAGAAGTTCCAGGTTCTGCACCTCATCAAGCGCCTCGGAAGGGAAGAAGGCATTCCCATCATCATCGTCAGTCACAACCTCGAAGAGGTCTTCGAGATTGTCGATCGCATCGTTGTCCTCAGGAACGGGCAAATAGTGGGGGAATGCTCTCCCTCTCTGGCCACCAAAGAACAGGTGGTCCAGATGATTGTGGGCGGAGAGTAGAGTTTGTGCTGTCTGGCTTGCGAGGACTGTGAAAGATGGTATAATGGGAAAAAACGAAAAAGAGTCTCTTGTTCCTTCCGTGGTGCCCTTTTCGGGAGAATAGGGAAGTCCGGTGAAAGTCCGGCGCGGACCCGCCGCTGTGATGGGGAGGAAGGAGAGCATAGCCACTGGCAAAAGCTGGGAAGGGTCTCCTTCTGAGGAACCTGAGCCAGAAGACCTGCCACGGAAGCGCCAGAGAGGGTGATGGCAAAGCCCTCAGGCATCGCCTGAGGGCTTTTTCATTTCAGGAAAGGAGGATGCCGATGGAACGGAAAGCTCTGAGCGCTTCTTTACCCCTTCGTCTGAGCCTTGTGGCTACCCTTGTAGCTCTGTGCGTTGTGGGGTCGTTCGTGAAAATCCCAAGCCCCACTGGAACTGTAGCTTTAGACTCCCTTCCGGGGTTTTTTGGCGCGCTACTTTTGAGCTATCCCGAGGGAGCGTTCATCGCCTTCCTGGGGCACATTCTGACTTCCCTGAACGTTGGATTCCCTTTAGGGGCTTTTGTGCATCTTGTGATTGCCCTGGAGATGGCGGGCATTGCCCTGGCCTTTCGTTTCGCCTTCCTGCGGTGGAAGTACCCCGGGGCTGTCCTTGTGGGTACCATTCTCAACGGCGTCTTTGCCCCACTGAGCGTCGTCCCCCTTTTCGGGTGGGGATTCTTCTTCGGTATCCTGCCTTCTCTCCTTGTGGGGTCCTTCGTCAACACCTTCCTTGCTGCACTCCTCCACCGGACGCTGACACGGCGATGAAGCGGGATTGCCTCGTGGTCGACACCGGTAAAGAGGAGCTCCTTGTGGCCTGTGACGCCCTTGGTGGGATAGGACCGAAACCGGGGGACAGCCTCTCTGTCCCCCTCGAGGTATCCGCTCAGTTCACCGCTCGGGTTGCTCTGGCAGAAATCCTTGCAGCAGGAGGAGAGCCTCTGGCGCTTTCTGTAACCCTGAGCATGGAACCATATCCCTGGATTGAGGAAGTGCAAAGGGGCATCGCCCGGGAACTCCGCACTATCGGCAGAGAAAACCTCCCCTGCGTCTTCTCTACAGAGAAGAACATCCCCACTTTAGCCACCGGTCTTGGGGTCACCGTCCTTGGCAGGAGAACCCAGAGAAAAGAGGAGCCACTCCTTGAGGGAACCTTGTACGCTCTGGGTGTCCCCTCCTGTGGCCGGGAAGTCCTGGAAAACCTCCACGCTATCGCCGATCTTGTCGACATCCTGCGCCTTCGGGAGGAGTGCCCTGAAGCAGCAATCGTCCCCGTGGGATCCCGGGGGATTTTCTGCGAATCCCTGCTCTTCCTCTGGGGGAGGTCGGCCACCCTCTCCCTGAACCCCCACCCCCCGTTTTCTCTCTACAAAAGCTGTGGACCAGCAACCGTTTTGCTTTTTGCGAGCACAAAAAACAGGGATGAGCTTGCGTCTTGCTTCCAGAAACCCCTGTGGGTGGTGGGAGAACTCAGGGCACAAGGACAGCCGATGCCTGAACTTGCCCCTTCTTGAGCTTTTTCAGGACCTCGTTGGCCTCCTCAAGAGAATACACCTCGTAGACCACCCGGAAACGGTATCGCCCCGCCATCTCAAGGAGCTCCCGAACATCCTGGCGGGT
>JAPWUU010000133.1 GCA_028275365.1 Candidatus Caldatribacterium sp.
AAGACGAAAAAGTATAAAGCCACAAGAACAAGGGTAACGCCTCCCAGGATAGCCGCGGTTCTTTTCAGGCGCTTCTTTCGCTCCTCTTCCACCTTTCTGTCCAGCCACCACCACCATCGTTCTTCGTTCGGGGTGACCTGTTTCCGTTCTTCCTGCAGACGTCTTCTTCCGATCACTTTTAGGAAGAGCGCGGCGTTTTTCTCTAAGAGAGCGTCGAAATTCCGTACCCTGATCCACTCGGGTTCAACCGACGCTCCCTGGGATTCGTAAAACCGCAACCATTCTTCAATGGCATCCCGGAGCGCAAGGAGGGTGACGCCTCTACCTCTTTCATCTCTGAGGTTGGCGACTCTTTTCACGTAGCTTTCAATCCACTGCCGGACCTCGTCAAGTTCGGGAATTCCCTGTCTTTTCATGCTAACCACCCTAAGTACATTGTACTTGATTCCTGCCCTTTTGGGTAGGATTGGTGCGACCACAGGGCTATTTCCAGGGTTGGGTTGTATTCCCGGGCGCTGACTCTGGAGGAGGTTCTTCCGGCGCTTTTTCCTGTGGTATACTTTCCTGGGAATTTTTCTGGAGATTTGAGGTTAGAATTTTTCGCCATGAAGGTTGTTGCAGAAAACCGGAAAGCAAGGCACCTCTATGATATCCTGGAGCGACTCGAGGCGGGTATTGAGCTAAAAGGGACGGAGGTCAAGTCCCTGCGGAACCACGCTGTGAGCTTGGACCAGAGTTTTTGCCATGTCAAGGGTGGCGAGATGTGGCTCCACAACATGCATATTGCTCCATACCATTTCGGGAACGTTTTCAACCACGATCCCCGGAGGTCCCGGAAGCTCCTTTTGAAGAAGCGGGAAATCCTTCGCTGGGGGTCTTTAGTGGAGCAAAAGGGCTTGACAATAGTTCCCCTGCGGGTGTACTTTAATGAGCGGGGAAGGGCAAAGGTTGAGATTGCGCTTGTCAAGCCTAAGAAGCTCTACGATCGCCGCAGGGAACTCATGGAGCGGGAAGAAAAGCGAGCCCTGGAGCGTTTACTAAAGTACAGGGCGTAAAGGTGTGGGGGCGTAAGGGTCTCGACAGGGCCAAGAGGAGTTGAAGAGGCGAGCCGAGGTCTCCACCGGGGCTCGTAAAAAAGGTGGAGCAACGACAAACGCCGACGCTCAGTTGGCACTCGCTGCGTAATTCGCACGCAGCACGCCCCTGGGCAGACCGCCTGCTATGCCCAGGTCGGCGCCAGATAGCGGGCTGGTTTCCGGGAGTCCTCAGGTACCGGGAATGAGAACTCACTGAGGAAGCGTATGGTTCATCCGGCCTCAGGGAGGAACCGTGCGCTCAAGGAAAACTGAGGCTACGCTCGTAGGCTCTTCACTCTGTCGGGTTCTGGACGTGGGTTCGACTCCCACCGCCTCCACCAGTTTATGTGTTTTCGTTCCCTTGTGAGCCTACCCCGGGAGGGAAGCGCATGGAAATGCTCCATATTCGCTGGCAGAGACTCCTCATTGACGGGGCAACATGCCCCCGCTGTGCTTCTACAGAGGAAGAACTTGAAAGGGCCTGCGCGCTGCTGGAACAGGTTTTTGCCCCCTTGGGCATCGGTGTTGTCCTTGAGAAGGAAATCCTCTCGTGTGAAGCTTTCCGCAAAGACCCCTTGCAGTCGAATGCGATTTTTCTGAACGGTCGGCCTTTAGAAGAGTGGCTTGAAGCCTCAAGAGGTGCAAGTCCTTGCTGTGACGTCTGCGGCCCGGTGGCCTGCCGCACCGTGGAGGCTGACGGCCGGGTTTATGAGGTTATCCCTGCTGAACTCATTGTGAAAGCAGCGTTCCTCGCGGTTTCTGCATCCCTTTCGGGATGTTCCCACCATGGGTCTTCTTGTTGCTCTCTGGGGTAAACGCTCATGGGGGGATGGCAACTTTTCACCATTTTCGGGAGTGCTTTCATCGTTGGTTTTTCTGGAGCGCTCATGCCTGGGCCTTTACTTGCCCTTGTCCTTTCGGGTGTTCCCCGTCTTGGATTCCGGGCTGGTCCTCTCACCGTTGTGGGTCATGGCATTCTTGAAGCCGGTATGGTGGTGAGCCTTGTCCTTGGTTTTGGAAGGATTCTGGCGTTGCCCCTTGCCCAGCGCCTCATTGGTGTTGTGGGAGGCGGGGTACTCGTGTACCTTGGGATGGGCATGCTTCGGGCCTTCCGGAGTGTAACCATCTCTGAAGGTCAGAAGAAGGAGAGGACCAGTCGGAATATGGTACTCGGTGGGGTCCTGACAAGCATTTCCAACCCTTACTGGATTATGTGGTGGGCAACCGTGGGGCTTGCCATGCTCCTTTCGGCAAGCCAGGCGCGAATCTGGGGCATTGTCATCTTCTTCCTCGGGCACATCCTGGCGGATTTTGTATGGTACAGCGCTGTTTCCTTCACCCTTGACCGGGGGCGGGGCGTCTTCTCTGAGCGATTCTACAGATCCCTGGTGGGGGTGTGCGGTGCGATGCTCATTTTCTTTGGAGGGTACTTTGCCCTGGGGGTGGTGTGAGGTGATTCGTCTTGTTTTTGCACCCGCGCCGTACCGCCACGAGGAGGTCACGTACGTGTACTGGGAGTACGAGCTTGAGAGACCTTATGAGCTCTACCTTATCCCCCTGAGGGCGCTCAACGTGTTCCTGGAGGAGGCGCTCGCGCAGGAAAAAGAGTTCCCGGAAAACATCCGCATCTCCTTTGAGGATGGCCGCATCCGTGTGTGGACGCCTTTTACAGTGTACTCGGAGTACCTCTTTGAACGTCTGGAACGGCTTTTGAGGGACAGGGTTCGGGCCATTCTTGAAGAAATCATGTTCTGAGGATTACCGTAAAGAGAGGAAAAGGAGAAAAAATGCCCCCAGAAGGATCCGGTAGTACCCAAAAGGTACGAGCCCCTTTTCCCGCACGAGTTTGAGGAGCACGGTGCAGGAGAACAGACCGCTTCCCAGGGCGGCAAAAAATCCCGGAAGAGCGCTTTTGAAAAGTGCCATTCCTCCCGAAGCCTCTCGCAAAAGCGCCAGGGCCGTTGCCCCACCAATGGTGGTAAGGGACAGGAGAAAAGAGAAGAGCACCGCCTCGCTTCTTTTGAGGCCCACACCGATGCCCCCAAGGAGCGTGATGCCCGAGCGGGAAACTCCTGGAATCAGTGCCAGTGCTTGAAGAAGGCCGATGATTGCAGCATCTCTGACATTCATGGTCTCCAGGGTTTTTTCTCCTTCACACCGC
>JAPWUU010000134.1 GCA_028275365.1 Candidatus Caldatribacterium sp.
AAACTGCCTGGAGGCTGGCTAAATCCGAATGCTGCAGACTAGTTCTACTTCCTTTACCAGAGTGGTTCTCAACTGCCCGGGGTCCTTACAGAGAGCGAATGCCCATCGGCCGAACTCCCCGTCGTGGTTTACCGCTTTTACCCACCGCCTCGCTGCGGCTTCCTTCTGCCGGTCTTTCTCAGTCTCAAACCCTTTCACCTCCAGTATGATTTTCACCTCCCGTCCATCTTCGCAGCGCCAGCGGATGAGATAGTCCGGACGATACTCGTGTCGGACCCCATACCATTCGTAGGGGATGGTGAAATCGAGGTGGTCATTGCGCACATAAGCGATAACCTCTGGCATCCGTTCAAGCTGATACGCCACGCTATGCTCCCACCTCGGCGCATCAAGCACAACATGGCTCACGTGGCTTTTGGTTGTGCCGGCGCAGGGGCGCACAGTGCGGAAAAGTACTTCAGAAGTGGACCCAGTACGGCGAAAGCGCTCGATGACGGGCAGAATGGGCGGTTCGCCGGCTTCCGTGTCCGGTTCGATCGCCTCGGTCAGCCTCTCGATAATCCGCTGCTTGTACTTGAGCAGGGCAATCTCTTCGAGCGGTGTGCTGAGATCGACGACCACCACCCGCTCCTCCAGGTACTGCCAGACGGCGGTAAGCACCTGAGGGAAAAGGACGTGCCGGACGCCCCATTCCTCACGCTTTTCTTTGAGTCTCCGGGTGAGTTCAGCAGCAATCTCATATACTGTCGCCTGGAGCCGCTTGTCCCTGTGGAAAGGATTGCGGTCATGTACCACCTCTGGACCTGGACCCAACCGATCGGGCCGCCCGATGCGGTAGCCCACCTGGGGCTTGACTGTGACCTCGGTCGGCTCGTCTCTGCCGATTTGTAAAAAGGGCACGCCGTCGAGATTCAGGCGGATGCGACTTCTCACATCAACGATATAGCCTTCGACGCGAGGAAAAATGATTTCCAGGTGCTTCCGCTCCGGCAGCGCCCTCACGAGCGTGGAAACCTTTCCCACTTCGGTTCGACTGATCGGCTTCTTCTTGACAGGGATAACCTCGAACGGAACACCATATACGTCCACGTACTCGGGTTCTGAGAAGTCATCGTAGTTCAGCCGCCTAAGGCCTCGTCCCACGACTTGCTCGCACAAGAGCTGGGACGTGAAGGCTCGTAGCCCCAGGATTTGTGTCACATTCTGGGCGTCCCAGCCTTCGTTGAGCATTCCGACCGACACCACACACCTGATGTGTTTACCTGGAGGATCACCTTCGCCCTCCCATTCCAGCTTCCCGATCGTGTCCACAACCTTGCGAAGGCGTAGCGCTGCTCCGGCCCTGGTCTCTCCTTCCATGGCCGTCTCGGCTTCGGCGAGAAGCTTGGTATCTATCCGGAAAGTCACCTCTCCATTCGAGTCATTTGCGAGCTCCGGCAGAACATTGCCTCTCGCAATGTGCTCGTGAACCAGCTTTGCTAAATCTGTGTTGTCGCAGACAACGATCATGACAGGAGGGACAGGGGAGCCTGAGCGCAAAAATTCGTCGAAGGTCTTCTTCCACTCCGAGGCCAGGGTGGCCAGCGCCCCTTCTGCCTCCCGGAGCACCGATTCAGGCTTGGCGCGACGGCGGGCGGTCTGCCGCTCGGAGGCGGGCAGCGCCTGGTTGATCGCCTCCCACAAGCGGAAGTACCTGGGGATGAGTGCTCCTGTGTTGTCGTCCACCGGCACGCGCGGAATCTTAACAATGCCCGACTCGATAGCATCTACCAGACCGAAGTCCGATACAATCCAGGGAAATGGGGCTCCCTCTTCGTAACCACTCCCCTTGATATAGAAGGGCGTCGCGGAAAAGTCGGAACAGAAGTTGATACCACGTACCGTGTTGATTCTATCGAGCCCACTGACCCAGACCGTTGCTTCCTCGCGCTCTGCGATCTGCTCGGCGGAAAGTTGGGCCTTCACCTCCTCCGGCAACGGCGCCGGACGGTACGCATGGTGGGCCTCGTCGTTGATCACCAGGATGTTCTGTTTGCTGCCAAGCTCTTTCAGTACCCGACGGCAGAAACTGGCGTCGCTTTCCGCGCCCCGCTGCACCACACTCCTGGAGCGGCTGTCATCCTGCGGTTGAAAGAGATGCCAGTTGGTGACTTCGAATTTGCCTTGCTGTAGCCGGTCGAGCATCCCGCGGGGCACGAGGTCGAATCTGTCGTAATAGTTACCTGGCTTCCAGGGGAGAAGCACCTGCAGACGCTCCCGGATGGTCAGGTTCGGGCAGACGAGGAGCACGGCGTCAGAGAATCGTCGGTCCTGAGGGTTGGCCAGCTTGTTGAGAACCTGCCAGGCAATGACCATGCCCATAACGATGGTCTTGCCACTCCCCGTTGCCATCTTGCAGGCGTAGCGGGTTAGACCATTGTCCCTGGGAATGGTGATACCCTGCTTCTCCGCGGGAGAAGCTTCAATGAGCCAGATCAGCGCTTCGATGGCTTCCCGCTGGCAGAAGAAGAGTTTACGCTCCCGTTCGGGGTTGTTCCAGTGATTGAGCAGTTGCCGGGTGATTGGCGTAACACCGGGATAGCCTCGTTCTCGCCATGCTTTGACTCGTTCCCTAATGGTGTTGACCAGCCCTAACGGCATGAACTCCTCCTCAAACAAAGACATCTGCGGACCGCGGGTCTTTACCTTGAGGTAATAGCCTGCTGGCCGACGTCCTTCCTTGAGCACTGGCTGGCCTTCTTCGTAAGCCCAGTAGCGCGTGGGCTCCTCGAAGGGCGAGTTAATGATGGGATTGTCTACGAGAAGGGACATCTTTACACCTTACCCTCCTGAAGAGCCTTCCTTCCTCGTTCTGAGATCTCCCAGATGCCCCGAGGTGAGTCGCTCTTCAACAGCCCCTCTCGGACCATCGTATTCCGACACCACTGCGCCGTGTTGCGCCAACGGATGGTCCTAGGGTCCGAAGGTAAAGACTGATAGTCACAATCGTTCAAGATTCCCTGCATCTTTTTCTCCACAAGATCCAACACCTTAGACATCTCCGCTCGCCCTTCCAATTCTACTAGAGCTTCCAGGATCGGCTTCCGAAAGGCATCTTCGCTGGTCCTCAACCCTCTTTTAAGTCTCTCCGGACGCTCCCTGCGCCTCATTTTTCTCTCCGGAACATAACCGGTGAAGACATTTCTCCGTTCATTTTGAAGCGCCTTAACCCTTTCGCGAAACTC
>JAPWUU010000135.1 GCA_028275365.1 Candidatus Caldatribacterium sp.
GGGGAATCCCCCTTTTCTCAAGCGCTTCACGATCCACATTCACCGGCCCACTCCGCAGACACCCCACCACCTGCAGGCGAGGGGCGTGCCGGAGAAGACACTCATCCACAAGACCCATCTGCGTCACAAGGATTTCCGCTTCTTCCACCTCTTTCAGGGCTTCCCGAGGATAGGGGACATACTCCCTCGTTTTCTCCCCATAGCAAAAGGAAACCTCAGGCCACCTCAAATCATAGTAAACCCTTCGGACCCCTTCCCAGAAGGGGACCTGAGAAACAGCCCGTTCAAAGACTGCAGGCGTGAAAAAGCGGTCGGCAAAAACCAGCGCCTTATACACAACGCTCAAAGGAACTTCCGGATGAACTCGGCCGCATATCGGGCGTGCTCGTCATAGACCGACTCGTCGACCTTTTCCCGAAAGGCAAAATAAGGATCGGCATGGGGAGGGATGTACTCCAGGACGAGGTACCCCGAAAACTGGATGTCCTTGAGCGCGGAGAAGATTTCCGGCCAGTTGAGGTGTCCCTTGCCGGGAAGGTCCCGCTGGTTATCCGCCACGTGCATGTGGACGAGCCAGCCTCTGGCTTTCCGGATTGCCTCGGGAATACTGGATTCCTCGATGTTCATATGGAAGAGGTCCCCCATGATTTTGACGTTGGGCAGGTTGATGTCCTGGGCAAGGCGTATGGCCTGTTCCAGACGGTTGATAAGGTGTGTTTCGAAACGGTTCCAGGGTTCAATGACCAGGGTGACTCCCCGGGGAAGCGCGTACTCCCCACACTCCCGGATACCCTCGACTGCATACTTCCATTCTTCCTCAGGAGGAAGCTCCCTGGTGATCCGCATGTTTGCCGTAGGAGCCACAATCACCACTTCTGCACCGATTCGCTCTGCCATATCGATGGTGCTTTTGGTGTACCTCTTTGCGTTCTCCCGAATCTCCGGGTTAGCGCTGGTGAAGTCCCGGTCTTTCTTCCAGATGTTGCAGATAGACCCAGCTCGAATGCCGTACTTTGCAAGGAGTGACCGCACCTCTGCCGGGTCGTATAATTCTGGCTCACCAACAAACTCAACGGCGTCGTAACCAAACCGGCTCAAACGGGCAATGCTCTTCTCCACCGGTTCATTCCCAAAGACCAGGATATTGTAAGAGAGCTTCACGAGGAGACCTCCTCTCTCCGGACGTGTTCTTCCCTCAGGCGGGCAAGCTCCCGGAAGTCTTCCTTGAGGTGCTCGTAAAGCCTCCGGTAGAGCCTGTAGTACTTGCGGTAGACTTCATGGTTTTCACTTGAAGGCTCAAGAGGGTCCACGTACTCAGCGAGCTTTTTCGCTACCTGGAAATTGGGGAAGACACCGCAGGCTACGCCGGCAAGAATCGCTCCCCCATAAGGAGCCCCTGCCCTGTTTTTGAGAAACACCGTGGGCACGTTGAAGACGTCGGTAATAATCTGTCGCCAGAGCCTGCTCCGTGCTCCGCCTTCGTTGAAAACGATAGGGAGATTAATTTTCCATCCTGCACTCTGGACAATCTCAAAGTTGTGGTACAGCGCATACGCCACCGACTCCATGAGTGCCCGCACGATATGGCCCTTGGTGTGTGAGAGCGAAAGGCCAAAGAGCACCCCCCGAGCATGGGGATCCCAGAGAGGGCTTCGTTCCCCCATGAAGTAGGGCAGGGCAAGCAGGCCATCACATCCTGGGGAGACCTTCTCGGCTTCGAGGTTCAGAAGGTCATAGGCGCTCACTCCAAGAATCTTCTCCACCTCGACCTCAAAATGCGCGAGGTTATCCCTGACATAGCGCAGAAGCTGCCCACCGGTGGTCGTGGTGGGGATGGTGACGTAGGTGGTCCGAGACTCCACCGCATGAGGGCATACCAGCATTTCCCGGAGGAAGTTCGTGGTCTTGTGCACAATCCCGAAATTCCCACAGGTCCCCAGGTTCATCTGCACGTCGCCCTCCGCGATGGTGCCGCTTGCTACACAGCTCACGCAGAAGTCCACAGCTCCGGCGCACACCGGTGTGCCTTCAGGGATGCCCGTTGCTTTTGAGGCTTCTTCTGTCACCTCACCGATGATATCCTCACAGGAAAAGGCAGGGGGGAAGAGGTCTTTTGAAAGACCGATCTCGCGAAGCACGTCGTCGTTGAACTCGTGCCGACGGATATCCCAAGCCACCCCGTAGAACGCCGCAGAACCGATGTTGACCGTGAATTTCCCCGTGAGTTTGAAGTTGATGAACCCATCGACGGTGAGCGCCTGGAAAATTTTCCGAAAAGACTCGGGACGATTGTTCTTCTCCCAGAGGAGATTCACAAGCATCGGATGGTCATCCACCGGGTTTCCGGTAAGGGTAAACATCCGCTCTTCGCCAATGGTGCTCTTCAACCAGGCCACTTCTTTCGTGGCTCTCCGGTCCATGAGGTTATAGGCGAGGTGAATGGGGTTGCCATCGCGGTCAACCATGACGAGATTCGGCAGAGCCGAAGACACCGCGATGCCCCGGATCTGGCGAGGATTCACCCTGGACTTTGCGATGCACTCCTCGAGGACCTCACAGGCCACCTTCCAATAGAGATGGGGATCGTGTTCCGACCATCCGGGATGCTGGATGATGATGGGGTATTCCCGAAAGGCATAGGCAAGCACATGCCCTTCGGCATCGATGAGACAGGCTTTGCCTCCTCCAGTTCCGTAATCAAGACCCAGAAGGTACTCAGGCATGCTTCCGCCCTCCTGAAACAGCAGCATCAAAAGTGGTGGTAGACCTCAACGCCAAGGTAGGTTGCCAGCGCTTCCCGGACTGCCTGAGCAACCTGGGAAAGGTTAATGGCCACATGGTGTTCGAAACCGTTCTTACAGATGAATTGGAGAAGATCCTGGAGCCGTGGAACACGAGCCACTCCCCAGGCACCAAACGTCTTCGCCACATCTTGCGTAATCTCACCTTCGCCGACATAGGCTTTGACTTTCCCTCTCAAATCGTCAGTCGACAGGCGCAGGAAGGTAAAAGGTCCGGGTCTAATATTCCCCCGGCAGCTCCCGTAGGCATTCTCCGTCCCCACCGTTGCCCCAATGACATCGGCGTAACGCATTTCCATCGTGGCGAAAACCGACCGGGGGTAGTTGCCACAGTGGAAGAGAACGCACTTTTCAGGATCGTTACCGAAATTGTTGTTCCAGTCCACAAGAGCTGAGGGCTGATTTGAAGCAAGACG
>JAPWUU010000136.1 GCA_028275365.1 Candidatus Caldatribacterium sp.
TCGCCCGTATCGTGAACCGGGAGACCGGCGAGGTCATCCGGGAGATTCCCCCGGAGAAGTTCCTCGATATGGTGGCGAAGCTCCAGGAGCTTGCGGGAATCCTTGTGGATGAGGTCGTCTGAGGAGGGAGAACATGGCCGGAACGCTAAGTATCGACGGGCTCATTTCAGGGCTCAAGACCTCGGAAATCATCGAGAAGCTTGCCGAAGCCGAGCGGGCTCCCATCGCCCGGCTTGAGGAAAAAAAACAGACCTACGACACCAGGCTCTCCCTCTGGCAGACGGCAAACACTAAGCTCCTCGCTTTGCAAAATAGCACCCTGAGCCTTTCCCTTTCCTCTACCTTCCTGGCCAAAAAAGCCACTACCACAGGCGATGCCTTCTCGGTGGCCCTAAGAAGCGGTGCTCAGGAAGGGATCTATGTCCTCACCGTGGAACAGGTGGCCACTGCCCATCAGATTGTCACCTCCCTGGCCTATGCCGATACCGACACCACCCACTTTGGGGAGGGGGTTATCACCATCACGGTGGGAGGAAAGACCACAGAGATCACCATTGATGCCTCCAACAACACCCTCTCGGGGATCCGAGACGCCATCAACCGGGCAAAAGCCGGGGTTCAGGCCACCATCGTGAAGACGCAGGAAGGGTTCCGGCTTTTTCTCGCGAGTGAGAAAACGGGGCTTGAGAATGCCATCACGGTCAGCGTGGCCCTCTCGGGGGGGGAGGCAGAGATCTCGAGCTGGACTGAGGTTCAGGCAGCCCAGAACGCCCGGGTCCTCCTTGGTGGGACAAACCCCATTGTGTATGAGGGGCCCTCAAACATTGTCACTGACTTCATCCCTGGCATGACCCTCAGCCTCCAGAAAACCGGAAACGCCACCGTCACCGTTTCCCGAGACCTTGAAGCGGTGAAAAGCGCCATCCTGAACTTCACCGGTGCCCTCAAGGACTTCCTGCAGTTCGTGAAGGACAACACCTCTTACGACCCTGAGACGAAGTCCGCCGGGGCCCTCCTTGGGGAAACGACGCTCGCCCGGGTGGCGGCAGAACTCGTACGCCGCCTCACCGGACGGGTCGCTTCAGGGGTTTACCAGAGCGTCATGGACCTGGGCATGACTCTCGACCGCTACGGCAACCTCCTTGTGGACGAGGGAAAACTCGCGCAGGCCCTTGAAAATAACCCCGAGGCAGTGCGGGAACTCTTTGCAGGAGAAAAGGGTGTAGCAGCATCGCTCAAGGAGTACCTTAGCTTTGTGACCGACCCTTACGGGGGAATTATGCAGAGCACCGAGAAGCTCTACGAGGGGATCATCAGAGACCTCGATGAGCAGATTGCCCTCATGGAAGAGCGTCTTGAAGCGCAGAAGGAACGGTGGCTGAGACAGTTTGCAGCCCTGGAGAGTTTCCTTGGCACCATGCAGACGCAGAGCAACTGGCTCACCCAGCAGATTGCCAACCTCAATAAATCGACGGGAGGGAACCAAAAATGACGGGCACCTACAGCGCGACCATGGCCCGACGGTTTTACGAAGAGCACACCGTGAGTACCGCTTCACCGGTGAAGCTTGTGGTGCTCCTGTACGATGGAGCGATCAAGTTCCTGAGACTTGCCGAGCGGGCTTTCACCGAGGGAGACCGGGTTTTGGCCCGGATGCACATCGGGAAAGCGGAGAAAATCATCCTCGAGCTTCTTGGCAGTCTCAACCTCGAAGACGGAGGGGAAATTGCAGAGAACCTTTTTGCCCTGTACCGTTTCATCCTCCGGGAATGCGCCCGGGCGAACGGGGAGAACTACGAGGAAGTGCTTCCTGGGGTCATCCGCATTCTCTCCGGACTGCGCGACGCCTGGAAGGAACTCGAGGCCTATGGGCAGAGAACCTCTTGAGCTCCTTGAGGAGCTCCTCAGGGTCACTCTGGCAATGCATGGCGAAGTTCTTGCGGGGAGTCTCGACCATCTTCCAGAATATCTTACCGCTCGTCAACACCTCATCGATGCCCTCGGTCCACTGCTTCAAGAACTCGGAGATGCTGACCGTTCCCGGGCCCTTACCCTGCTTCGGGAAATCGTGGAAAAGGACGAAGAAGTCCGCCGCTGGGTTGAGGAACTCCTGAAAAGGGAACTCGTCTCTCTAAAAGAGGGACAGAAAACCATCCAGGCCATACGGGCTTTCCGCGAAAGCCTGGGGGATTCGGCATCTTCCCGGTTTATAGAGGAAGAAGGGTAGCAGGTTCCTGTGCGGTTGTTACCCTGGCTGCACGATGGAGCAATCCGTCTCCCCAGGTTGCGAAGTGGTAGAGAATCTCATTTTGGCACACCAGGGGCTTTCGAAAGCCTGCAGATTTTGCCCTTGGGGAAGCTTCCGGCAAACTTTGGTCAGAGTTCTATCCCTGTTCTCAGAACTTCCTCGATGAAGGGATTCTTTGAGGCCTTCATGGCTTCGAACTCTTCGGGAGCGTAGACCAGAGGCTCTACCGGGAGGTCCGTGAGCTCAAGGATGCGCCCGATGCGTTCGAAGAACCGCTCCCGGAAGTCGCCGGCGATAATGAGGTCGATATCGCTTCCTTCGTGGATTTCCCCCCGGCAAAGGAGCCATGGAGGGAGATTTTCTCTATGGGGAAGCAAGACCTGAGCTGTGCTGCAAAGGCCTTTATTTCCCCAATAAGTCTTTCACGGTCTGCAGGATCGACTCGGCGGAGCTTAGGCACTTCCTCGCATCCTCCTCCTCGTAGAACTCGCTTGGGGCAAGCTCCCCAGAAAGGCCATCTGGATGCCTTTAAGCGCCTTCTCCCCGTTTTGCTGCGCCTGAAAGCAGCTCCACTCGTAGTGCCGGGCTCTGTAGCTATCCCAGGCCGCCTGCAGGTCGGCTTCAGCCTGTTTGAGCCATTTGAGGGTCATCCTCCTCATGGCTTTATTGTACCAGATTCCCGTTGACCCCCGTCTTCTCTTGCAGGGTGATTTTTCCCTCGAAGACAGGGAATTCTTCGACTCTCGCGGTGAATCCCGTTCTGCCACTGCAAGCCCGTCTTTTTGCTCTTTTCTTTGTCACTGCAAGCTTGTGGTTTCGTCCTTTTCTCTTGTCACTGCGAGGTCGTATTTTCGTCTCCGAAGCAGTCTCGCCTTTTTGCTCCGACAAGAGAGTGTCACTGCGAGCCTCGTTTGTTCGTTTGGCGAAGCAGCCTCA
>JAPWUU010000137.1 GCA_028275365.1 Candidatus Caldatribacterium sp.
CATTCTTCCACTCGCATCGTAGACGATGTTGATGTTCTGAAAGTGCTCGGAACATTCGAGGATCGCCACCCGGGGTCTGTGCTGTACACCGCGAAAGTCAACTCCCACTATTACTTCCACCGAAACCCACCATCTCGGCAGGACGCTGCCTGGAGTGATTTCGCGGTGGTAGATTTCGGTCCATGTTCCTCCGCCGTCGGCAATGCCAGAATTTCCTTCCGGAGTCCGGGGAAACCTCAAAGACCCTGCATATTCTTCGACTGCGTTTTCGTCCCCAATCCACACCCCGTACCAGTCTCCCAGGGTGTCGGAGCGAACGTAGGCAATCCTCATCGTGTATTTTCCGGCCTTCCAGTTGTAGCTTTTGCGGACGCTGATGAAGTCTCCCTCGTATCCTGCGCTCTCGGTCCAGCCTCCGGGAGCCACCTCCGCATTGGTGAGGTCTCGGGTACCCCACCGGGAGAAAATCACCCCCTTTCCGGTGAGACCGAAGCCGGGTTTACCGACCCGGGTTTGAATCCCGAAATAAAAGGGGATACCGTTAATCTCACTCTGGTACATCTGGAGGTACATGCCATCCCGGGTGGGAAAGTCTTCGTGGATGGTGAAGGATACGGTGACTTCCCGGAAACCGCCGGCGTAAAAGTGCCACCATACATAGTGCAGACCGCCCTGAACCCCCTGAATGGGTTCAGAGGGAGTCGGCGCCACAGAACAGCCGGCAACAAAAAGCATCATAATGAGCGGGAAAAGATGTGCCACGCTTACTCCTCCATCCTTTTACTCACCACCTTGCCATTTTTATAAACAATCCGGGCGAAGATGCTTCCATCTCCGGCGTACTCAATCCACTCCCCATCTTTTTCACCGTTGCGGTACATCCCCTCGAGGTGTTTCTTCCCACCGGGATAGTAAATAACCCAGAGCCCCTCCTTCACCCCGTTTTTGTAAGTTCCCTCTGTCTTGGGGATGCCGTTCCGGAGGTACTCCTTCCAGACTCCTTCCTTTTTCCCATCGAGGTAAGTTCCCTGAATCATAATCTGGCCGTTGTCGTAGTACTTGGTGAAGACTCCATGCTCCACCATCTTACCGTTCCTTGAGTCCTCCTCCTTTCGGGTAGAACTCACGGTAATACTGAACGGTTTTCCCCTCAAAGGTGGTCTCTTCGGGAAGAGGCTCTTCAGGAGACTCTGCTTCCTGGGTCTTTGGAGGAGCGGTTTCTTCCGGAAAAGATGAGGGTTCTTCCCGGGTATCGGGAGGAGCCTCAGTCTCAATGGAAACCGAAATGGCAGATTCCTCCTTTTGGGGAACGGGCTCACCCGTTTCCCTTCCCACAACTTCCACCACGTCTTCAGGAGAAACGGTACCGGTTCTGCGAAGGACAAGGGCTTCTGAAACCCGGTCTTTCACCCGGCTCACCCGGGCCTCGGCCACAAGGATGAGTTCCTGGTCGAGAACCTCTCCGGTTTTAGGGTCCACAATGGCCTCTCCCGGGTGGTAAATCCGTACCACATCCCCAACCACAATTCCCGAGTCCTTCCCAAGGTTATTCCCCCTGGTCTGAACCACATATCCCTGGAGAGGAAGCTGGGCGAGTTCCCCCACACCCTGGTCCATGCGCTCGATGAAGGTGGCTACAATCTCCTCACAGGCGGCATTCACTGCGGTGATGATGTCCTGGCTTGTGCGGGAATAGAAGTCCACAGGACCGATGGCCAGACCCACCGTGGAGCCCTTGGCCTTTTTCTGCTTGACCTCCGAGTAGAGAATCTCTCCGGTAGCCACATCCACAATGCGTACTGTAAGGGTCACAAGGGTTGCCGATTCCCCGAAGGCTACCGGTCCCATGCGTACTCCTCCGCCCCCGCGGTGCGAGATGCCAGTGATGCTTCCTGTCATCACGTAGTGGGCTCCGAGCATTCGGCCAAGCTGCACCGCTGTTGAGGGGTCCACGAGTCCGGAGTAGTGCTGAAAGCCCTGTTCGGTGAGAAGGGCCTCGAGTTTCCTCCGCTCGAAGACCCGGAAACGGTTGCTGTTGATGAGGGCATTAATCATGAGATCGGTGAGTGCTGCAGGTAGGGTCTCCTCGTACTGGAGACCGGGGACGGTGATATCAAAGCCCACCACGACCACAGTAGGCTTCACAACCGGAAAGACAGGAGAGACACAGAAGAGCACCAGAAATGTGCTCAGGAAAGCCGTAAGGATTCCGGAAAGGCGCGGTCTCATGAATCTCACCTCACTGAGAGTCGATGCCCACCTGGACCTGGACCTGAGTCTGCCCTGGAGCAGTTCTTGGGGTTTCCCGCAGGGTAGCGGTGATTTTGAGGTCTGGACGGATGAGGACCTTCTTTGTCCAGGAATCATACCCGGCTAAGCTCACGGTGATTTCCAGCACTTTCCCTTCTTCGAGGAAGAGCTCGCAGGGGGTGTTGCCGAAGAAGATCCCTCCGATTTCCACGTCCGCTCCCGGAGGGATGGAATCGATAAAGACCCGTACCGTCCTTGCCGATGGAGTGGCTTGTAAGACGAGCTGGGTCATCTTCTGGGAGAAACGCCCCACGAGGCGACGGACTCCCTCCTGCATGAGGTTCTGGAGAGTGGTCCGGGACTCCCCACTGATTCGCACACTCGTGAACTCAAAGGGCAAATTCTCCCGGGAGAGCGTCACCTGGTCGATGAAGAACACTGTTCCCCGTTCAGCATCAACCACCCGGAGCCCCAGCGTGACAGAGACAAACGAGCGGTGAGTGGTGACACCGTACCCCCGGAACTCGGTGGTTTTCCAGTTGATGTCGATGACGTTACCCGCAACGAGGTACTTTGCCCCAAGCATCTTTCCAAGCTGTATGCTATAGGCAGGATCCACGAGTCCTGAAGCGCTGCTGAAGCCGATTTCCGTAAGAGAACGGTCCACCGTGAGCCGATCTGCCAGGGTGAACTGCCCCGTGGAGAGCAGGGCGCTCTCTAAGTACTGGAGCCCCATGTTCTCCACATCGGGGATATAGACTCTGGTGTGGTTCTCAAAGGCCACAACGGCGACGACAGGGGGTTCTTTCCCTGACAGAAGAGGAGGAAACACAAGGAGAGCAAGCACAAACAGACCGAAAGGCAGCACTTTACGTTGCATCCATACCCCTCCCTGGGTATTTCTGGTGGACTTTGAGGC
>JAPWUU010000138.1 GCA_028275365.1 Candidatus Caldatribacterium sp.
AACAAGTGCTTTTCATGCTGGAGACGCTTCAGCACCCCAAAAGGGGCAGGGCACAGGAAGTCGAGCGTATTCGGACTGTGGTATAATGGACCCTGTGAAAACGCCTGACATTGCTCCGTATCTCTGCGCCTGGAAAAGGAGAATACAGGTCGAGGAGGAAGAGGAAAGAAAGAGGGCGGAGAAGGCCCTTCAGGTGGCCTTTGCTGCCGCGAAATTTCTGGTTGAAGAGGGAAAAGCCAAAAGGGTATACCTCTTCGGGTCGTTGGCCTTTTCGCTAAGGCACCGGCGGGGTTTTGGTCCCTCCTCAGACATCGACCTGGCTGCAGAGGGAATTTCCCCCGGAGAGTACTTCCGCCTTCTTGCCGAGGTCAACCGGATGGGCGATTTTGAGGTGGACCTTGTGGACCTTGATGCCTGCTTGCCTTTGCTCAAAGAAACCATCCTGAGGAATGGAGTTTTGCTTTATGGGGAAAAGGGAAGCGGTGCTTTCGCTTCTTGGGGAAATCGAGAATCTCTCGCGTTCCCTGGAGACCGTGGTCGATGAGGCCAGGGAGAAAATCGCCTGCTACACCTCTCAAAAACCCGACCGCTTTACCCTCAGGGGACTGGGGAGCCTGCTTCATGATTTCTACACCATCGTTGAGGATATCTTTGAGCTCATTTCCCAGGATATCGACGGTGTAAGGGAAAGAGAGGACTCTGGATGGCACAAAAGGCTCCTTTTCAGGATGAGTATAGCCATTCCTGAGGTCCGTCCTGCGGTGATTTCTGAGGAGCTCAGAAGGAGGCTCGAGGTGTACCTGAGGTTTCGGCACGTGTTCCGGAATGTCTACGGGTATCTCCTGGAATGGGAAAGGATGCGCCCGCTTCTTGAAGACCTGGAGGGTACGTACTGGGCCTTCCGGGAGGAACTCAGCGGTTTTGGCGAGTTTTTGCGCGAGCTTGCCCAGAGGTTAGAAGAGGCATAACGCCAAGCCTTTCCTTTTTGCCGAGTCTCGTCCGGGCATTTCAGGCTGAGACTGCTTCGGAAACGAAACTACGGCCTCACAGTGGCAAATCTCGGGTAAAAAGCGGGACTGCTTCACCCTTTTTGTTGTCACTGCGAGCGAAACGAAGCAATCCGGCGGCATTTTTCGCCGTTGCGAGCGAAGCGAAGCAATCTGAGATTGCTTCGCCAGACAAACAAACGAGGCTCGCAATGACTCCTTCTCCAGTCATTCCGAGCCGCGAAGCGGCGAGGAATCTCTGAGACTGCTTCGCCAGGCGAAAGAGCGAGGCTCGCAGTGACAAATGGGGGGCGAACAAACGAGGCTCGCAATGACAAAGAAAAAAGGGCGAAACAACGACCTCGCAGTGACTTTCCCCAGTCATTGCGAGGGCCAAAGGCCCGAAGCAATCCGACGGACGTTTTCTCCGTCGTTGCGAGCGAAGCGAAGCAATCCTGTTCCTGGACAAGAGTTTTTGAGACTGCTTCGGAGACGAAATGGCGACCTCGCAGGGACAAAGAAAAAGAGCAAAATGAAGCAGTCCCAGGATCACTCTGGGAATGAGATAGAACTCCGCGGTGGACCGATGTACACTGCCCCTTTTCCCTGAAAGGCGTTCAGGGTGTCCTTGGGAAACCGAAATGTCCAGTGTAAAGGCATGGTGTCTGAGGTCATTGGTACTTAGGGGCATTTGTGCTCTCGGGTGGAGAGGGGTTCAGTTCCTCCTCAAGGAATGCTCTGAAAGCGTCAACGTCTTTTCTGACGCTGTCGATGCCTTCCTTAAGCTTCTTCACCAGATGCTCAACTTTTTCTTTCTCCAGCTCATAACCATAAGCGTGCCGGAAGACGTGCCTGAAGGCGCGGAGTTCATCAAGAATTCTAAAGGATGCCTCAGAGACGAGCGCCGGACGGATGCCCGCCACATTGAGCTTCATCCTCTTCAGAAGTTCCCGATGGTATCTTGTGGTGTCATCCACGGTGTTTTCAAAGGTTCTGGCGACTTCCCTCATGAGGTCCTCGAAAGCGGTGTAGAAGTTATGGAGGAGATACCCCGCATAAACCGTGTCCTTTTCGTCTTCTATGCCGAGCCCCTGGAGCCCAGCGTATATTCTTTCAAGCACCTTCCACTGTTCTTCAAGGTAAGCAAGAAGGAGCGCAATCCTTCCCCTGCTCACAGTACCCTTACACCCTCCTTGAGGATTCCCTCCCTGAAGGAGCACTTCCTGAGCTCAATAAGGTCGACGTTCCTTTTCAGGAGCTCTTCGAGCTCACAGAGCGTTGCGAAGTAATCTTCTTCAAGACCTTCCACCGCCACGTCGATGTCCGAGAAGGAATCAAATTCCCCTTCTCTTGTGATAGAGCCGCAAAGGTACACCGCCTGGACCTTTTTTGGGGAAAAGTACTCCCTGAGGCTTTTGCAAACACTTTCGAGGGTTTCCACTCTCTTCCTTTCTTTGTCTTTTTGCCTTTCCTCAAGCAACCTCTTCCAGAGATGCGTGGAGAATTTCCCCACCGCCGTCCTCCCGGCAGGTAAATCACCCAGGCTTTGAAGGCTTCCCCTTGACGGGACCCAGCATATAACCATGATACCACAGCGGAGCTTGTGATGCTTCTTACTTTTTGACATCGGAGAGCGACCGACAGAGAGTCCGTGTTAAGATTGTTCACTCCTTTCTTTGTCTCCGTATATTCCAGGCTGCGAAGCGGTGAGGAGCCCTCTACTCTCTGTCTTTCCGGGCTACAAAGTAGCGGGAAATCTCTGAGATTGCTTCGCCCCCTCTTCGATCATGCCGAAGCCGCTTTTTCTTCAGTCCTTCCGAAGCCGTCCCTTTCTCAGTCATCCCGAGCCCTTCCCCTCTGGTCCTTCCGAGCCCACTTCTTCAGTCATTCCGAGCCGCGAAGCGGCGAGGAATCTCTGAGACTGCTTCGCAAACGAGACTACGAGCTCGCAGTGGCTTTTTTGTCCTTGCAAGGAGTTGCAGGGTCCTCAGGGTAGTCCACACCCTGGGGATACTTCGCGAAGGCTGAACCTTCGGTTGATGCTTCCTGTACCTGCCAGGGTTCTCCGGATTTGACTTCTTGCGCCTTTCCCCGTACAATCCTAAGAAAACGCTACAAGGAGTGACGACCCCTTGGAGAAGCAATCTCC
>JAPWUU010000139.1 GCA_028275365.1 Candidatus Caldatribacterium sp.
CGCGGAGCGGTTTGCCCGGATTGAGCAAATCTCCCACGAGTTCCGGAAAAGGGGTTAGGACCCCGGGGAAAGTTCGCGGAGGGCGGTGTATCCTTGCCGGAATTTCTGATAAAGCCTGTGGTACACTTCCACCCACGCTGGCTCAGGAAGTGTGGGGTGGGTGTACTGGACAAGAACTCGCGTGGCCTCATCGACGCTTCTGAAGCGTCCACTTCCGACCATGGCGAGGATACACGCCCCGGTGGCAGCCTCTTCCCTGACCTGGGTGGTGAAAAGGGGCATATCGAGAATCGAGGCAATGATTCGTCGCCAGAGGTTGCTCCTTGCCCCGCCTCCTGAAAAGACCGTTCGCTGGAAGTCAACCCCAAGCTCGCGGAACACCTCAACGGCAATCCTGAGGCCGAAACCCACTCCTTCCATGATGGCCCGGACGAAATGCCCTCGCTGGTGGGTGAGGTGCAGATTCACAAAGGCGCCCCGGGCGTGAGGATCCATGTAGGGAGTACGCTCTCCAATAAGGTAGGGGAAGAAGAGCAATCCGTTGCACCCGGCGTCGACCTTCTGAGCTTCCTGGTCGAGGTTACGGAAGTCGAAAACATGCGCGCCTGAGTCGAGAATGGACTTCTTGAACCAGCTCAGGGAAAGCCCTGCGCAGAGCGTGGCTCCAAGGAGATGCCAGAACCCCGGGATGGCGTGGCAGAAGGTGTGGATGCGAAGCTTTTCATCCACAAGGGGCTGCGTGATCGGGGTGAAAACCTGTCCTCCGGTACCGATGGTGACGAGGAGTTCTCCCTCATCGGTGACGCCATTCCCCAGGGCGGCACAGTGCTGGTCTCCTGCTCCTGCCACCACAAGGCAGGGCCCTTTGATCCCCAGTTCTTCCCGAACGTTCCTTGCCACCTGTCCTATAACCTGAGTGGACTCGTGGACGGGAGGGAAAATCGCCCGGTCAAGGCCGAGGGTGGTGAGGATTTCCTCTGACCAGTTCCGCAGGCGGATGTTGAAAAGGAGCGTTGAGGAGGCATCGGCGACATCCGTTGTGGGAGGGAGCCCCAGTTTCACCTTCAGGAAGTCTTTGGGAAGGAGAACAAAGCGGATTCGACGGTAGACATCCGGGAGGTTTTTCCGGACCCAAAGAAGCGTTGCCGCCATAAAGCCCGTGGCAACGTCACTTCCCGCAACTTTTAAATATTCACCGGCTTTTTCCCGGATTTCCCGGGCTTCCTGGTGACTTCTCTGGTCAGCCCAGATGATGGCCGGGCACAGGGGAACGAGATTTTCGTCAAGCATCACCGTCCCATGCATCTGCCCGGAAAAGCTCAAGGCGCGGATTGTGGGCTCCGGGAGGGCAGCGAGAACCTCCTGGATGGCTTCTCTCGTTTTCTCCCACCAGGTCTCTGGATGTTGCTCTGCATACCCCGGGGTGGGGGTCAGAATAGGGTACTCCCGACTCGCTAAGGCGACAAAGTTCCCCTCCTCGTCGTAACAGACAACCTTGACGCTCTGAGTTCCAAGGTCAATCCCAAGGAAGTACTCCATGGTATCCTCCTGCCGTCCTTTGGTAACGCTTCTCCCATGAGCTTACCATGAGTGCAGGGGAAGGACAAGACCGGGCTTTGTCGGCGCTTCGGGGGCTATCTCCCGGGAGAGGAAGGGCTCCTTTCTTTTTGGTTGAAGCGAGGGAGAAAAAAATATATAATGACCCAGGATTCCAGGAGGACTCGGAGAACTGGGGAGAACGACGATGAGTTACCTCGTTCTTGAATCGCTCAGAGAAAAGATCTGTGAAGCCCTTCGGTCTTTCGACCCTTCTTGGGAGCGTGTCGAGTTTGTGGTTGAGCCGACGCGGGAAAAGAAACACGGAGACTTTGCCACCAATGTTGCCTTTCTTTTGGCCCGTATTGCGAAGCGTCCGCCAAGAGAGGTAGCGCAGAACCTCCGGGGAGTTCTGCAGGAGTTGCTCTCAGGTATGGCCCGGGTTGAGGTGGCTGGAGGGGGATTCATCAACTTCACCCTTGAGGACGGTTTTCTTCTGAAACTCCTCGCCAGGGTCCTGGAGGAGGACGAGCGTTTTGGAGAGATTGACCTTGGTAGAGGAAAGAAGGTTCAGGTGGAATTTGTGAGTGTCAACCCCACCGGGCCTCTCCATGTGGGGCATGGCAAGTGTGCAGCCTTCGGTGACGCTTTAGCCAGGATCCTGAAGAAAGCCGGCTTCCAGGTTGAGAAGGAATACTACATCAACGATGCGGGGAAGCAGATAGAGCTCCTCGGGGCCTCTCTTGAAGCCCGTTTCCGCCAGCTCCTCGGAGAAGAGGCGGATATCCCTGAAGGGGGATACCGGGGAGAGTACCTTGTGGACATCGCCCGGGAACTCCTCAGGGAGCGCGGGGTGGCCCTCCTCCATCTCCCGAAAGAGGAACGAACGAAAGTCTTTCAGGAATACGCCGTGGAGAAAATCCTTGAGAACATCCGGAAAGACCTTGATGATTTCAGGGTTTCCTTTGATGTGTGGTTCAGCGAGCGCTCGCTGTATGAGAATGGAGAAGTGGATTACGTGCTCTCGCTCCTCCGGGAGAGAGGGTACACTTACGAAAGGGATGGAGCCCTGTGGCTTCGGACAACTCTCTGGGGAGACGACAAGGACCGGGTGCTGGTGCGGGAAAACGGGGCACCAACGTACTTTGCTTCCGACATCGCCTACCACTGGAACAAGTGGAAGCGGGGATTTGAGCGGGTCATCGACATCTGGGGAGCTGACCACCACGGGTACATCCCGAGGATGCACGCCGCTATGCAGGCTCTGGGGCTTCCTGAGGACTTCCTCGAGGTCTTCATCGTCCAGTTTGTGACGCTCCTGCGTGGAGGACAGCCGGAGCGGATGTCCACACGACAGGGGGAGTTTGTGCCTCTGCGAAACCTGATCGACGAAGTGGGAGTGGATGTGGCCCGGTACTACTTCCTCATGCGAGATCCCGAAACGCACCTTGAGTTCGATGTGGAGGAGGCAAAACGTCAGTCCATGGACAATCCGGTGTACTACGTGCAGTATGCCCATGCCCGGATTGTTTCGGTTTTTCGGGAAGCCAGAAAGCGGGGTGTGGAGTGGG
>JAPWUU010000140.1 GCA_028275365.1 Candidatus Caldatribacterium sp.
CCGGGCCTGTGCCGGGGTGCTCTACGCCTTTTTGCCCCGTTTTGACGTCAAAGCTTCGGTAGCGCCGGTTTCGGGGAAAGAGGGAGTTTTCAGGGTGGTGGGAGAAATCACGCACCGTCCCAACTTCCAGTGGCAGGAAGGGCTCAGGATCCGCAACGGGGTTTTCGTGGTGATCGAGCGGGGAAAGGAGAAAACCCGTATCCCGGTGAGGAACTTCCTGGGACAGGACCTGAACTCTTTCAGCGTTGAAGTGGAGGCCGAAGAAGACGATGCCATTTCCGTGGAGTACGATTGCGGGGAGTATGTGATCCGCAGCCCCCAGGAAGACCCAAGCGGCACCTACCGGGGGGAAATGCTCTTTGCTGACCCCAACCTCAAGCGGCTGGGCCTTCGGAATTACCGAGTTCCCTTCACCCTCATCCTCACCCCGGACGGAAAGGCCACCATGACCTATAAGCGCGAGGATTCCCTGGAGGTGCCTCTGGGGGAGGGACAAAGCATCCGCTACCGTTTCGCAAGTGAGGCAAAACTCGAGGGGACCTGGAAAGGAAACCGGGTTTTCGTTGCCGGAGAAGAGCGGGGATTGATGGAAGTTGTGCCGCCTTCGATACCGCCTGAGTTTACCCAGGAACTGCAAGACATCACTCCTGACCTGGGAACACCCCAGCGGGTGGAGAGTGAGGGGAGAGTCTCGGTAGAAGCCCGAATAAAGGGTGACGTGGTAGAGGGAGAGCGTCTCCTCGAGGGGTATCCCACCCCGCAGCCCTTCACCGGGAAGAAGGAGAAAAACCCATGAATGCGAAACGGTGGGATACCACCTGGGTCTAACTCCTTTCTGCCATGCCCTGTGTTGCTTCAAACGCTACCCCGGGACGTGGAAGGGGGAGAAGTTCTACCGACGCTGTTGAGCTCCTCCTCGATCCTGCAAATAGCTCGTGGCTCTCCCTGGAGAATTCGAAAATCCTTCCAGGGAGTCTGAATAGCTGGTCTTGAAGAGCATACTGTGGCCCCGGGTAGAGTAGTGCCAATGTGGGTTCCTTCTCATCTTGCTTCCCAGGATGCGGGTTTTTCGAGGACGAGGAAGACATAGCTTCAGCGCTCAGAATGCCTTCCTTCTCCGCTGAGATCGTTAAGGATGGACTTTGCCGCATTGTAGAGCACTGGTATGTCCTCCACAACGGTTTTCCAAACCACCTCGTAGTCAACGCCAAAGTAGTCATGAATCAACTTGTCTCTCATGCTGGCAACATCGCGCCAGTTCATTTCGGGGTATCGTGCCCCAATGGAGCGAGAAACCTTTTTCGCTGCTTCACCGATGATTTCAAGGCTTCGGACAAAGGCTCTCTTCAGGTCCTCGTTGTCCAGGAAATCCTGATACGTGATCGTCCTGGAACGCTTTATGAGGTAGACGCACTCATTGAGGATATCTTCTCAGGAATCTAAGATGCTCCTCTTCACAAAAACACGGCCTTCCTCAAGAATGTTTTTGCCGATATGCCTTTTTAAAGCCCTTTTCATCACAAGATCCACCTTCGCACCCAAAAGGTCTGAAAGGTGGTTCTCCAGGTGAACGAAGCGGAGGAGCGAAGGGACTTCGTCAAAATCGACGAGAATATCAACGTCGCTATCTGGGCGCTGCTCACCTCTCACGTAGGAGCCAAAAATACCCAGTTCACGCACTCCGTAGTTTCGGCGAAGCTCCTCCCTGTGGTCCCTGAGGATCCGCACAATGTCTTCAAGGGCTTTCGTCCTCATCGAATCCTTCGCCTTTACCATTGTAACACTCCCGCGCCCGGTACCCCAGAGACGACCCTGGGTTGCTCCTCTCTGGCAAGAGGTGGAGAAATGCCAAAGGCCATTAAAGCTTGCCTTGACGGGTGGAACGGCTCTCTCAGGAATTCTCATTGCAAGGCCACAAAACAGATTTGTCACCTACCTGCAAGGGATAAAACCTCTGAGTTACCTCAATAGAGGAAGATCGGAATTCTGGTGTACTCTCTTCCAGGAGGGGTGGGAGATGGCTCGGAGAAGGAGAGAATCCCTTACCACAACCCGGTCGCTCCTCTATGCCCTGGCGAGGCTCCTTGGTGACGTCGAGGCGGCAAAAAGAGGCCCTGAAGCGCTGGGGAAAAGAATCCTCCGGAGAGCTCTCGGGAAAGCCACCGGGAGGGCCATGTCGAGGTTCTTCCGGTAGTGGAGGTGGTGCGCTGTGGCGGGGAGGCAGGAGTGTTCCCTTACCCCTCGGTTTCCAAAGCGGTGCCCTCATCGGGTGCGAGGCAGAACTCTGGGAGGCGGTGAATGCGCTGCGGGGTTCGATGGATGTTGCCGAATATAAGCACGTGGTCCTGGGCCTTGTGTTCCTTAAGTACATCTCCGATGCCTTCGAGGAGTGCCGGAAGTTTCTTGGCAGGAATCCTACGCCGACCCTGAAGACCCCGATGAGTACCGGGCGAAAAACGCCTTCTGGGTACCTCCAGAAGCCCGCTGGAAATATCTTGCGGAGAAGGCCTGGGAGCCTGAGATCAGTGGGAGGCGAAAATCATGCCTGTCCCCAGGTTCGATGAGATCATGCTTCCGCTGCTCAACCACATCCGTGACGGCCGCGAGTACCACATGCGTGAGGTTATCGATAGCCTGGCCCAGCATTTCGGGTTAACCGATAAAGAGAGAAGGGCCCTCCTGCCGAGTGGCCAGCCCATCTTCGAGAACCGGATTGGCTGGGCCCGGACCTACCCGAAGAAAGCAGGTTTACTGCAGTCGCCGAAGCGCGGTGTGATCCAGATTACAGAGGCCGGAAAGAGTGTGCTTACAAAAAATCCCCCGTATATTGATGTAGATTACCTGATGCAGTTCGAGAACTTTCGTGAATTCAGGTCATCCTCGTCCCATCAAGCCAGCCAGCTCACGGAGACACCTGATGAGGAGGCAATGAGCCCGGAAGAGCATCTTGGGCGGGCCTATCAGCAGTGCCGGCAGGTGCTGGCCAGTGAGGTGCTGGAACTTGTGAAGCGCATGCCACCCGATCTTTTCGAACGCCTGGTGGTTGAGCTTCTGGTGAAAATGGGATACGGAGGTTCCCGGGAGGAAGCAAGGAAGACAATA
>JAPWUU010000141.1 GCA_028275365.1 Candidatus Caldatribacterium sp.
CGCAGGCGAAGAGACGAGCTCGCAATGACTACCTTTGTGTGTCACTGCAAGCGAAGCAATCTCAGGATTGCTCTACCAAGCCGCTTCGGCCTTGCGGAGACAGGGACAGAAATTGCTCCATCGTGTGACACTGCTAAACCCGGGGGACTTCCCGGACTCAGCGGTCACGATACGAGTTCCCGGCAGGCGGCTACAATATCCTCGACCTGAGGGGCAATCCGGCGCTCAAGGTGCGGATTGTAAGGTGGGGGCATTTCCAGTCCCCCAAGGCGCATGACGGGAGCGTCAAGGTCGTCGAAGGCCTTCTCGGTAATGAGGGCGGCGATTTCTGCTCCGAAAGCCCCAAAGCGAGGGGGCTCGTACACCACAAGTGCCCTGTGAGTTTTCCGGACGGACTCGAGGATGACCTCCTCATCAAGAGGACGGAGGGTCCGCACATCCACGACCTCAACGTCAATCCCCTCCCGGGAGAGAATCTCCGCCGCCTCAAGGCTTCTTCTGACCATGAGGGAATAGGTCACGATGGTGAGGTCCCTCCCCTGTCTTTTAACCTCCCCAACCCCCAGGGGGATAACGTACTCTTCTTCAGGGACCGGTCCTTTTACACGGTAGAGGAGTTTGTGTTCCACGAAGATCACGGGATTATCGTCTCTGATAGCGCTTTTGAGGAGCCCTTTGGCGTCATAAGGTGTTGCGGGGGCAACGACCTTGAGCCCGGGAACGTGGGTGAACCAGGACTCAAGGCTTCCGGAGTGGTGTCCTGCGGCTCCGGTGCCGGATCCTGCGGGAGAGCGGACCACGATGGCCACCTTCGCCTTTCCCCCGAACATGAAGCGGATTTTGGCCGCCTGGTTCACTATCTGGTCGGCGCAGAGCGTCATGAAGTCGAAGAACATGATTTCGGCCACCGGTCGCATACCAAGGAGCGCAGCGCCTATGGCTGCACCAGCAATGGCGGCTTCAGAAATCGGTGTATCGATCACCCGCTCTTCTCCAAACTCCTCAAGAAGCCCCTGGGTGACGCCAAAGGCCCCACCGTACACCCCGATGTCCTCACCGATGAGGAACACCGAGGGGTCTTTCCGCATTTCTTCCCTGAGGGCCTCCCGTATGGCCTCGGCGTAGGTGATTTCCCGCTCAGGCATAGACCAGTCGCCTCGCTTCCTCTATGGTCAGTTCCGGGCTTTCTTCGGCAAAACGCACCGCCTCTTCGATGAGTTCCTCGGCTTTTTTCTCGAGGTCTTTCAGGGTTTCCTCGGGAACGCCTTCGCCGAGGAGATGTTCCTGGAAGCGCTTTATGGGGCAGCGCTCCATCCACATCCTCACTTCCTCTTTCGTCCGGTACACACCCTTATCACTTTTGGAATGCCCCCTGAAACGGTAGGTCCGGGCCTCGATGAGCGTCGGTCCCTCACCTTTTCGGGCCCGCTCCACGGCTTCTTTCGTGGCCTCGTACACTGAAAGAACGTCCATTCCGTCAACCGTAACCCCGGGAATGCCGTAACCCTTTGCCCGCTCGGCGATGTCGGGGATGGCGAAGGCTTTCTTTACCGGGAAGGACATGGCGTAGAGGTTATTCTCGCACAGAAAGACCACCGGGAGCCTGAAGACCGCCGCCAGGTTCACGGCCTCGTGGAACGCTCCAGTGTTGGCCGCTCCGTCTCCGAAAAAGCACAGAACCACCCGGTTATTTTTCTGGAGCTTGCACGCCAGAGCTGCCCCAGCAGCAATGGGGATGGCCGACCCCACAATGCCCGTGGCGCCGAGGTTTCCCCCTTCGAGGTCGGCGATGTGCATGGAGCCCCCAAGCCCCAGGCAGTACCCTGTGGCCTTCCCCATGAGTTCGGCCATCATCTTCCTGACGTCAGCGCCCTTGGCGATGCAGTGCCCGTGGCCCCGGTGGGTTGAAGTGATGTAGTCCTCAGGGCGCAGCGCAAAACAGGCCCCTGTGGCCACGGCCTCTTCGCCGATATAGAGGTGGAACGTCCCCCAGATTTTCCCCGCCATATAGAGTTCCTCCGCTTTTTCTTCAAAGCGGCGGATGCAGAGCATCGTGAAGTACATTCTGAGTTTTTCGTCAACACTGAGCATAACCCTCGCCTCTTTTTGAGCAATTTCTCAAATTCATTTGACCACAAAGCGTTCGTTTCCATTATAGCAAGGCGAAAGGTAGAAGCAAGCCGTTCGGGTATTTTTTCTCCTCCATGGTCTTCACAGCCAGACCCAGAAATTCGGATTTCCTGACGTCCCGGGCCTGGTATAATGGTGGCAGAAATTTGCTGGGGGTTGAGAGGTTGCCTCAGGAGGTATCTGGGGGATTTTTGAGCTTCCAGGATTTACGGCTTTCGAGGTCCCTCTGGGTGGTGCTGTGTGTTGCCCTGGCCCTGAGGTTGCTCTTTGCGTTTACGGTCTTTGGGTTTCCCCCGGATATCGCCTGCTTTGAGGGATGGGCAAAGCAGGCAGCAGAAATTGGGCTTTCCCGCTTCTACTTCGGGGAGATGTTCGCCGACTATCCCCCGGGGTACATCTATGTCCTCCTTCTCCTCGGCCACCTGAAGAGGCTCTTGCATCTCCGGGATTTCTCTCCTCCCTCCCTTGTCCTCCTCAAGCTTCCTGCTATCCTTGCCGACCTTGCCCTGGCTGTTCTCCTCTTTGCCCTGGCCAGGAAACGCCTGGGAGAGCCCCGGGCGGAGTTCCTCTTTGCTGCCTTTGCCCTGAACCCGGCCGTGGGCCTTGATTCGGCTCTGTGGGGACAGGTGGATGCCGTCTTCGTCCTCCCCCTTCTTCTCGGAGTACTTTTTCTGCTTGAACAGAGAATTGAGCTTTCGGCGATTTTTTTTGCCCTGGCCCTCCTCATAAAGCCCCAGACCCTCATGTTCTCCCCGCTGTGGCTTTGGGCTTTTCTCGAGCGAAGGAGTCCGGCTGTTGTCTTCCGGAGCGTCCTCCTGGGCCTTGGGGTTTTTGTGTTCCTCTCGCTTCCCTTTTCGCTTTCCCGGGTTCTTGGAATCTACCGGGGTGCTGTGGGGTCGTACCAGTACGCCACCCTCAACGCCTTCAATCTTTTCGCCCTCCTTGGGGGCAACTGGGTGCCGGATACCC
>JAPWUU010000142.1 GCA_028275365.1 Candidatus Caldatribacterium sp.
TGACTCCTCTCTTTCAGAATGCTAACATGGTAGCATACAAAAGAGGGGAGGTAGAGGTATGCGCCGTTTCTCTCTTATCTTCCTCGTGGTGCTCCTTGGGGTTTTTGGGGTGTGTGTTTTCGGTGCGGAGGCCAAAATCGTCTGGAAGTTCGGACACCTGGTGAACGAAGAACACATGTGGCACCGCACTGCGGTAAAATTCGCTGAGCTCGTGAAGGAAAAGACGAACGGCGAAATCGAGATTGTGATTTACCCCAATGAACAGCTGGGGAAGGAAATCGAGGTCCTCACCATGATTCAGGCTGGTACCGCAGACCTCACTATTTCTGGAGAATCCATGCAGAACTGGGCACCCAAAGCCGCGCTCATTGCTGCACCCTATGCCTTTAAATCCATCGACCACATGGTGAAGGCCATAAATAGTGACATCGGCCATGAGATTCGTCAGGAAATCATTGAGAAAGTCGGCGTGATTCCTCTCTACTACCACATCCGAGCACCCCGGAATCTCACCTCCAACAAACCCGTCCACAGACCGGAAGATGTGCGGGGGCTCCGGCTTCGTCTACCCAACGTTCCGCTTTTCGTGGAGGCCTGGAAGGCGGTGGGGGCAAGCCCACAGGTTATGGCCTTCAGCGAGGTCTTCACTGCCCTGCAACAGGGAGTCATTGATGCCCAGGAAAACCCTTACGACCTCATCTACAACGCCAGTCTCTACGAGGTTCAGAAGTACGTAAACGAGACTGAGCACGTCATCGGCTGGGTCTGGGTGGTTCTGGGGAAAAAGCAGTTTGAGTCCCTTCCCAAAAATCTCCAGGATGCCGTTCTCGAAGCAGCCCGGGAAGCCCAGCAGTATGCAGATCTCCTTTTCTGGCAGGAAATCCCCATGTTTAAGCAGAAGCTCATCGAAAAGGGCATGGTAATCAATTCTGACGTGGACAAGGAGGCTTTCCGGAGGATTATGTCCGAGGCGGTGGAGAAAGTTCTCACCCCCGAACAGGCAGCCCTCTATAAGCGTATCCAGGAACTTGAGTAGGAATCCGGGTGGTGGGGGATGGCATGTGGGAAGCCTCGGCAGTTTCCTGCCGGGGCTTTCTTTTTTGGAGGGAGTGCAATGGAAAAGCGGGATCCTCTCGAGGCGATTCTGGCTACAGGAATGATGGTGGCCTTTCTGGCGCTCGTCGGCGTGGTGATGCTGAGCGTTACCACAAGGTTTTTCCTTCCTTTCATCGTGTTCTCCTGGACTGAGGAGACCTCGAGGTTCCTTTTTATCTGGGTTGTGGCTCTTGGGGCTCCCTGCGCGCTGAAGCGAGGAGAGTTTGTGAGCGTCGATTTCCTGATCCGCCGCTTCCCCCGCAAAGTAGCAAGGGGGCTCCAGGCCGCTTTCAGCCTTGTCACGGGAGGGTTCTTCCTCACGGTTTTCTGGTACAGCCTCCAGTTTGCCCGGCTTGGGCTTTTACAGATGTCGCCGACCATGCGTATTCCCATGGTCTTCGCCTATGCCAGTATGGTTGTCGTTTCCTTTTTCCTCGCCCTTTACGCTTTTCGACAGGGGGTTCTTGTTTTCAGAAAGAGGAGTGATGCCAGGTGATGGCGCTTTTTCTCTTTCTCTCCTTTGTGGTCCTTTTGCTTTTGGGGTTCCCCGTAGCCTTTTCTCTGGGGGTTTCTTCGCTATTCTACCTCCTCGTTAAGGGTGTTCCTCTGAGCATCATTCCACAGAAGATGTACTCGGGGATTGATTCCTTTGTCCTTCTCTGCATCCCTGCTTTCATCGTGGCGGGGAATCTCATGAATACGGCGGGGATAACACGGCGCATCATCAATTTCTCCAACGCCATCGTGGGGCATATTCGCGGGGGACTGGCTCTAGCCAATGTGGCGGCCTCCATGATTTTTGCCGGAATATCGGGAACGGCACTTGCCGATACCGCGAGCATTGGGGCAATTCTCATCCCGGCGATGAAGGAAGAAGGGTACGACGCTGACTTTTCCGCGGCGGTTACAGCCTCATCCTCCACCGTTGGTCCTATCATCCCTCCAAGCGTCCCTATGATTATCGTGGGGACCCTCACGGGGTTATCCGTCACGCGTCTTTTCCTGGCCGGGGCCATCCCTGGAGTGATTCTCGGATTTTCCCTTATGGCCATCACCTACTATCTCTCGGTGAAGAGGAACTACCCGAAAGAGGAACGACTTTCCCTCCGGGCCGTCTTCAGGACGTTTCTTGACGCTTCCTGGGCTTTGGGAATGGTTGTCCTTATTCTTGCGGGCATTCTTGGGGGGATTTTCACGCCCACCGAAGCTTCAGTTGTGGCCGTGGTGTATGCTCTTCTTGTGGGGATTCTGGTGTACCGGGAGCTCAAACCCGGCGATATCCCCAGGATTGTCATAGAGTCGGTCCGGATGACGACTTCGGTGATGGTGCTTGTGGGTCTGGCCCGCCTTTTTGCCTGGATTATCACCACCGAGAGAATTCCCCAGCTTGTGGCCCAGGGGATTCTGAGCATTTCCACCAATCCCTTCGTGGTTATCCTCCTCATCAACGCCATCCTCCTTTTTGTGGGGTGTTTCATGGAGACGGTGGCAGCGCTCGTGATCTTTGTCCCAGTTCTTCTTCCTGTGGCCATGAAGATTGGCATGGACCCCATTCATTTTGCCGTCATGGTGGTTTTGAACCTCATCATCGGTTTGACCACACCTCCGGTGGGGGTGTGCCTTTTCGTGGCGGCGAACATCGCCAGAATTTCCCTGGGAGACCTGGTGAAGGCCAACATCCCTTTCCTTCTCGTTCTTCTTGCGGTATTGTTCCTTGTGAGCTACTGCCCTCCGCTGAGTCTGACGCTGCCGGGTCTTTTGCGTTAGGAGGTGAGAGGATGAAAGCCGTGGTGGTGCCCCGGCCGGGGGTACTCACGGTGGAAGAGCGGGAGGTTCCCCATCTTGGGCAAGAAGACGGGGTTCTCGTACGAGTACGGGCAGGAGGCATCTGTGGCACAGACCTCCACATCTACCATGGAACCTCCCCGGTGGCCACTTACCCCCGAGTCATCGGGCATGAGTTTGT
>JAPWUU010000143.1 GCA_028275365.1 Candidatus Caldatribacterium sp.
CTTAGACGAGCTCACAAGACGTGGCTGGCTCTGCCCCGAGCGGGAATACGAGGTTGCCACGAAGATGCTCGAGCTTTTGCAGATTAAGGCTCCCACCATTTTCCATCCGGTGAGCTCGCTTTCTGGAGGGAATCAGCAGAAGGTTGTGGTGGCTAAGCTCCTTGCGGCGAGGTTGCGCATTCTCATTCTCGATGAGCCGACCCACGGGGTGGATGTGGGGGCGAAGGCTGCCATTCACCAGATTATGTCGGACCTCGCCAGGGAAGGGTTCGGGATTCTCATGATTTCCTCGGAGATGCCTGAAATCCTTGGGATGAGCGACCGGATTCTCGTGATGTGCGAGGGGCGGGTGAGTGGAATCCTCACCCGTGAGGAGGCAACCCAGGAGAAACTCATGGAGATGGCCGTCAACATTGACCGGGGTCGGTTCCGGAAAACCCAAGAGGTGGTGGGTACTGGTCATGGAATCTAAGCGGGGGCTTTTGCGCTTTGCCTCTGGAGTTCGAGGTCTTCGGGAATTCGGGATTATCGTTTTCATCCTTGTCCTCTCGGTCCTCATTGGCATCCGCAACCCCAGGTTCCTCACCTGGGGCAACATCCACGATATGCTCGTCGATACTGCGGCGCTTCTTGTTGTGGCCGTGGGGATGATGCTGGTCCTCGTGACAGGGGGCATTGACCTCTCGGCAGAGTCCGTTCTTGCCCTGACGGGGATGGTGACGGGAATCATCATCAAGGACCACCCGTATCTTTCGCCTCTCCTTATGCTTGTCTTCGGTCTCTGTTTTGGAGGCCTTCTTGGGTCGGTTACCGGTCTTGTCGTTTCCCGGGGGAGGGTGTTGCCCATCATTGCCACCCTGAGCATGATGTACATCTACCGGGGGATTACCTTTATCGTCAGCAAGGGTGAGTGGATTGATGCGCACGAAATGCCCGAGTCCTTCAAGGCCCTGGCAACGGGGAGGGACCTGGGGTTTTCCAACCTCATCGTCATCGCCCTTGTGGTGTATGTCATCTTCTACTACTTTACCGCCCATACCCGTACAGGGCGGGAAATCTACGCCGTGGGGAGCAACCTCGAAGCCGCCCGCATCATCGGCATCAACACCGCATTCATCACCTGGCTTGTGTATACGCTCTCAGGAGCGCTTTCTGGTCTTGGCGGTGTGATGTGGGTGGCCCGGTATGCTTCTGCCCAGAACGACACGGCGGCAGGATTCGTCCTTACGGTTGTCGCTGCCTGCGTGCTCGGGGGGGTGAGCATTTCCGGGGGGGCTGGGACCATCCCCGGGGTTTTGCTTGGGTCAATCACCATCGGTATCATCAACAACGCCCTCCCCATGATTCGGGTTTCTCCTTTCTGGAAGATGGCCCTGCAGGGAATGATCATCCTCGTGGCTGCTCTCGTCAATGTTGCCGTTGCCCGAAATATCGAGCGAACACAGCTGAGGCAGCGTGAGGAACTGAGGATGGTGCGCTATGGCGCTTGAGACCGTTCGGGTACAGCGGGTACGGACTTTGGCATTTCGCTGGGAATGGCTTCTGCTTGTGCTCATCGCAGGAACGTTTCTCGTAAATAGCCGCATCTCGCCGCATTTCCTCCGTTACACCAGCCTGATGAGCGCGCTCTCTGTTTTCCTTGAGGCCGGGTTCATGGTGCTCCCCATGGTCTTTGTCCTCGTTGCCGGGGATATCGACGTCTCTGTGGCTTCCATCGTGGCGCTTGCTTCCGTGCTCATGTCCCTGTCCTATAAGGCGGGGTTGCCCATGGGGCTTGCGATGCTTGTGGCCCTGGGGGTCGGGACAGGATGCGGGTACCTCAATGGTCTTCTCATCTCCCGGGTTCCGAACCTCTCAGCCATCATCGTGACGCTCGCCGGGTTTTCCCTGTACCGGGGTATTGCGTATATCCTTCTTGGGGACAGGGCCGTCGGCGGTTTCCCCTCCTGGTACTCCTACCTTGCCTGGGGAGACATCGGGGGGACTGGAATCCCCTTTATCCTTGTGGCCTTTCTGGCCTGTGCCCTGGTGTACGGTCTTGTGCTCCACCGGACTTCCTTTGGGCGGAAGGTCTTCGCCATCGGGACCAATAAAACAGCGGCCGTCTTTTCCGGAATTCCTGTGGCCAGGATTCGCCACACCCTGTTCACGCTGAACGGGCTCATGGCAGGGGTGGCGGCCATTTTTCTCACCTCAAAGCTCGGCAGTTCCCGGCCCAATGTGGCCACGGGGTATGAGCTTGAGGTCATCGCCATTGCCGTCCTCGGGGGTGCAAGTCCCTCGGGAGGGAAAGGGAGCATTGCGGGGGCCTGCCTTGCTCTCGTTCTCATGCGGTTGCTTCGCTACGGGATGGGCCTCCGGAACGTCCCGGGCCAGGTCATGATGGTCATCATCGGGATTGTTCTCATCTGTGTGGTGATGTTCCCTAACCTCCTTGCTACCCGAAAGCGGCGGCCGGCGGGGTCGTGACCTATGCCGAAAAGAACAGGGCTCATTGCTGAGGAACGGCGGCTCAAAATCCTCGAGGCTCTGGGAGTCCGCAGGACCCTCACGGTGAGAGAGCTTGCGGAGATGTTTGGGGTCAGCGAGGATACGGTCCGCCAGGACCTGAGGGTCCTCGAAAAGCAGGGGCTCCTCCGCCGGATTTACGGGGGAGCCTCCCGGGTGAAGACGAGCAACGTCGAGATTCCGGTGGAGCTTCGGGAGATCACGAACCGTGAGGTGAAGGAGGCCATAGGAAAAGAGGCGGCAAAAATCATCGAAGACGGAGACTCGGTGATTTTCGATGCCAGCACCACGGCCCTCCAGGTTGCCCGGAACATCGACCCTGCCAGGCGGGTGACCATTCTCACGAGTTCTCTCGATATCTGCGTGAGCCTGGCGAGACAGCCCAATTGCAACATCATTGCCACCGGTGGGACCCTTCACCCGCTCTCCTTCTCCTTTGTCGGGCCTCAGGCGGAGAATGCGGTGCGGAATTACTACGCCGACAAACTCTTCCTGGGAGCCAGGGCGGTCCTTGTGGACGAGGGGTA
>JAPWUU010000144.1 GCA_028275365.1 Candidatus Caldatribacterium sp.
TATGCTTCCACTCAAGGTACTCCTCAAGGCCATGCCAGCCAAGCTCCACCCCCAGGCCGCTCTCTTTCCAGCCCGGATAGGGGGCGTAGAGACTATCGGGATTGATGTTGTTGATGGCCACGGAGCCCCACTCGAGGTTTTCGGCAACGTAGAAGGCTTTCCGGACATCTTCGGTGTACACATAGGCCACAAGACCATAAGGGACGCTGTTGGCTTTCTCTATGGCCTCGTCGATGGTCCTGAAGGAGTCAATCCCCACAATGGGACCAAAGGGTTCCTCCTGCATGAGTTTCATCCCGGGGGTCACGTCCACAACCACCGTAGGTTCGAAGTAAAATCCCTTTGCCAGGCGAGGGTCAGAAGGCCGTTTCCCCCCACAGAGGATCCTGGCTCCCTTCTCCATGGCATCCCTCACAAATTCTTCCATCCTCCGCACCCCTGCCTCGTTCACCATGGGTCCCACGTCAGGAACAGGAGTGTCAAAGGCTCCTCCGAGGCGGAGTTTCCTCGTTTCCGCCACAAAAGCTTCGACGTACTTTTCCTTTATGGGTTCTTCAACAAAAATCCGGTTCACCGAGTTGCAGATTTGCCCAGCATTGCGGAAAGCCCGTCGTACGCCGTCTTTCACTGCCCGGTCGAAATTGGCATCACCGAAAACAATGAAGGGTGAATGCCCTCCAAGCTCAAGAACGAGGCGTTTCACCGTTTTTGCCGAAGCCCGAATGAACTCCTTTCCTGTGGCCGTGGACCCCGTGAGTGCGACAAGGCGCACCAGGGGGTTAGAGAAAATTTCCTCACTGATGAGGGTGTTGTCTCCACTCACCACGTTGAGCACCCCTTCAGGGAGTCCGGCATCGTTACAGGCCCGGACGAATTCTATCGTGGAGAGAGGGGTCTCGCGCGAGGGTTTCACAATCATCGTACAACCCGCAGCAAGGGCCGGAGCAACTTTCCAGGAAATAAGGCTAACGGGGTAATTCCAGGCCGCCACGGCAAAGACCACGCCAACAGGCTGGCGGATGGCAAAACTCCGGAGCTTCGGGGCATTGGAAGGAGGAATTTCCCCGAGGATGTTCATTCCCAGGCAGGCATAGTACTCGAGGCAGTCGGCCGCCCCAAGGACTTCTCGCTCAGCGTCAGGAAAGGCTTTTCCCTGCTCCCGAGCAAGGAGGGTTGCAATGTCTTTCGCCCGTGATCGGACGAGATCCGCTGCCTTCAAAAGAAGCCGGGTTCGCTCCACGGGAAGTCTCTTCGACCAGGACCGGAAAGCCTGATGGGCCCCTTCAATAGCTTGACGGAGTTGCTTTGGGGTGACTTTTGAAACTGCGGCAAAAACCTCCCCACTGGATGGGTCGACAACCTCTATGAACCCCTCTCCTTCTTCCCACTGGCCGTTGATGAAGGAATGGTACAGAAGCACCGCTATGCCTCCTTTCGATACCGTTCAAAGGCTACCTGAAAGAGATCGTGGAACTCCCGAAAGAGTGCGTACTGCTTGCGGTACACCGCCTGATGCTCCGGTGCGGGGATGAACTTCCGGTCCACATGGAGCCATCGCCTTCCCAAGGAAGAGACCGTCTCCCCCGTCACCCCGGAAAACGCAAGCATCGCCGCTCCCATAATGCCCCCCTCAGTCTCCTTGAGGGTCACAACGGGTTTCTCGTAGATATCGGCTTTTATCTGGCACCACAGGGCGCTCTTTGCCCCCCCACCTATGGCGTGGATCTCCTGCAGAGGTTGTCCCCTCAACCGCTCAATTTCCTCAAGGCTCATCTTCAGGTCAAAACACACCCCCTCCATCACCGCCCGGGCAAAGTGGCCCCGGTGGTGCTGGGGGAGGATGCCGAAAAAGACCCCCCTCGCCCAGGGAGAACCAAAGAGTCGCTCTCCCAGGAGATAGGGGAAAAAGAGGAGGCCTTCCGCTCCAGGAGGGGTTGCTTTCGCCTCCTCGTCAATCCAGGCATAGGAGACGGGTTGTCCACGAAAAGTGTACAAAGCATCACGAAGCCACTTCATGCTCCCTCCGCCACTGTCAAGAATCCCAAAGCTAATCCACCCGTCCACCGCATGGTGGAGATTCATGAGGCGCGGAGAGAGGAGCGGCTCCGCGAGGTACACAGAGACATCGGCTGCCGTACCGGTAACATCGCAGGAGCGCCCTTTCTCGACCATCCCTCCGCCAAGGAGCAAACACAGCATATCCCCCGCACCGCACACCACAGGAAGTCCCTCAGGAAGGGAAAGAGAGGTAGCTACATCTTTCCTGAGACCACCCACCACAAAGGAGGAGGAAACGATGGGAGGGAGTTTCTCTCCATCGATGGCGAAGAGCTTCACGAGATCCATATCCCAGGTTCGACGCCTCCAGGAGAAAAGGAAAGACCCTGAAGCTTCGGAAAAATCGATGTACTGCGTTCCGGTGAAACGGAAATTGAGGTAGTCCTTTGCGGTGAGGAACCGGGAGGTTTTGGCGTAAATTTCCGGGAGGTGCTCCCGAATCCAGCACATTTTGGGAGCCAACCAGTTGGGAATGAGGAGATTGGCCGTCCGCTCTATCTGCTCCTTTGGGGGAAGAACCTCATGGATCCGCCTGCAGATTTCGCTCGAGCGCTTGTCACACCATATCGGCACCCGGGGCAAAAGAAGCCTTCCCTCTCGATCCACCGGGACAACGGCATGCATCTGTGCGCTGACCCCCAGGGCAAGGATTTCGACCCCTGCACCCTTTCCCAGGACCCCCTGCATGCACGCACAGGCTGCAGAGAACCACTCCTCAGGGCTCTGCTCGGCCCAGCCAGGAGAGGGGGAGAAGAACTCAAGACCCCTGCTCTCCAGCGCGAGGATCTTGCCTTCTTCGTCGACTAAAGCTGCCCGGACACTCTCGGTACCGACATCAACGACAAGAACAGCTTTCCTCATGTCAGCCTTCCTTTTTCACCGTGACCCAGACGTACTCCAGAGGAAGGTCAAAGGGATTTTCGGCTCGGTGGAATTCTCCTCCCGGGATGTACACC
>JAPWUU010000031.1 GCA_028275365.1 Candidatus Caldatribacterium sp.
TTCATCCAGGTGAACACCGAGAATATCCTCTTCATCTGCGGTGGTGCCTTTGTGGGCCTTGAGCGCATTATCGAAAATCGTTTGAAGGACCGGAAAATCGGTTTTGGTGCCCGTGAGAGCCTTTCTGAAAAGGAACTCTCTCGGAATATCCTCCACGAAGTGCAACCAGAAGACCTTCTGAAGTTCGGCATGATTCCCGAGTTCATTGGCAGGGTACCGATTATCTGTGCCCTTGACCCTCTCACCGAAGATGACCTGGTACGCATCCTCACCGAGCCCAGAAATAGCCTCGTCCGGCAGTATCAGAAACTTTTCGAAATGGAGGGTGTGGAGCTCATCTTCACCGAGGGAGCCTTGCGACTCATTGCCCGTGAGGCCCTGGCCAAAGGTACCGGTGCCCGTGGGCTTCGGGCAATTATGGAACGGCTCATGACTGACCTCATGTTTGAAATCCCCTCACGGAGGGATATCAAAAAAGTTGTCATCAACGAGGCCTTTGTAAAGGGTGAGAATCTCCTCTTTCTCAGGGAGACTCGGGAAGAGAAGCTCGCGTGAGGTGCCATGGAGAAGTCTGTTACCCTTCCACCGGTCTTTGAAGCTCAGGCGGTAGAAGAAAAGTGGTACGAGTTCTGGGAAAAGAACGGCTACTTTATTCCTTCTCCGGACCCTCAGAAACCTCCTTTTTCCATTGTTATTCCTCCCCCAAATGTGACGGGGCATCTCCACATGGGCCATGCTTTGAATCTCACCCTTCAGGATATTGTTATCCGGGCAAAGCGCATGCAGGGGTACGCAGCCCTCTGGCTTCCCGGCACAGACCATGCAGGGATTGCCACACAAAACGTCGTTGAGCGGCAGCTTGCCAAAGAGGGTCTCAGCCGCCACGATCTGGGGCGGGAGAAGTTCCTGGAGCGGGTCTGGGAGTGGAAAGAGACGTACCATGCAAGAATCGTACAACAGCTCAAGCGTATGGGAGCCTCGTGTGACTGGACCCGGGAACGATTCACGATGGATGCTGGTCTTTCCCGGGCAGTACGAGAAGTCTTCGTGCGGCTTTTTGAAGAGGGCTTGATTTACCAGGGTGAGTACATCGTCAACTGGTGTCCCCGTTGCGAGACGGCCCTTGCGGATATCGAGGTGGAGTATCGGGAAATCCCCGGAAGACTCTACTACATTCGCTATCCCCTCGTTGATGGAACGGGTTTTCTGGTTGTGGCCACCACACGTCCTGAGACCCTTCTTGGGGACGTGGCCCTGGCGGTTCATCCTGAAGACCCGAGGTACCGGCATGTTGTCGGGAAGAGGGCTCGCCTCCCGCTTTTGGACCGGGAGATCCCTGTTATTGCCGATGAGTATGTGGATCGTGAGTTCGGCACCGGTGTCCTCAAGGTTACTCCAGGTCATGACCCTCACGATTTTGAGCTGGGGCGACGGCACAATCTCCCGGTTGTTCGGGTTATTGACACCAGGGGCGTGATGACCGGGGATGCAGGACCGTTCGCGGGGCTTTCCCGGGAGGCGGCTCGGGAAGAGGTACTTCGAGCCCTTGAGGAAAAGGGTCTTCTGGAGAAGGTCGAAGAACATCGCCATGCCGTCGGGCATTGTTACCGCTGCGGGGTGGTGATCGAGCCTCTCGTGTCCCGGCAGTGGTTTGTCCGGATGAAGGAGCTCGCCCGTCCTGCAATCCAGGCGGTTCTGGAAGGACAGGTTGTTTTTGTCCCGGAGCGCTGGACCAGGGTCTACTTCGAATGGATGGAGAACATCAAGGACTGGTGCATTTCCCGACAAATCTGGTGGGGTCACCGAATTCCGGTATTCTACTGTCAGTCCTGTGGATATGTTTTTGCCCATCGGGAGACGCCTTTGAGCTGTCCCAGGTGTAACGGTGCGGTTGTGCAGGATGAGGACGTTCTCGACACCTGGTTCAGTTCTGCCCTCTGGCCCTTCTCAACACTGGGCTGGCCTGAAAGGACCGAGGACCTCAACCGCTTTTACCCGACCTCGCTTTTGGTCACGGGTTTTGACATCATCTTCTTCTGGGTGGCCCGGATGATTATGATGGGCCTCAAGTTCATGGGAGAGGTCCCCTTCCGCAAGGTATACATCACGCCTCTTGTGCGGGACGAGGCAGGGCGGAAGATGAGCAAATCCCTGGGAAACGCCATCGATCCTCTGGAAGTTGTCGAGAAATACGGAAGCGATGCCCTGCGTTTTGCCCTGGCCTGGCTTACGGTTCAGGGGCGGGACATTCACCTTTCCCTGAAGAGGATAGAAGCAGCACGAACCTTCGTGAACAAGCTCTGGAACGCTTCCCGTTTTGTCCTGATGAACCTCGAAGGATATTCTTTCCTTCCCCTTGAGGCGGGAGAACTCGACCTCAAAGACCGGTGGATTCTCTCCCGCTTTCAAAAGGTGCTCCGTTCGGCCACGGAACAGCTTGAAGCCCTGGAGTTTGGGGATTTTGTTCAGCTCCTCTATGATTTTGTCTGGAGTGAATACTGCGACTGGTATGTGGAATGGAGCAAGGAAGACCTCTACCGGGGAGGGGAGAATAAGCGAAAAGCTACACAGAACGTTCTCCTCTCGGTCTTGAGCGGCCTTCTGCGCCTCCTCCATCCCGTTATCCCCTTTGTGACTGAGGAGATCTGGCAGTACCTCCCAGCCCCCTACAAAGCGGCAGAGAGCATCATGATTGCTCCCTGGCCACGGGAGGACACTCAATGGATCAGCGAGGACGCAGAGCGCAATGTTGCCTTTCTCCAGGAACTCATCCGTGAAATCCGGTACCTGCGGGCGGAGCTCAACATTTCTCCCTCAGTGGAAGGTGTGGTATGGCTGAGCTGTGAAGAGGACGATACCGTGCGTCTTCTGTCTTCCACAAGGCGATATGTCGAGCAACTTGCGAAATGCCGTGTGGAACGGATTGGGAAGCACCTCTTTCGGCCGGGCCAGGTGGCCTTAGGTCGGGTACGGGGTGTGGACGTGCTCTTCCTTGTGGAGGGCGTTGTGGACCTTGAGAAAGAAGCTCAGCGCCTTCTGAAAAAGCTCACGGATCTTGAGGGGGATCTGGAGCGGCTTAAGAAGAAGCTCCAGAACGAGAATTTCCTTATCCGTGCTCCTCAGGAGGTCGTGGAGCAGGAAAGGGAACGGTACAGAGAAGTGCGGGAAGAAACTGAGCGGCTTAAGCGACTCCTTGGGGGTATCCGATGAAACTGCCGATGCCTTTGCGGCGGAAAGACCCGGTGGAGACGCTCATTGTCCTTTTGGGCGCGGTTTTGGTGGTGGTCTTTGCCTTCTTTATGGCCCGTGGGGATCTCGACCGTTATGCGGAGCTTCTTGTGACCAGAGAAATCCCCTCCCTTGTTGAGGTTGTGGAGAAAGAGGAGGTTGTTCCCATTTCGCCTCTTGAACAGTGGGCGCAGGAATTCCCCCAGTCCTCTCCCATCGGGATTACGGAAGAGATTCCCTCTCCACCTCCTGTACAAGAGGACCGGGAAAAATCCGCGGAAGTGCAGGAAAAGCTGCAACCGCCCCGAGAAATCCGCAAGGAAACCCCTCCTCCTGCGGGGGGTCAGGCTTTTCTTCAGGCGGGAGCGTTTTCCCAGGAGAAAAACGCCCGGGCAATGGTGGAGACGCTCCGGCGGTTTGGGTACACCGCTACGATCGAGCGCGTTTCAGGGATGTACCGGGTGAGGGTGTACGGCTTTTCTTCCCTTGAGGAGGCTAAGAAGGCAGCGGCTCGACTCCGGTCTCAGGGCATTGAGTGTTTTGCGGGAAAGTGAAAGGGGAGTCACCATGACACTTCGGGAGGTCAGAGAAATTCTTGAGGCTGAAGTCCTGGCGTGTGAGGACCTTCTTGACCGGGAACCGAGGTCGGCTTGCGGGAGCGACCTTTTGAGCGATGTTCTGGCCTTCACAAAGGAGAACTCTCTGCTCCTTACGGGTCTTACGAACCCTCAGGTGATTCGTACCGCGGAGATGAGCGATCTCATCGGCGTGGTGTTTGTGCGTGGAAAACGCCCTGAACCAGCGACCGTTGAACTTGCGGTCATGAAGAAGATTCCCCTCTTGGCCACGAAGCTCCCCATGTATGAGGCCTGTGGAAGGTTGTACATGCGGGGGCTTCGGGGCTGCAGCGAAGTGGAATGACCGATGAGAAACCCCTTATCGAAATCGAGCGCAGAATCACAGGAGGGGATTTCCAGAGTGCTGGGGATGTATCCAGTGAGCTCAAGAGGATTCTCCAGCAGATTGGCTTTCCTGCGGCTTTCAGTCGCCGAGTGGTGATTGCTGCCTATGAGGCAGAGATGAACGTGGTGATTCACGCTTTCCGGGGGATTTTTCGGGCCTGGATTTTCCCGCGGCATATCCACATTGAGGTGGACGATGAGGGCCCAGGAATTCCTGACCTTGAGCTTGCCTTCCAGGAAGGGTACTCCACTGCGCCCCCCCATATTCGCGAGATGGGCTTTGGGGCGGGGTACGGACTCTCGAACATGAAAAAGTGTTCCGACCGCCTTGAGATTGACACCCGTGTCGGTGAAGGGACGAAAGTGGTCATGGACTTTTTCTTGAAGGATTCCTGAGGTGGAGAAAGCACGTGGAGGTCTACCATTCGGTAGTTCTCGATGAAGAAAAATGCAAGGGATGCACGCACTGCATCCGGCGCTGCCCTACGGAGGCGATTCGGGTCAAGGGTGGGAAGGCCCGCATCGATGAAGAGCGGTGCATTGACTGTGGGGAATGCATACGAACCTGCCCGAATCACGCCAAGTACGCTCAGACAGACCCTCTCGAGGCCATTCAAAGGTTCCGTTACCGGGTTGCACTCCCCGCACCGGCTTTCTATGCCCAGTTCAAATTCACCATTCCTCTGGGGAAGGTTCTCAACGGCCTTTTGCGTCTGGGGTTCCATGAAGTCTTTGAGGTTGCCCGGGGAGCAGAAATCCTCTCAGCGGAAATTGCGAGGTTTCTGGGGAAAAAGGACTTGATCCTGCCGGTGATATCCTCGGCATGTCCTGCCGTCGTTCGTCTTGTGGAGGTCAAATTTCCTTCCCTTCTTGATAATCTCCTTCCCCTTGACTCGCCTCTTGGCGTGGCGGCGAAAATTGCCCGTCTCCGAGCTCTCGAGAGGGGGTACCACCCGGAGGAAGTGGGGGTTTTCTTCGTCACTCCCTGTCCGGCAAAAGTAACGGAAGTTCACCAGAGCGGAGAAGGTCTGGGGAGAATCGATGGGGCCATCTCCATGGCCAGTGTCTACACCCGGCTCATGAATGAACTCCACCTTGTGGAGGACAGACCAGAGCTTCAGATTGCCGGATTTCGGGGTATCGGATGGGCCCGGTCTGGGGGGGAACAGGAGTCTCTTGGCGAAGGGGAATACATGGCTGTTGATGGCATTCACAACGTGATCTCGGTCTTTGAGAAAATCGAAATGGGGGAGCTCAGGGGAGTGGTGTACTGCGAGGCCCAGGCCTGTGTTGGTGGATGTGTGGGAGGGGTCTTGGCGGTACAGAATCCCTTTATCGCCAAAGTCAACGTGAACCATCTCCTGAAGAAATACAGTGTGTTCCGACCGTGGAGCGAGGAGGAAATGGAAGCGTGGCGGAAAGCGGGCGTTTTCGTCCGGGAACGGGCTTACGAAGCCAAGGAGGTTCTGAAGCTCGATCGGAATTTCCAGCGAGCTATGGAGAAGTACCAGCAGATAGAGAAACTCCTTGAGCTCTTGCCGGGATTGGACTGCGGTGCCTGTGGCTCGCCGACGTGTCGGGCTCTAGCAGAGGATGTCGTTCAGGGGAAAGCCGAAGAAGTGGACTGTCCATTCCTCCTTCGCGACAACATGCTCGAGTTGGCTCGAGAAATCTATGCCCTGGCAAGCCGGGTACCACAGACCATGGCGGGGAAGAGGAGGGAGGACATTGGCAGTCAAGATTCGAGATCTCGTGGAACCCCTTGAGGCAACGGTGCTTGTGGCTGGAGATATGGAAAGAGAGGTCAGGGGAGGATACTGTGGGGACCTCCTCAGTGACTGTATTGCCCACGCGGTTGAGGACAGTGTCTGGGTAACCGTACAGTCCCACCCAAATGTTATCGCCGTTGCCATTCTCGTCGGCATTCCTTGTGTGGTGGTGGTCAACAACTACGATGTGGACAAGGAAACTCTTGACCGTGCTCAGAAAGAGGGCATCACGGTGCTCCGGACTCCTCTGAGTGCTTTTGAGGCGGTGGCCCGCCTTTCGGCTCTGGGAATACCGGGGAAAAAGCGCCGTGAGCATTAGAGCATTTACCGCAGACCTCCATATCCACACTGTCCTATCTCCCTGTGCCCGGCGAGACATGCTTCCACACTGTATTGTTCTTGAGGCCTTAGAGAAGGGCCTTGATTGCATCGCGGTAACCGATCACAATGCCTGCGACAACGTTGCGGTGACGCTCTCCCTTGGGGAGAGGTTCGGGCTCTGGGTCATTCCCGGTATAGAGGTGGAGACCAGAGAAGAGGTACATCTCCTCGCCTATTTTCCTACTCTTGACCACCTTCTGGCTTTCAACCACCTCGTAGAGGAACATCTTCTCACTTTTCCGCTTGACGCAGAGGTATGGGGAGAGGAGTGGGTTATCGGTGAGGAAGGCAACATTGTTGCCAGAAAGGCCTCTCTCCTTACGGTCCCGGTGGCTCTTTCCCTCGAGGACGTGGTGGAGGAGGTAGAACGCCATCAGGGTGTGGCGGTGCTTGCCCATGTTGATCGGAAAGCGTATAGCGTCTTTTCCCAGCTTGGTTTTCTTCCTCCTGCACTTCCGGTCAAGGCCCTTGAAATCTCTCCCGCTTGTTCTCCGGAAGAAACTCAGGAACGTTTTACCCTTTCCGGATATCCCCTGGTCTCTTTCTCTGATGCCCATGGGCTTTCAGAAATCGGCCAGCGAGTGACACTGTTTTGGATGGCCTCTCCCCGGTGGGAGGAGTTGCTTCTTGCCCTTTCGGGGGAAAAGGGGCGCGGAATCACTCTCTCCGGCAATGACGAGCGTTTGTAAAACAGGTGTTCAATTCCCCCTCCCTGGGGTGTATAGTAGAGTGGTTTTCAGGGGAGCAAAGTGGAGGAAGGGGGAGGGGTGTGTTCGTCGGGCAGTACGCCCATGGGGTCGACGAAAAGGGGCGTATCATTGTTCCCAGTGCTTTCCGGGAAAAGCTTGGGGAAAAGGTGTACCTTTCCCGGGGCATCGAGCGGTGCATTTTCCTCTACCCCGAAGACTCCTGGAGTAGCCTCTACGCGAAAATTGCCTCTCTTTCCCTTACCAGGAAGGAAACCCGGGATTTTGCCCGCCTCTTCCTCTCTACGGTAGCCGTAACCACCCTGGACGCTCAGGGTCGTATAGCGTTGCCGGCGTATCTTCGCGAGTATGCCCGTATCGGGCGCAAGGTGATACTCATCGGCGTGGGAACGCGGGTTGAAATCTGGGGAGAAGAGCAGTGGCGGGAGTACGTGAGCGCGGTTGAGGAACGTTTTGCCGAAATTTCTGAACACATTGTGGATACGGGAATATGACGGTGTTCTTCCACGAGCCGGTCATGGTGGAAGAGGTGTGCTATTTTCTCCTCCGGGGAGAAGGAGTCTACGTGGATGCTACTGTGGGCGGAGGTGGGCATGCCAGAGCCATCCTTGAGCGCCTGGGACCATCGTCGATGCTCGTGGGAATTGATCGCGACGAAGAAGCCCTGGACGTGGCGCGCAAGACCCTTGCGCCCTTTGCCTCACGAGTACGCCTCGTTCACGAACGGTTTTCTCGTCTCAGGGACGTTCTTGCCCTTTTTGGGTTGCGGAGGGTACGGGGAATCCTTTTTGACCTGGGGGTTTCTTCATGGCAGCTTGAACGAGGCGAGCGCGGATTCAGTTTCCGCAGGGAGGGACCTCTGGACATGAGGATGGATACATCGTGGGGGAAAACGGCCTTTGACCTTCTCCATACCCTTTCAGAGGACGAGCTTGCGGAGCTTTTCTTTCGTTTTGGGGAAGAACAATACGCTCGTCGTATTGCCCGGGCTATTGTCCGTTACCGCAAAAAGAAACCGATTACAACCACAACGGAACTCTCGGAGCTCGTCGCTCGTGTTGCCCCGCGAAGGAGGATTCATCCGGCAACCCGGGTGTTTTTGGCCCTTCGTATCGTGGTGAATGACGAGCTTGGAGAGCTTGAGCGGGCTCTTGTCCAGCTTCCCGAGCTTCTTGAAGAGGGAGGACGGGTGGTGGTTTTGAGCTACCACTCCCTTGAGGACCGTCTTGTGAAGCGCCACTTTCGACAGAGTTCTTCCCTTCAGGAGGTGACCAAAAAGCCCGTGTTTCCCTCACCAGAAGAGGTTCGGCGGAATCCCCGGGCCCGGAGTGCCAGGTTGCGTGCTGCGGAGAAGGTGAGTTTTCTGGAGGGGAGAGCATGAGGCAAATGCGGTGGCTTTGGGGAGGGGCATTGCTGTTTTTCTTTTCAGTAGCCATGTTGTATCTTGGCATGCAGGCTCTGGTCCTTGAGAAAAGTTTCCTCGTAGCCCAAAAGAGGGTAGTGCTTGAAGACCTTGCCGCGGAGAAGGAACGCCTTGAGTCTGAAGTGGCTACCCTTTCATCTCTTGAACGCATCCGTTCCATTGCTGAGCAACGCTTGGGCATGGTGCCCCCAGAACGCGTTGTGTACGCGGTGGTGGGGAAGGAAGTCCTTGGGAGAGAAGAGGGCGAGACTCACGTTGCCTACCATCCGGGGTCAAAGCGCGGGAAAGAGTGACGATGCTTTCCCAGAGTTTCATCCGGCGGGCCGCGTTTTTGAGTTCTCTGCTTTTCTTCCTCTTAGGTGGAGTGGTTTTCCGCCTTTTCCATCTCCAGATTCTCAACCACCACCTGTACCGTGAGGAGGTTCTTCGTCGTTTCACCCTTGATGAACTCCTTGCTCTCCGAGGAGAAATTTTTGACCGGAACGGAGAGGTGCTGGCCAAGGATGTTGAGATGCTGACGGTGTACGCCTGTCCCCGGGCTGTTCCCGACCCCTCTCAAGCTGCGGCCCGGCTGGCATCCCTCCTTGGAGAGGACGAAGAAAAGCTCCGTGAGCGGCTATCTGCCCATACCTCGTTTGTCGTTCTCCGGGCAGGAGTTCCGTCGTCGGTGGGGAACACACTGAGAGAGGCCCGGGTGGACGGAGTGTACTGGGTTCGGGAAACCCGGCGTTTCTACCCTAAAGCACCCCTTTTGAGTGCCGTGCTTGGGTTTGTGGGAAGAGATCGCAAAGGTCTGGAAGGCCTGGAGTATGTGTTCGACGACCTCCTTCGGGGGAAAGACGGGTACGTGACTTTTGAACGCGATGCTCTGGGGCAGGAAATCCCCACGACGGTTACCCTGCATCCCCCTGAAAAGGGGAGGAATCTGCATCTCACCATCGATGCCACAATACAGTTCTTCGCCGAAGAAGCACTCGATCGGGCAATGGAACGGACAAAGGCCAAGCGAGGAGTTATCATCGTGAACGATCCAAAGACTGGGGACATCCTTGCACTGGCCTCCCGTCCGGGTTTTGATAATCGTCGTTTTCAGGAGTTTCCCCCTGAAGCCTGGAGAAATTATGCCATCAACATGGTGATTGAGCCCGGTTCGACGGTAAAACCTTTAGTGCTTGCAGCTGCCCTTGAGGAGAAGGTGGTCACTCCGGGGGATACTTTCTATTGCTCCGGGGCAACGTACGTGCACAATCACCGGATACGGTGCATCAAGGCTCACGGTCAAGAAAAACTTGAAGACGTGTTGATAAATTCCTGTAACGTTGGTATTATCTCCGTAGCCCAGAGGCTGGGGAAAGAAAAACTCTACAGGTATCTCAGAGGTTTCGGTTTGGGAGAACGAACGGGTGTCCCTCTTCCGGGAGAAGAGGGGGGCCTTTTGCGCCAGCCAGAACAATGGTCTTTGCTTTCCATCGGTGCCATACCTATAGGACAGGAGATGATGGTCACACCCCTGCAGCTCCTTGTGGCTCTTTCGAGCCTTGCCAGTGGGGGGGTGCTCATGCGACCGCGCCTTGTGCAGAGAGTAACGGATGCGTTGGGCAACACCCTTGAAGTATTTCCTCCTTCCCCGGTTCGGAGGGTTGTGTCGGAGAAAACGGCACGTCTTGTGCTCTCCATGATGGAGAAAGTGGTGACCGAGGGAACGGGAAAGAAGGCACAGGTTGTGGGGTACCGCATTGCGGGGAAGACCGGAACAGGACAGAAAGCCGGTCAGGGTGGGCGGTATATTCCAGGAGCGTACTATTCCTCTTTCGCAGGATTTTTCCCTCTTCCCGACCCTCGCTTTGGAGTCCTTGTGGTCCTTGATGAGCCCCAGGGAGAGTACTACGGTGGAGATATTGCGGCTCCGGTCTTTCAGGAGGTGGCGGAACGTATTCTCCGGTATCGAGGAGTTATTCCTGAGCGAGCGGAGGTCGAGGCGTTTTGAGGATTCGGGAGTTCCTCTCGAGCTTCCCTTACGTGAAGGCCCGGATCAGGGATTGGGAAGAAGAAATCGTGGGCATAACGCAGCATTCAAAGGACGTCCGTCCGGGATATGCCTTTTTTGCTCTTGTGGGGAGCTCCTGTGACGGGCATGCTTTTCTCCGGGAGGCCGTTGATCGGGGAGCTCGACTCCTTGTGGGGGAAAGGGAAGAGCCTTTCCTTGCCCTGGGAGAAGACATCTCCTGGGTCTGTGTGGAACAGAGCCGGAAGGCCCTGGCTTTGGCTTCCCATGCTTTCTTCGGCTTCCCCTCTCGGAGAATGCGTATCGTTGGGGTTACGGGAACGAATGGGAAGACCACGACCTGCTTCCTGATTCAGAGCATCCTCGAAAAAGGCGGGATGCCCTGCGGCCTTCTGACCACAGCCCGGAACATTGTCGGTCCTTTTGAGTGGGAACCCCCCAATACCACCATGGAGTCCCTTTTCCTTGCCCGGTCGCTTCGGGAGATGGAAACCTTGGGGATTCGCCATGCAGTTCTTGAGGTTTCCTCTCACGGCCTTGCGCTGGGAAGAGTGGAGGGTATCCTTTTCGATGCTGCCGTCTTCACCAACATCGTTCCGGAGCATCTCGAGTTTCACGGGACCTTTGAGCACTACTGGCAGAGCAAAAAAAGGCTTGCAGAAATGGTGGAGGAGAATCTCTCAAAGCCCTTCCCGAGGGTTGTCGTTGTCAACGGAGAAGACGAGCACATTCTTGCCATGGTTCGTCCTTCAGGGGTCCCTTTTTTGCGTTTTGGCTTCCTCAAGGGGCTTGAGGTTCAGGCGGTTCGCGTACGGTGGGATCACTCTTCCTCCACCTTCTGGGCACTGACACCCTGGGGACGTTTTGAGGTTTTCCTTCCTCTTCCAGGCAAGCATAACGTGTACAACGCTCTTGGGGCGCTTGCTGTAGGTCTCGCCCTTGGGGTCTGTCAGGAAGCGGTTCAGGAAGGTCTTCGTCATCCCCGGAGGGTCCCGGGGAGGTGGGAGGTCATCGAAGCTCCCCAGGGTTTCAGGGTTATTGTCGACTTTGCCCATAACTGGCATGGCCTGGAGCATGCTCTCAGGACGGCAAAAGCACTGAAACCCCGCCGTCTCATCACCGTCTTCGGGTGTGGTGGGGAACGGGATAGGAGCAAGCGCCCTCAGATGGGGAGGGTGGTGGCGGCTTTCAGCGATGTCTGCATAGTGACCACAGATAACCCCCGGGGAGAAGACCCCCTGCAGACCGCACAGGACGCGGTTTGGGGGATTGAAGAAGTGGCCAGGGAAAAGCCCGTGGAGTGGTTTGTGGTGCTTGATCGGGTTGAGGCCATTCGTCTTGCCCTTTCCCTTGCCCAGGAAGGAGATGTGGTATTCCTCGCCGGCAAGGGACCCGAGCGTTTCCAGGTGTATGCTACAGGAAGCATTCCCCACAACGATTACGAGGTGGCCTGGCGGCTACTCTTTCCGGAGGAGAGGCGTGATGCGGTTCACCCTTGAGGAAATCAGAGAGGTTACCCAAGCAGAGGTTCTTAGAGTCCTGGCTACGAATTTCGAGGGGGTGGCGATTGACTCTCGGAAGTGTCAAAAAGAGCAGCTTTTTGTGGCCCTTCGGGGAAGGAGGGTCGATGGCCACACTTTCATTGGTGACGCCCTAAAGCAGGGTGCTTCAGGAGTTCTGGTGGAGCGGTGGGAGGGGGATGCGGAGACAACGGTTTTTGTAGTTCCCAGCACAGAAGAGGCGCTCCTGACCCTTGGAAAGCATGCCTCCTCTCGCCTGAGAGGAGTGAAGATTGGCATCACCGGGACAGCGGGGAAAACCACCTGCAAGCACCTTTTTGCCCATTGTCTCGGTCAGAGGTTTTCTGTGGCCCTGACGCCCCAGAGCTTCAACACTGTGGTAGGGGTGTCTTCGAGTTTTGCGAACTTTGACGAGCACGCGGCCTTTGTTGTTGTTGAGGCGGGCATAAGCGAGAAGGGTGAGATGGAAGTCCTCTCCGGGCTCATTCGCCCTGAGGTGGTGGTCTTTACCGCTTTTGGCGAAGGTCACCTTGAGGGTTTGGGATCGGTCTTGGAGGTTGTTGAGGAAAAGCTGAAGCTTCTGGGGGAGAAGACGCAAAGGGTGTACCTGAATGTGGACCGGGGGATTCCTGAGGAGTGCCAGGTCAGAGACCGTGTCCCTCAGGCAGAGGTTTTCTCCTTTGGGGCAAGTCAGAGAGCTCGTCTTCGTCTGACCTCTTTTGAGCTGGATGTTTCCCGCTTGCTCTCGCGGTTCACCGTGGTGTGGGAGGGGACAAGTTTTTCCTTTGAAGCCCCTATTCTTGCTTTTGAGGTGGCTGTGGCGAGCCTTCCCGCCATTCATTTCGCCCTCGAAGCGGGTGTGCCTTTTGAGGAGCTCCGGGAAAGCTTGAGGGCTTTTCGAGAGCTCCCGGGGAGGGGAAGGTTCTTCCGGTGGAGGAATGGCGTGGTGATCGATGATACTTATAACGCCAATCCCCTCTCGGTGCGGAAAGCGGTGCGTCTCCTTTTGCGGTTTGCCCAGGGGGGGTATTCGACGTATCTCGTTTTGGGAGATATGCTGGAGCTTGGGGATTTCGCCGAGGAAGCCCATCGAGAAATTCTTGAACGTATTCAGGTTTCACCAATCAGGCAGGTCCTACTTTTTGGTCCTCACTTTGTAGACATTGCCCGGAAGGAATTTGCCCGCGAGGTCGAACGGGGACGGTTCGTGGTTCTTGCTTCTTCTGAAGAAGGCAGGGCCTTTCTTGAATCTCTGGCGACTGCCCAGGAACAATGGGTGGTCCTTCTCAAGGGTTCCCGGGGCATGGAGCTTGAAGCGATGATGCCGGAGGAGTGGAGGAGTGGTCTTGGTGATTGACCCTATCGTGCGTGGAGGGTTCAGAATCGCTCTCTCCTGGCTTCTGGGGATGGTTCTTTTTCCTTTATTCATTCGCTGGCAACGGCAAAAATCCCTCGGCCAGAAGATTAAAAAAGAGGGGCCGGCAATGCACCTCCATAAAGAGAACACGCCGAGCATGGGCGGGGTCAT
>JAPWUU010000145.1 GCA_028275365.1 Candidatus Caldatribacterium sp.
CTGGGATGGGCTGACTCAGCAAAAATCGTCCGTTTCACCGAAGCCTGGCCCACCTACATTGACCCCGCGGTTGCGGCGGACTTTTCGAGTTCCGTTTCGGTTTCCAACCTCTATGACACCCTGGTGTTCCCCACTTATGACGGAGAGGTTGTGCCCCACCTTGCCGAGTCCTGGGAAGTTTCAGAAGACGGCCTCACCTATACCTTCCATCTCCGGAAGGGTGTGAAGTTCCACAATGGGGAGGAACTCAAAGCTGAGGACGTGGTCTTCAGCATGGAAAGGCTTTTGACCATCGGGCAGGGGTATAGCTACATCTTCAAGCCCATTATCGACAGGGTCGAGGCAGTGGATGACTATACCGTTCGTTTCCACCTGAAAAAACCCTTCGGTCCTTTCCTCTATGCGCTGGTGCGCCTCTATATTCTCAACAAGGACGAAGTTCTCGCTCACATTGAACCCACGGGGGAATATGGGGAGATGGGAGATTACGGGAAGAAGTGGCTCCTCACCCACGATGCCGGTTCCGGTCCGTACATGGTGAAGGAGATGCGCCTTGAAGAGTACCTCCATGCCGTTCGTTTCCCTGACTACTGGAAGCCTTTCGACCCCAATGCTCCCGAGGAATTCAAGTACATTGGTACCACAGAGACTGCCACGGTCCGGACCCTTTTGAGTAAGAGAGAGCTCGAGATTTCAGACTTCCGTCAGCCAGCGGAGTTCTACGAGGCAGCAAGCAAACTCGAGGGCGTGAAGGTGGCCAAGCTCTTTGGGGGAAGCACCTTCTTCTGCATGATGCACAACCGCAAACCCCCAACAGACGACGTCCACTTCCGGAAGGCCCTGGCGTACGCCATCGATTACGACGCCATCGCCAACCAGATTTTCCCCGGTGCACGACAGGCGCAGGGCCCGGTTTCCTTTATCCTGCCCGGACACAATCCCGAAGTGTACCAGTACAGGCGGGATCTTGAGAAGGCTAAAGAGGAGCTTGCGAAGTCGAAGTACGCCGACAAGCTCGACGAGTACCCCGTAGACCTCGTCTGGTGTGCCGAAGTTCCTGACGAGGAGAAGGTGGCGCTCCTCATCCAGGCGAGCGCAGCAGAACTCGGCATCAAGGTGAACGTCATCAAGACTCCCTGGATGAAGATCATCGAAGAGGTGGCAACTCCAGAGACCACGGCTCACATGTACCTCATTTTCGTCTCGCCCCACTATGCGGAGGCTGGTTCCATGCTCCAGTCCAAGTACCATTCTTCGTCTTGTGGAACCTGGGAACAGACCGAGTGGCTCCAGGATCCAGAGCTTGACAGGATGATCGAGGACGCCATCGCCACCGTGGACAAAGAGGAACGGTTTGCCAAGTACCGGAAGATCCAGGAGTACATTGTGGAGCTCTGTCCGTCCCTTTTCCTCATCGACCAGCCTGAGAACTATGCGTACCAGGACTACTACATCGACTGGACCGCTGCGGAGCGGGCAGAACGTGGCGAGAAGGTCAACCCGGTCATGGGGTACAACCACTACATGATGGACATCCGGGTGTACCCGGAGAAACGGGAGGAATTGCTGAAGAAAAAGTAGGGGTATAATATGGGAGGCCCCATGGGGCCTCCCATCTCTGAGGACTGGTGAAAGAGTGCGATGAACTTTTCCCGATACCTTTTGCGGCGACTGGGGTATTCTGTTTTCGTGCTTCTGGGGCTTTCGGTGGTTGTCTTCATCATTGCCCGTCTTGTTCCCGGAGACCCTGCCCGGGCAGCTCTGGGTCCCCGGGCAACTCAGGAAGCCGTGGAAGCCCTTCGGGCAAAACTCCATCTCGATAAGCCCATCTACGTTCAGTATTTCTTCTGGCTGCGGTCGGTCTTTCGGGGGGATTTCGGCGAGTCCCTTTATACTCGTCGTCCAGTCATAGAGGACATCAGGGAATTCCTCCCAGCGACGCTTGAGCTCGCACTTTTTGCTGGGCTTTTCATGGCAGTTTTTGGGCTCCTCCTCGGGGTGCTGTCGGCACGATACGCCAACACCTGGGTGGATAACGTCATTCGGGTTCTGGCGTACCTCGGGATTGCCACGCCGGCCTTTGTGGTGGCGATCATCCTTATCCTCCTTTTTGGCATGTACTACGAAGTGTTCCCCACAATTGGACGTCTGAGTCCTGGCATCAGCGCTCCACCCCGTCTGACAGGCCTTCTCACCCTTGACAGCCTCCTTTCGGGGAACTGGGTGGCTTTGGTCGATGCGCTGAAGCACCTTTTCCTTCCAGCTTTAAGCCTTTCTCTTGGAGGGCTGTTTCAGGAGGCAAGAATCACCCGGGCCAGCATGCTGGAGAACGCCCGGCGGGATTTCGTCGCCGCCGCCCGGGCTTACGGGATTCCTGAGCGGGTGGTGATTGCCAAGTACCTCTTCAAGCCCTCGATCATTCCTACCGTCTCTATTCTGGGACTTGATTTTGCTTCCCTTATCGGAAATGCCTTCCTTGTAGAGCTCCTCTTTAACTGGCCTGGCCTTTCCCGGTACGGGATCAACGTCATGCTCCGCAAGGACATCGAGGCAATTGTTGCAGTGGTGATGGTTCTGGGGGTGGTCTTCACCGTGGTGAACATCCTGGTGGACCTTGTCGTGGCGTACCTTGATCCGAGAATCCGCCTGGTGGAGAGGGGAGAATAAATGCGGAGAACCCGAATCGGTCGGTGGTGGTACAAGTTCTCTCGAAACCCTCTCTCCGTGGTGGGCCTTATCATCGTCGTGGGTGTGGTTTTCTGTGCTGTTTTCGCTCCCTGGGTGGCACCATATCCTGAGCATGCTGGACCGTATGTGAACTACCGTGAGGCCAATCAACCCCCGTCTTTAGCGCATCCTTTTGGGACCGATATTTTCGGTCGAGACGTCCTGAGTCGCGTCTTTTTCGCTTTCCGGTCGTCGCTGCTTATGGGGATTGTAGTCCTTTCCATCGTCGTCCC
>JAPWUU010000032.1 GCA_028275365.1 Candidatus Caldatribacterium sp.
CAAGCACCCCATATGTTGGGCTATGAAAAAGCAACTCCTGCATCATGGTCCTATTCTACCACGCCTCGGGAAAGGAGGTGAGGAAGTGAAAAAATTTCTCTGCCTTTTCTCCCTTATCCTTTTTGCCCTTCCTGCCTTTTCCCAGGAAGACCCCTTCGCCCGGTCGCGGGAGAGAATGCTTGAGCGAGACATCATCGCTCGGGGTATTACTGATTCCCGAGTCATTGAAGCCCTGCGTCGCGTTCCCCGCCACCTTTTCGTCCCCAAAGAACTGGAGAAGTTAGCCTATGAAGACACCCCACTCCCCATCGGACACGGGCAAACCATTTCCCAGCCCTACATCGTGGCCCTCATGACTGAAAACCTTAGGGCGCAGCCGGGTGAGAGAATCCTTGAAGTAGGCACTGGTTCCGAGTACCAGGCGGCAATCCTTAGCGAAATGGGATGCGAGGTGTACACAGTGGAAATCATCAAGGCTCTGGCCGACGAAGCGCAGGAACGCCTTTTTCGGCTTGGGTACAGGAATGTTTCGGTCCTCTGGGGTGATGGGTACCTTGGCTGGGAAGAAAAGGCCCCTTTTGACGGCATCATCGTTACTTGTGCTGTGGACCATCTCCCTCCCCCACTCCTCCAGCAGCTCAAAGAAGGCGGAAGGATGGTTATTCCTGTTGGTCCACCTTGGAGCATTCAAAGCCTTCTCGTTGTGGAAAAACGCAAGGACGGTATTGTTACCGAAGACTTAGGAGCGGTTCGCTTTGTTCCCCTCACCAGAGAAAAAAGGGTAGAGTAATAGGGAAAAAGCCAGATAGGCGAGAACGGCGAAAAACAGGGCTATCCAGAGTCCCCAGAAAAGCGAAACAAGGTGAGCGAGGAGGGAAGAAAATACCGAGAAGAAACCGTTCCAGGCGAAGACCTCTCCAAAAAGGTGAGGCGCAGTGCACCGGATACTCTGGGAAAGGAGGGGGAAGGGGAAGCCGAGGAACCACCCCACAAGGGCAAGAATCGGCAATACAGCACAGAGACTCCAAAGAGGCGAGAAACCAAGGAATGCCTCTCGAAGACCAAAAAGGCCAAGGAAACACCCCAAAAGCACTGCAGCATGGCTCAAAAGGAGGAATCGAGAGAAAGCCATTCCTTTGCGAAAGACGAAAAAGCTTCCAAGACCGGAAAAGAAAAGGAGCACACCAAGAAGAAGGGAAAAGGCGTACAGAGGAAATCCCAGAAGCACATGGAGGTAAACGATGAGGGGGATTTCCACAAACATGAAGCCCACACCCGTGAGCACTCCTCCCAGGGAAAACCGGAACCGGTACCTGGAGGGCAGGCGTTTCCTCAAAAAACAGGGAAGGAGGATGAAGAATCCCGAGAATCCACCTATCACAGCGAGTGTAAAGAGGACCACGAGAAACCCTGCTCCTCCAAAGGGGAGCCAGCGCTTTCCCACCTCTTTTAAGGCTTCCCCAAGGGCTGAAAGACGCAGGAAGTTCCCGAAATACGGTCGGCCGTCCCGGGGAGGCCGAAGGTCAAAGAGCTCGCTACCCTTCCCCTCTAAAGCCGTGCATACGGCACGGTAATACCGCTTTCCAGTCTGGAACACCCTCTCCATTTCTCCCTCCCCCCACGGACCATACACGAAGTCAAAAGCGTACTTTCGAACCAGAGAAAAGACGCTTTCAAGGTCGTTCTGGGTCCAGGGGGCTTTTTTCACAAGAAGGAGAGCAAAATCAAGACTTTTCACTACAAGGAGGCGTTTTCGTAGCTCTTCTTCTCCTAAGACCTCTCTTAAAAGAAGAACGAGTTTGGGAAGCACGGAAGGAGGATTCTGGAGGAAAAACGAGAAAACCACAATCCCCCGGGTGTCCAGGACCTGAAACAGGCTTTTGATTCCTTCAACGGTCAGGAGAAAATCCTCCTCAAGAGAAAAACTTCCCGGGAACACTGTGGCTCTTCCCACAGGAATTCGAAGGACCACCATGTCCCAGAAAGTACGTCTTGCAGCGATGAACTTTCGGGGAAGACCCACATGAACATGGGCAGGAAAAAAAGAAACGTGCTCCTTGAGAAAGGCGGAGAACGTAGAAGATCTCGTAACAAAGTCAATGGCCTGCACCCCCGCCGCCCATGCGGCGTACACCGCAAGTCCATCACGCTCTTCCACCACCAGGACACGGTCTGGTCGAAAGGCCCGAAAAGGAAGGGATACAAGGAGGTGTTCGAGAAAGGCGGAGTCCACTTTCTGAGGGAAATACGCGGTGGTTACATGGTCGTATATCAGGATGAAACTTTCTGGAGGAAGCCCCTGAAAAAGCGGACTCAACCCCAAGCCGGAACGCGCATGGGGAGAAACAAACACCTCGAGGTATTCTGCAGGATTCCGGTAAACCCCAAGGAGATGAGTGTCGGGCAAAGCGGCAATCGCTCGAGAAGGAGCGTAGGGAGAAAGGAAAGGTTGCAGAGGAAGAAACAGAAAGGGGAGAAAACACAAAGCAAAAAGCCTCTTCTTCCCCTGGTTTCCTGCAAAGATAAGGAGGACGAGCAACGCAAAAAGCGCGCGGAGCTCGTCAAGCACCAAAAGGAGCAGGAAGGCCCCACCCACTCCGAGCGCAGACCCGACGAAATTCAGGGCATAGAGAGAAGGAAAAAATTCTGGGAAAAGCTCAAAAGCAGTGATCTGAAGCAGGCCGTGGAAGAAAAAGGGAAAGAAGGCAACGAAAAGAAGTCCTCCAAGATACACCCACTGTAGTGGGCGTACAAAGAACTGGTATACGTCAAGGGGGAGAAAGAGAAAGGCTGCGATAGAGGCAAGGAGAGAAAGTCCAAAAAGAGGGAAAACAAAACGCCGGAAGCGCTCTGAAATGAGAGGAGAAAGGGTTCCCGATGCTCCATATCCCAGGGTGGCTAAAGCCACAGGAAGTGAAACGAAATGGTGCCCAAAAAGGAAGGCAAAAAGCCGAAAAAGGACCATTTCTCCTGCCAGGCAGACGAAGGCCACGAGGAAAACACGCTGTGCCAGGGCTTTTCTCTCCATCTTCCCTCCCCTCCGGTATAATATTACCAGAGGACCAGGGCGCATGAGGAAAGAAGTCGTCATACGATTCAAGCGGCTTACAGAACGGGCACGCCTTCCTCGATTCGCTTACGAGGATGATGCCTGCTTTGACCTTTTCAGTCCCTGCGACCTTATCATCCCCCCAGGAGAAAGCGCAGTTGTCGACCTTGAAATTGCTTCTGAGTTCCCCCCAGGGTATGAAGTCGTCATTCGCCCCCGAAGTGGCATGGGAATCCGCCATGGCATCATGATTCATCCAGGAACCATTGATGCCGGGTACCGGGGAAGCTGGGTTGTGCGTCTTTTTAACTTTGGCACTGCCCCATACCGTATCTTTCAGGGAGACCGTATCGCCCAGGGGGCTCTCCGGGAAGTTCCAAGAGTACGGATCGTCGAGGCTTCCACCCTTTCCCCCACCCAGAGAGGAGAACGGGGCCTTGGATCAACAGGAAGGTGAGGAAGGAGGACACCTCATGGAGATTCTGGAAAACCTCAAGAGAGAGCCAGTCATTGCCTATCTCTCGATGGAAATCGCCCTTTTCAACGACATCCCAACCTACAGCGGTGGCCTTGGTGTTCTTGCCGGAGACACGGTACGGTCCGCAGCCGATCTCTCTTTACCTTTTGTGGCAGTAACCCTTGTGAGCCGCAAGGGATATTTCCGGCAGGAAATCACCCCCGAGGGGTGGCAGGTCGAACACCCAATGGAGTGGGACGTGGAAAAAATCCTCACCCCCCTCCCCCAAAAGGTCACGGTCGCCATAGAGGGCCGAAAGGTCACAGTAGGAGCCTGGGTGTATTTCTGGCGGAGCTTCATCGGAAGCATTGTTCCAGTCATTTTCCTTGACACGGACCTTCCAGAGAATAACCCTGAGGACCGAACCATCACGGACTTTCTCTACGGCGGTGATCGACGATACCGGCTGAAACAGGAAATCGTCCTTGGGGTCGGAGGGGCCCGCATGCTCAAGGCCTTAGGATTTGAGGTGCGAAAGTACCATATCAATGAAGGCCATGCAGCCCTCATCACCCTGGAACTCCTCCGACAGAGTCCCCAGTTCGACCCGGAATTCGTGCGAGCCCGTTGCGTCTTCACCACCCACACCCCTGTGGAGGCAGGACACGACAAGTTCGCCTACGACCTTGTCCGGGAGGTCCTTGAGGAGCTCGTTCCTTTCCCCCTGCTCCAGAAATACGGAGGAGAGGACCACCTCAACATGACTCTTCTTGCCCTCAACCTCAGCGGTTACGTGAACGGGGTTGCCCGTCGCCACAGCGAGGTCTCCCGTCACATGTTCCCCGGGTACGCCATTCACTCTATCACTAACGGTGTCCACAGCTTCGCCTGGACGAGCGAGAGCTTCCGTGCGCTTTTTGACCGGTACATCCCTGGATGGGCGTATGAGCCGAGCTTTCTTTCCCGGGCGGACATCATTCCCGATGAGGAAATCTGGAGGGCGCATCAGGAGGAGAAGCGGAAACTCCTTCAGTTCGTGAAAGAAAAAACTGGCGTCGAAATGGACGAGAATGTCCTGACCATCGGTTTTGCCCGAAGGATGACGGCCTACAAACGACCGCTCTTCATTTTTTCTGACCTCGCACGCCTTCGGAGAATCAAGCGAAAAGGGCCATTCCAGATGATTTTTGCCGGGAAAGCCCACCCTCAGGACTGGGAGGGGAAACGGTGCATTCAGGAAATCATCCGTCTTTCCCGGGAACTCGCTGCGGACATCAAAATCGCCTTTCTCGAGAACTACGACCTTGACATCGCCAAAAAAATGGTGGCGGGAGTTGATGTGTGGCTCAACACCCCTATGCGGCCCCTTGAGGCTTCAGGAACAAGCGGCATGAAAGCTGCCCACAATGGCGTGCTCCACTTCAGCGTTCTCGATGGGTGGTGGATCGAAGGGCACGTTGAGGGGGTCACGGGCTGGTCCATAGGACCGGAGAGTGAGGCAGGGAAAACCCCCCAGGAACTCCTTGAGGAGGAAGTGGACGACTTCTACAACAAACTGGAATACCTCATCATTCCCCTGTACTACACACAGAAAGACCACTGGCGGCAGCTCATGAAAAACGCCATCGGCAAAGTTGCCCCGTACTTCAACGCCCACCGCATGATGCGCCGCTATGTGACCGAAGCCTATTTCCACCAACCCCTCCTTGTGAATCACCTCGTCCAGGAAGAAACGGCAAGCTGAAACAAAAAAGCCCCGGCACATGCCGGGGCTCCTCTCTTCGAGGACTCAGAGCTTTCTCACTCGCACTGCCTGAGGACCTTTCGTGCCCTGCTGGACTTCGAATTCCACTGCCTGTCCCTGTTCCAGGGTCTTGAAGCCACTTCCCTCAATAGCTGTGTAGTGAACGAAAACGTCTCCACCTTCATCAGACTCGATGAACCCGTACCCTTTCGTCGCGCTGAACCACTTCACCTTACCGGTTGGCATTGAAACTGAAACCTCCTAAAAAGAAAATTCAGGGTTTGCGCAAACCCAAAAGCATGGTAGCACGCTGCATTGCTCCCTGTCAACGGAAACTGGAAAATTTTGTCTCCTGGGGAGCGATTCGCAGGGGCTTGAAGCTTCTCAAGAAAGCTGGTATATTGTGGGCAGTTCACCAAAAGAAAGTGGGGATTGGACATGGCAAAGTGCGAGATCTGTGGGAAAAAGAGCTCTTTCGGGAATCAAATCAGCCACTCTCACCGGGTGAGTCGCAGGCTTTGGCGACCGAACGTGCAACGGGTACGAGCTATCGTCGAAGGAAGGGTTCAGCGCCTCTACGTGTGCACTTCGTGCCTTAAGGCAGGAAAGGTACAGAAAGCAGCCCGGTAGGGGAGTCTCTATCGGGCTTTCTCCTCAGTAAACCCGTATCTTCTCTGAGAGACGACGCACCGTTCCCCGAATGTCTTGTGCTGAAAAAACGAGAGACCCCGCCACAATGATGGAAGCACCGCAGGAGGCAAGGAACTCGATGTTATCCTCCTTTACCCCCCCATCGATTGCAATCTCTACTCTGAGCCCTTTTTCCTGAATTCTTCGTCGAAGGGTACGAATCTTCTCCTCCATCCCGGAAATGAACCTCTGACCCCCAAATCCCGGGTTCACCGTGAGGAGAAGAACGAGGGAGAGCTTTCCAAGGACATGGTCAAGGATTGTGAGGGGTGTTCCGGGACAAAGAGCCAGGCCGCTCTTTTTCCCCACCCTGGCAATGTCCTGGAGTACGGCATCGAAATCCTGAACTGCCTCGGCATGGAAACTGATGAGGTCAGCCCCAGCCTGGGCAAAATCCCGAACAAAGGCCCGGGGATTGTCCATCATAAGGTGAACGTCAATGAAAGCTTCAGGAAGCACCTTCCGGACAGCTTCAACGATAAGAGGACCAAAGGTGAGGTTGGGAACGAAATGTCCGTCCATCACGTCGACATGGATGATCTCTGCTCCCCCCTCCCAGGCCTCAAGGAGCTGTTCTCGAAGCCGGGAAAAGTCACAGGACAGAATCGATGGAGCAAGCTTCGCCATAAGTCTCTCCCCCGTTAGTCAATCCTCTTCTCCCAGTAGTAGTATCCGTTCAGGAAAATGGTGACCTTTCCTCGCCCCTTGGTGAGCGCGGAAACCTCCACAAGGTCTTCGCCTTTGTGTTCCCGCTCGTACACTACCCGTTCTCCCAGCTCGTCCTGCACCACCACCTGGACGGTAATGGGATTTTGGGAAGAGGGCAGGACAAAACGGAGGTTGAGGGTTTTTTCCCCATCGGTTTCCGTTTGCGGACGTTCCTGGGTCCTGGTGACCTGAAGGCGAAGGCTCTCCCCCCGGGGAACAAGCTCCCCCGCCTGTGGGCTCTGTCCCACCACGATTCCTCCAGGACGTCCCTCCGAGGAGACCTCCTCAACGTCTCCCACCACAAGGCCGTTCCGGGCAAGGACCTCCTGAGCTTCCTCAAGCCGGAGTCCAACAACATCGGGAACCTCAACTTCCTCAACCCCTCCTGCCTTCCCTGCGGAAACAAGGAGGTGCACAAGGCTTCCCGGAACCACCTCCGTTTGAGGAGCAGGATTCTGGGAAATGACGTATCCCCGGGGAAGCGTGTCATGGCTCGCCTCCACAATCCTTCCTACCCGCAGGCCGCTCCCCTCAAGGATGCTCTGCGCCTCTTCAAGGCTCTTCCCCCGAACGTCAGGGAGAAGCACCTGGCCCTTTTGGGGGGTCACCGGCACGCTCCCTGAGATCGTCCCACCGTTCACCACCACCTGGAGGCGGGTATTCTTCTTGGCCCGGGTTCCGGGAGGCGGATTCTGGTCAAGGACGGCAAGGGGAGGGGCACCGGAGTCAGAGGTAACCCTCTCCACCTCAAGGCGCAGGCCAAGACGGGTCGCTTTATTGATGGCTTCAAGAAGCGTCATGTTCCGTACATCGGGAACGAGAACGCTTCCACTGCTGATGTATCCTTCAAAAAGCACAAAGCCCGCAAAAAGGCTCACAAAAAGGCCAAGGCCAAAAAGCAGCGCTGCCCCAAACACCTTTCCCAGGAACTCAAGAAGCCGTGGCTTTTTCTGGTCTTCCCTGCGCTCCTGCCTCATGCCTTCTTCCTCCACATAGCCACGAAAAATCCGTCACAGAAAAGGTCATGGGGCCAGAGAAAGACGAAACCATCTCTGACCCTGCCAGGAACCTCTCCTTCAGGCTCCACCCGCACCAGTGCAGATCCCTTCTCCCGCTCAAAGGCTTCTGCAACCCCAACGGTCTCCTCCCAGGTCAAAGTGCACACAGAGTATACCATGAGCCCCTGGGGTCTGACCACCTGAAAGGTCTCGCGGAGAAGCTCAAGTTGCAACGAGGCACACTGCCTGACGCTCTCCGGCGTGGCTTTTAAGAGGACTTCCGGATTGCGACGGACAGTCCCCAGGTTCGAGCAGGGCGCATCGAGAAGAAGACGATCCGCCAAAGACCAGAATCTCTCGGGAATCTGGAGACAATCGAGAACCTCAGGCTGGACGATCGAAACGCCACCCCGCCGCACAAGCTTTCTCAGAGTTTCAATCCGCTGCCTCTTCCTATCCCAGGCAAAGAGCTTCCCTTCGTTTCTCATAAGCTGGGCCAGAAGGAGGGTCTTTCCTCCCACCCCACAGCAGGCATCGACCACAACCTCACCGCTCTTTGGCGCTACGAGGTGTCCGACAACCTGGGAACCGAGATCCTGGGGATAGAAAAGACCTTGGGCGTATTCGGGAGTGCGCACAAGTGTAGAGTAACTGGAAACCACTTCCAGCGCCCCGCTGACGCGGCTTTTCCTGCTGGGGATGCCCCGCTGAGCAAAGAGATTCTGGAGTTCCTCTTCCCCTATTCGCAGGGTGTTGACTCGAACGAAAAGGGGCGGTGGGAGAGCAAGAGACCTCGAAAGAACGTGCAATTCCTCTTCAGGCAAGATTCTCTTCCATTCTGCTTCAAGCCAGGCAGGGAGGTCAATACCCCACCTTTCAGCCTGGGCACGATGGGCTGCAAGATCCCGTTCCACATTCCGCAGCACCGCATTGACGAGAGGGACAAAGGCGACCTGGCCAAAGGACCGCACCACCTCGACCCACTCGTGAACGGCGGCAAAAGGAGGAACATGGGTGTGGAAAAGAAGCTGGAACATTCCTAACCGAAGGGCGTTCTGAACCACAAGGGGAAGCCGCTCCCACTTTGGGAGGTACATCCTGGCCAGAGCGTCGAGCTTTCCCCGGAACTTCACCACTCCCCGCACAAGACTCACGAGTACATCTCGCTCGTGAGGAGAGTACTTCAGAGAGCAGGCCGTGTAGGCCTGATCCAGGAAAGCAACCCGCCCCTCGTAGAGACGGGTGAGAATGGACAGCGCATCACGACGGTACCTGTCGACCAATCCTTACTCCCTGCTCTCCCGGAGAAGCAAGAGCCTCACAAGCTGCAAGGCAGCCACGGCAGTTGCAGCAACATAGGTCAGGGCTGCAGCACTAAGCATTTGCCGCACCAGGGGCTTCTCTTCAGGAGTGATAAAGCCCAGGCGATCCAGAATGCCGTAGGCCCTCCGGCTGGCGTCGAACTCCACAGGAAGGGTCACAAGCTGGAAAAGCACTGCAAGGCTGAAGAAGAGAATGCCAAGGTCCATCAGAGGCCGAAGGGCAAAGAGAAAGCCGAGGAAAAAGAGCGGAAGCGCGAGTTGGGACCCAAACCCGGCAGCAGGAACAAGGACACTCCGGAGGGCAAAGGCAGAATACCCTTCACGCTTCTGAAGAACATGCCCCACCTCATGGGCGACGATGGCAAGGTCAGCCACAGAAGTTCCCCGAGCAACAGACCGGGAAAGTCGCAGGGTCTCCCGGGAGGGATCGTAGTGGTCCGTCAAAGCCCCAGGGATTTCTTCGATCTTCACCCGAAGCCCGAGATGCTGCACGAGTTCCTCCGCTACCTGGAGACCGGAAAGACCCACCCGGGCCCTCTTCCGGGAAAGCAGCGCATAGGTCTGCGTCACCTTGGTATGAGCGTACAGGGCAAGAAGAAGCGCCGGAATGAGTATTAAAAAGGTCGGGTCAAGGAAGAACACCTTACCTCACCTCACTTCCTCACCCATTCTCTGGCCCACGGATAAGCGATACCCGCACACGAATTCCCATGAAGACATGGCCCGTCCTCCCTCAGGCTGGAGCCTGTGAATGGCCACCAATCCTTCCCCGGCACACACCACGATACCCTTTTCTCTCTCTACATGATGAATAGTTCCAGGAGAACAGGGAGTTCCATCGCTCCCTTCCCAGGAAGCCTCAAGGATTTTCAAACGTTTCCCGGCAAAAAAGGTATACGCCCCGGGAGAGGGGAAGAAGGCCCGAACCTGACGGACAATATACCACGCAGGGCTTTCCCAGCAAATACGTGCTTTTTCCTTCTCCACCACCGGAGCATACGATGGCTCTCCTTCCTGAGGACGAGGAGTGATGCGCCCCTCCTTCCAGGCTGGGAGAACCTCCCGAAGGAGCTTCCCACCCAGGGTTCCGAGCTTCTCAGTCAGGGAAGCATAGGTGTCCTTGGGCAGGATAGGGAGCGACTCCTGGGCAAGAATGGGTCCTGTATCAACGCCTTCGTCCATGAGCATGATGGTCACCCCTGTTACCTCTTCACCGTTGAGGAGCGTCCAGCGGATGGGGTCCGGACCACGGTATTGAGGGAGGAGCGAAGCATGGACATTGATGCACCCAAGAGGCGGCAGGGAAAGGAGGTCCCTTTTCAGAATCTGTCCGTACGCGGCCACCACGATAACGTCACACTGCAGCGACCGCAAAAACCCCACAAAATCAGGGTGATTGACCCGTTCAGGTTGCCATACCGGAAGTCCCAGGCGTTTCGCTTCGCAGCACACCGGAGGGGACACAGGGCGCAATCCCCGCCCGGCCCTTCGGTCTGGACGGGTGACAACCCCAAGGATTTCCAACTGCTCATCTTCAACGAGTTCCGTCAGCACCCTGACCGCAAAGGCAGACGTTCCCATGAAGACAACTCTCAGCTTCAGGAGACTCCCTCCCGGGCAATCCTTTTCAGTTTATTACTCAAAAGCAACCTCTTTGCCGGGTGCAGACGATCCACAAAAAGGACACCATCGAGATGGTCAATCTCGTGCTGGAAGATACGAGCAAGAAGACCGCTGGCCTCGATTTCCACGTCCTTTCCCCCAAGGTCAACCCCCCGCACCAGGACGCGGGAAGCCCGCTCAACCTTCCCGTAAACCTCAGGAATGCTCAAACACCCTTCTTCGCCGATTTCCCGCTCCACACTCACCGCGACAATCTCGGGATTGAGAACGACAAGGTCTTGTCTTGTCTCTGGGTGGAGGACAACGATGATGCGCAGAAGTGCCCCAACTTGGTTTCCCGCAAGACCTATACCCGAAAGCGCATGCATGGTTTCCCGCATGTCCTGCGCCAGAGCCACGATGTTTCCGTCTATACTGGTTACGGGTTGTGCTTTCTTACGAAGGAGAGGGCTTCCATACTTCTCAAGGACCCGAAGCGCCACTGACCACTCCTCCTCAAGGCAGAACAAACTCAAACGACCACTGCATCCCCGACAGGGGAAAAACCTCCGCACACACTTCGAGGGCCTCTGCGGCGTCCTCCTCAGGATACCGAACGATGAGTTCCGCGCTCTTTGCCCGTTCCCGCCGGGGCCGCACACTCGGGAAAGGCCCGAGGACCTGAATCCCTCGGGCTTCGAAGAGCTCCCTCACACGGGAGAGAACCCGAAAGACAGCTTCCTTATTCCGGGCACGAACAACGAACCGAACAAGCCGCACGAAAGGAGGATACCGAAGGGACCTCCTTTTTTCAAGAGCATCGGCGTAGAAAAGGGACCAAGGCTTCAGGAACTCTGGGAATCGCCTCAAACTTTCCTGGCTCCCCTGAACAAGGACCTGGGCATCCTGGGGGAGGAGGCGCAGCACCTTCTGCAGGCGAATATACAGCTGTTCCCAGGCACCGATTTCCGGCAGAGACAACCACTCATCGAGGGAATGCACCACGAAAAGGGAAACCCTGGGGAGAAGGTCTTCTCTCAAAAGAGCACTGGTTCCTACAAGAATTGAAGGGGCTGTAACCTTCCCCCCCCATCCCTCCTCCTCGATCTCGGGGTCCACTCGCTCAGAGAGTACACCGGGGAAGGTTTGCTGAACTTCTTCAAAAACCCTCTCAACCCCTTGCCCCCACTCTCCCCACTGGATTCCCCCACACGACGGACAGGTGCTCTCAGGAGTCAGGCGGAAGTGACAGAGGGGGCAGACGAGTAGCGCAAGATCCTTGTGATACCGTAGCGCAATGCCACAGGAAGGGCAGGTATAGTAGAAACCACATTCCCGGCAACCCAGGGCCGTGGCATACCCGGTTTTCTGTACCCATACAAGCACAATTCCTTTCCTTTCCACCACCGAGGTAATGGCCCGTCGAACAGGCGGGAAAAGGGCAAAATTCCTCCACAGGCCTCTGGCAACAACTCCCTGAACGTTCCTTTTGCCAGAAGGCGGGGTGATCCCCCCGGGCTTCACCCTCCCCTCTTTCCACCGGAAGTACACCCGCAGAGAGGGAAGGGCACACACGATGTGCAGGCATTCCCCAAAGTGATGCGCCCGCTCTTCCATGACCTCCCCGATATCGTAATGGGGTGCTCGATCGGCAACGTACCCCTTCTCCTCGGGATCAAAGAGCACGGAAAGGCCAAGGTCCCAGCAGGGAAACACGAAGGCTGAAAGCCGCGTCCCCACAACGGCGTCAAAGTCGCCCTCGACAATCCGCCAGAAAGCAGCAACTCTCTCCTTGGGACGCAGACGACTGTCATAGCGGATGAGCAACATAGAGGGAAAGCACTCTTTGAGGAAAGTGCAAAAAACATCCACCTTTTGGAAATCGGGGAAAAGGAGAAGGGCCTTTTTCCCTTCTCCCCAGGTCTTTACCAGGATATCCCGAAGAAAGGCTTTCCGTTCCTCGAGGTGAGGGATTTCCCAGAAAAAGCACTCTCCGGGGGTACGAGGGGAGTCCCCGATTTTCAGAAATTCTCTTTCCAGACGGAGAATGCCCTCCTTGAGGAACCGTTCGAGGTCCTTAGCAGGGACACGAAATCGCTCAAGAAAAAGGAAGAGATTCATCCCCCGGGGTGGCAACACGCCAAACCTTCTGCAACATTCCTCGACGTTCTCCCCTGTGAAAACCCGAAATCCCAGGTACTTCTTTGCGGATTTCCCAAGGGGAGGAAAGAAAGACGCCAGCACTTCCCCCAGGGGAGAGAGATACAGGAGAGAGAGCCTTTGGGAAAACCCAAGAAGAGAAGGGGGAAAGGGAGGAAAGGGAAGCACATCGCGAATTTCCTTGAGGCCCGGGAGTTCCTCGCCTCCCTCCTTCACCACCCATCCGGTCAGAACCCGACCGTGGAAGTCCACTTCAACGGTACTCCCAGGAAAGATCCTGTCCTGGAGATCAGGAGGAACAGCGTAGGAAAAAGTTCGGAAAAGGGGTAGGGGAAGGGCAACCTGGACAATACGCCTCATGAGAGGAAGTGGGATACCAGGTGCTCAACGATTTTCTCCGCAATATCCACTTTCTCAAGAAGTGGCAGCTCTACCTCATTCCCCTTTCGGTCCACAATCCACACCTTGTTCGTGGAGGTGGCAAACCCGCTTGCCTGGCCAACGAGGTTGGCAACAATCACGTCCAGGTTTTTTGCCACGAGTTTTCGCCTTGCCTCTTCGAGGACGTGGTCCGTCTCAGCGCAAAATCCTACGAGAATCTTGCCCCCCTTCCTCTTCCCGACTTCTCCGAGGATATCGGGATTCGGAACAAGGGAAAGCGTCAG
>JAPWUU010000009.1 GCA_028275365.1 Candidatus Caldatribacterium sp.
GAAGCGCATCACCCTGCTTTCTGGAGGTCAGCAGCAACGTGTGGCCATTGCCCGGGCCCTCCTCAACGACCCCCAGCTCATCCTCGCCGATGAGCCCACCGGGGCCCTTGATACGAAAACCGGGGAGCAGGTGCTGGAGCTTCTGGATGAAATTCGGCAACAATCGAACACCACGATGATTATGGTGACCCACAACCGGGATGTGGCGCTGAAGGCCGACCGGGTTATTGAGCTCATCGACGGTAGACTCTGCAAGGAAGTTTATCCTCAGAAAGTTGGTCTCAAGGAGGCTATGGAGATCCTGGAATCCCATGCCTGCAATCTCGAGGATGTGGATGGGAAGTTCCCGAAGGGGATATAGAGAATTTTTGCACCAGAACACATTTGAGGAACACCCGAAGAGGATGGGCATTCCTCCTGGGCAGATGCAGATGTATCGGTGGCACAGGAACCCCCCTTTTCCCCCATAGTGGAGACCGCAACCTACAGCCGGTACCTCCGCAGCAGATGGTGAGGACTGATGGTCATCTCTCCAGCCTTCTATCGGAGGTTGGGTGATGGAACCATGCCGAAAGCCCACAAGGGGCTCAGCGCTGCATCCGGTAAAAGGAAAGATTGACCCCGCCGGTGACCACTGTACGGTTCTCCGCTGGCTATACCTCGACGAGCGCGCCGAGAAATTGACTCTTGTAGAGCTCTGCGTAGAATCCTCCCTTTTCGAGCAACTCTCTGTGTGTGCCCCGCTCTACGATCTTCCCCTCGTTCATGACGAGGATCAAATCGGCGTTCTTAATCGTCGAGAGTCTGTGGGCGATGATGAAGCACGTTCTTCCCTTCATCAGGTCGTCCATCGCTTTCTGGATGGAGATCTCGGTGAGCGTGTCGACGTTGCTTGTGGCTTCGTCCAGTATGAGCACGTCTGGATTGGCCAGGAAGGCCCTTGCAATGGTTATGAGTTGCTTTTCACCGTAAGATATGTTCGTTGCCTCTTCGTTGATCACGGTGTCGTATCCATCCGGCAGGGCCATGATGAAGTGGTGCGCCTGCGCCATCTTCGCAGCCCATATGATTTCCTCCTCTGTGGCGTTCTCTTTTCCGTAGGCTATGTTCTCCCTTATCGTGCCGTTGAACAGCCACGTGTCTTGCAGGACCATGCCGAAGCACCTCCTCAAATTGTGCTTGTGGATGTCCCTGATGTCTATCCCATCGAGTTTGATGCTGCCTTTCTGTATTTCGTAGAACCGCATCAGCAGATTGACCAGCGTGGTCTTTCCGGCACCGGTTGGGCCGACAATTGCAATCCTCTGGCCGCTGAGGACTTCGATGTTCAGGTTCTCTATGAGGGGTTTCTCGGGGACGTAGCTGAAGGAGACGTTCTCGAACCTGATGTCTCCCTTCGCCTTTTCAATCCTCAGCGCGTCTGGTTTTTCGGGTTTTTCTTCCTCTTCATCGAGGATGTCGAACACCCTCTCCGCCGCTGCAATCGTCGACTGGATGAGGTTGACAATGTTGGAGATCTGCACGATGGGCTGTGTGAACTGCTGGGAGTACTGGATGAAGGCCTGAACGTCACCAATGGTGATGACCCTCTTCGTGACGAGGATGCCTCCCACCACCGAGACGATTACATAGCCCAGATTGCCTATGAACCGCGTCAGCGGCATGATCATGCCGGACAAAAACTGTGCCTTGTGACTCGCATCACAGAGCTGCTCGTTTATGCTCTCGAACCTCTCGATCACATCCTTTTCTCTGCAGTACGTCTTCACAACGACGTGCCCGGCGTAAACTTCCTCTACGTACCCGCTCAGTTCTCCAAGCTTCTTCTGTTGCCTCAAGAAGAACCTCTGGGAGTATCTCGCGATGATGGCTGTCGTCACGATACTCAGCGGCAACGTAAGCGCCGTAACCCCTGTGAGGAAAGGGTTTATCGTGAGCATCATGATCGTGACGCCTGCCACGGAAACTACCCCGGAGACGAACTGAACGAGGCTTTGCTGGAGCGTGTTGCTGATGAGGTCGACGTCATTGATCACCCGGCTCAGGATCTCACCGTGGGTTCGAGAGTCGTAGAATCTCAAAGGTAACCTTGCGAGCTTTTCGGAGATGTCCTTTCTCATCTTCATCACAATCTCCTGGGAAACCCCCGCCATGATGAACTGCTGCAGATAGGTCAAAAGGCCGCTCAGAGAGTACAGTACGCTTACCTGGATGAGGATCTTCGCCACGTACGAAAAGTCTATCCTTGCATTGGGGCGTCTGAGCATTCTCGCCATGATGCCACGAAAGACCTCGGTCGTCGCTCTGCCGAGAATCTTCGGTGCGATGATCGTCAAAACGGTGGCGGTGATTGTGAGGCCCAGAACGATCATCATGGGCAGGAGGTAGGGCCTCAGATAAGCGATCAGCCTCTTCAGCGTGCCCTTGAAGTCTCTGGCTTTTTCTGCAGGTATACCTATCGGGTGGCCACCCGGCCTTGGCCCTCTCATCGGGAGCACTCCCGGCTGTACAGTTTTCCTTTCATCTGCCATTGAGCTCACCCCCGACCGTTGCTTCCTCCTCAGAGATCTGTGAGAACACGATGTCTCTGTAGACCGGACACGTTCTCATGAGCTTTTCGTGCGTGCCTATGTCTTCCACCGCACCATCCTTCAGCACGATGATTTGATCCGCGTGCATGACTGTGGCCACCCTCTGCGCGACGACTATCATGGTCGCATCCTTCAGTACTTTCATGAGCCTCGAACGGATCTTCGCATCTATCCTGAAATCGACTGCCGAGAAGGTGTCGTCGAAGAGGTAAATTTTGTGCTTTGCCGCAATCGCACGCGCTATGGAGATCCTCTGTTTCTGGCCGCCCGAGAGATTCGTTCCACCCTGTGCGACCGGCGCATTGAGACCTCCGGGCATTCTCTGGGCGAACTCGTTCACCTGGGCGATCTCCGCAGCCCTGAAGATGTCTTCGTCCGTCAGTTCATTCCTCCCGAATCGTATGTTCTCAGCGATCGTACCCGAGAAAATGATTGGCCTTTGGGGCGCGTAGCCTATCAACCTTCTGAGCTTTGCGAGGGGTATCTTCCTGACATCCACTCCGTCGATCTCGACGGAACCTTCGGTTGCATCGTAGAACCTCATGATGAGATTGAGGATGGTGGTTTTCCCAGAACCCGTGTTTCCGATGATTGCGGTCATCTGTCCGGGCTTCGCCGTGAAGGAAACGTCCCTGAGTGCCGGCTCCTTTGCTCCGGGATAGTAGAATGTCACGTTTTTGAACTGCACCACGCCTTGACCCGCAGGCTCTTCGACCTGTTCCGGTTCCCTCACGGATGGTTCAGTTGCCAGCACTTCGAGAACCCTCTGTGCAGCAACAGAGGCGCGGGGCAGAAAGACGAAGATCATGGAAATCATCGTGAAGGCAAAGAGTACCTGCATGATGTACTGCATAACGGCCATCATCGCACCCACCTGGAGCTGTCCCATGTCTATTTGCTTGGCTCCAAGCCATATCAGGGCAACTATCGTGAAGTTCATGACGATGGTCATGATGGGAAAGACAACGGCCCCCATCCTGTTCACCCTCAGAGCCGTCTGCGTCAGGTCCCTGTTCGCCTCGTCGAACCTCTTCTTCTCGTGCTCTTCCCTGTTGAACGCCCTGATCACTCGAATCCCCGTGACCCTTTCTCGCAAGACGAGGTTGAGCCGGTCTATCTTCTTCTGCATGCTCTTGAAGAGCGGCGTAACCCTTGCAAACACGAGGTAAAGCGCGATTGAGGCTAAGGGGACAAAGACCAAGAGTATCATGGTGAGTTTGGCATCCTTCGAGATGGCCATGAATATACTTCCGACGGCAATCACCGGTGCCCTTATGACCATTCTTTGAATCATGACGAGCGCTTGCTGTATCTGGGTTATGTCGTTGGTGGTTCTGGTGATCAGCGAGGCCGTGCTGAACCTGTCAATCTCTGCCAGCGAGAAGCTCTGGATCTTCTTGAAGAGATCGCTCCGGATGTCTCTGCCGGCATACATCGCTGCCCAGGAAGACGTGTAGCTCATGACGATGATTGCGGCAACCTGGATGAGGGAGACGAGGAGCATCCTGGTACCGACCTTCTGGATGTAGTCGATATTACCCTTTGCGATTCCCTCGTCCACTATTTGGGACATGAGGTCCGGCAGGTACAGCGTCACGTACGAATCGATGATAACGAGCAAGACCGTTACCATCACCAGCCACAGATAGGGCTTCAGGTATTTCAAAATCCTAAGCATCCGAATCACCTCTTGTGTGGCTTTTGAAGTTGGTAATGATTCTGTCCAGGAAGTTCCTCAGCTTGAATTTTTCCTCCTCGCTGAATCCCTGTGTCGCTATGCCTTCCATCCTCTCCATCTTTTGGCTCACAAACTCGTAGTAGGACTTCCCCTTTTCCGTCAAGTACACTCTCTGGAGTCGTCTGTCGCTTTCGTCCTGCTTTCTGTGTACCAGACCCGCTTTCTCCATCCTCCTCAGCATGATTGCGACCGTCGCAGGCCTCAGGTTCAGTTTCTCTGCAACCTGATTCTGTGTTATGCCTTCGTGTCTTGCGACGATCATGATCACCGGCGGTTGACCCGGGTGCAAGCCGTGTTTTTCCAACTCTTTGTGGAGGACGTGGAAGTGGAGCCTCTGGATCAGGAAGAGCCTCTTCAAAATGGTGTCCTCATTCATCCTCTCACCCCTTCAATTGACGTCGAAAAGTTAGACGTCAATATTCTATCACTGAAGCCCATCCGTGTTCAGGAGTTTCTTCCACTCCTTCGGCAACGAGGTGATGCGCGTTGCTGGGAGTTCGCAAATTCCGGTGTTATGGTATAATCCCCCAGGAAGGAGCCGGAACCATGCAGGGGTTTTTCGAGGAACTTCGGAAAAGCGTGGAGCGAAAGTGGCAGGAGGTTCTTGAGCATCCGTTCCTTGTGGAGCTTGCCCGCGGCACCCTGCCCCGGGAGAAGTTCTTCTACTATCTGAGCCAGGATGACCACTACCTCGAGGACATGCTGGCGACTCTTGGAATCCTTGTGGCCAAAGCCAGCACCCGGGACCTTCGCCGTTTTGCCGTACGGCTTCTCCATGAGACGGTCCAGGGGGAAATCGCCCTCCATGAGCTTCTCGAAAAAGAAGAAGGGTTTATCCCCTTTCCTCCGAGCGATGTGACCCTGCAGTACGGTGATTTCCTCCTCCGTACGGTGCTCACCGCCGGTCCTTTCGAGGTTCTCGTGGCCCTTGCCCCCTGCTTTGTGAGCTACCGGGATATCGGGCTCCGGTACGTTGGAAAGCTCTGTGACTGTACGCCCTTGATTTACCGGGCCTTCGTTGAGAGCTATGCCGGGGAGGCATACGGGAGTCTGGTAGAGGGTCTCCTTGCCTTCCTTGAGCAGGAAGCCTCCCGAGCGGCGTCCTGGCAGAAGGAGAAGGCCTTTACGGTTTTTTCCAGAGCGACACACTACGAGTGGCTCTTTTGGGAAAAGAGCTACCGGTTTCCGGAGGAGGATGGACGTGGCGAGGATTCTCAAAAAGGAAGTGCTGACCCCACAGATCAAACTCATGGTGGTTGAGGCGCCCTGGGTGGCAAAAAGAGCAAAACCCGGGCAGTTCGTGATTCTCCGGATCAACGAAGAGGGGGAGCGGATTCCCCTCACCATTGCCGATTACGATCCCGCTCTCGGAACGGTGACCATCATCTTCCAGGAAGTGGGGAAGACGACCATGATGCTTGGGGAGCTTGAGGAGGGCGATGACATCCTGGACTTTGTAGGGCCCCTGGGGCGGGAGATTGAGGAGAGATATTTCGGCCACGTGGTGTGCGTGGGTGGAGGGGTAGGTATTGCCCCGACCTACCCCAAGGCGAAGACTCTGAAGGCCTGTGGGAATAAAGTCACTTCAATCATTGGCGCCCGGACGGCGAGCCTCCTTTTCTGGGAAGAGAAGATGCGCTCGGTGAGCGATGTGCTCTACGTGACGACCGACGATGGGACTTACGGGGAGAAGGGCTTCGTCACCCATGTTCTTGAGCGGGTGTTGAAGTCGGAAAAAGTGGACCTTGTGGTGGCGGTGGGACCGGTCATGATGATGAAGATGGTGAGCCTGCTCACAAAAGAGTATGGGGTGCCGACCCTTGTGAGCCTCAACCCCATCATGGTCGACGGCACGGGGATGTGCGGGTGTTGCCGGGTGACGGTGGACGGGAAGTGCCGCTTCACCTGCGTGGACGGACCGGTCTTCGATGGCTGGAAGGTGGACTTCGATGAACTTCTGGCCCGCCAGAGGACGTACCTTGAAGAGGAGCGACGGGCTCTCGACCTCTGGCTTACGGAGAAAGCAAAGGAGGAGGTTTCCCATGGCTTCTGACCGCCTCTTTGGCCGACCGAAGATGCCGCAGCGTCCGGTGAAAGAACGAATTCGGGACTTCTTCGAAGTGCCCCTTGGGCTCCCCGAAGACGTCGCCGTAGAAGAGGCGCGGCGGTGCCTCCAGTGCAAGAAACCGTCCTGTGTCAAGGGGTGTCCGGTGGAAATTGATATTCCGGGATTCATCGGGCTCCTGGGGGAGGGACGTTTCGACGAGGCCATCGCCAAAATCAAAGAGAAGAATAGCCTCCCTGCCATCTGCGGGCGGGTGTGTCCCCAGGAGGACCAGTGCGAGAAAGAGTGCGTGCTGGGGAAGAGGGGGCAACCCATCGCTATCGGGTACCTTGAGCGGTTTCTAGCTGATTACGAGCGGGAAAAGGGTATCACAACACCGCCGCTTCCTCGCCCCATCCCGAAAAAAGTCGCGGTGATTGGTTCTGGTCCTGCAGGACTCACCTGTGCTGGAGAGCTGGCGAAAATGGGATACCAGGTGACGATTTTCGAGGCCCTCCATGCCCCCGGGGGAGTCCTGGTGTACGGGATTCCCGAGTTTCGCCTCCCGAAGGCCATCGTGCGCCAGGAAGTGGAGTACGTGAAGTCTCTCGGGGTGGAGATTCAGGTGAACATGGTGGTTGGAAAGACCTTCACCCTTGAGGACCTCCGTGATGCAGGGTATGAGGCGTTCTTCATCGGAACAGGTGCCGGGCTTCCGTACTTCCTCAATATTCCCGGAGAGAACCTCAACGGCATCTACTCGGCCAACGAGTTCCTCACCCGCTCAAACCTCATGAAGGCCTATCTTTTCCCCAGGTACGACACGCCCATCAAGGTTGGAAGAAGGGTTGCGGTCATCGGTGGAGGGAACGTCGCCATGGACGCCGCTCGTACGGCGTTGCGACTCGGGGCAGAAGAAGTCTGCCTGGTGTACCGGCGGACGAAAAAGGAGATGCCGGCAAGGATTGAGGAAATTGAGCGGGCGGAAGAGGAAGGCGTGAACTGCGTCATCCTCACGACCCCTGTTCGCTTCGTCGGCAACGAGAACGGCTGGGTGACAGGGATGGAGTGCATCCAGATGGAGCTTGGGGAACCGGATGAATCGGGGAGGCGCCGTCCGGTGCCCATTCCGGGGTCGGAGTTCATCATCCCTGCGGATACGGTTGTTGTGGCCATCGGTCAGGGGCCAAATCCTCTGCTCCTTGAGACCATCAAGGGCCTTGCCCTCAACAAGCGCGGGTACATCGTGGCGGATCCTGAAACCGGGGCAACGAACCTACGGGGTGTTTTCGCCGGTGGGGATATCGTCACCGGGGCGGCAACGGTGATCTCCGCCATGGGGGCGGGGAAGAGGGCTGCCCGGGCCATCGACCGCTTCTTCCAGGACCCGGACAGTTTCCCCCAGTGGAGGTGACAGGATGGAAACGGTGGACCTTCTTGTGATCGGCGGTGGACCGGCAGGATACGCCGGTGCCCTTCGTGGTGCCCGAAAAGGATTGACAACCGTTCTTGTGGAGGCTCGGGATCTTGGGGGGACATGCCTCAACCGGGGATGTATCCCGACAAAGGCACTCTTTAAAGCGCAGGAGGTTGCCCACCTCGTACGACGGGCACAGGAATTTGGGGTTTTGGGGGAATACCGGGGACTTGACTGGGCGAAGGTCCTCGAGCGGAAAAAACGGGTTGTGCGTCAGCTCACGGGGGGTATCCGGTTGCTTCTTGAGAGAGCGAAGGTCGAGGTTGTCCAGGGATTTGCCGTTTTTGCCGGTCACCGGACGGTTCAGGTGCACCAGGATGGGAAAGTCATCCGGGAATTCCAGCCCCGTTTCGTCCTCCTTGCTCCGGGTTCCCGCTCAGCACAACTTCCCGTTCCCGGGAGTGACCTCCCCGGGGTCATCGACAGCGAAAAGGCTCTGGACCTTCCGGAACTCCCAAAGAGTATGGTGGTCGTCGGCGGTGGGGTTATCGGGATGGAGATGGCATGCATCTTCCAGGGATTTGGGGTTTTTGTGGAAGTGATTGAGATGATGCCCAAGATTCTCCCCCCGGTGGACCGGGAGGTGACGGACCTTCTCACCCGGATTGTGGAGCGGCAGGGGATGAAGGTTCACGTGAACGCAAAGGTTCAGGAAATCCGGAAAGCTGGTGAGAAACTCGAAGTGGTCTACCTTGAAAACGGCACACCCCGAACCGCCTCCGGAGAGTACGTGCTCGTTGCCGTGGGCCGGGTTCCGGCCACAGAAGGTCTGGGGCTTGAGGCAATGGGTATTGCAATGAACCAGAAGGCGGTAGTGACCGATGCAACCCTCCGGACCTCCCTTCCCTGGGTGTACGCTCCGGGAGACGTCAACGGGAAACACCTCCTTGCCCATGTCGCCTACAAGGAGGCAGAAGTCGCGGTGCAGAATATCTGCGGAGAACATGCCACCATCGACTACCGGGTGGTGCCAAATTGCATCTTCAGTTTCCCTGAAATTGCCTCTGTTGGTCTCACCGAAGATGAAGCGAAAGCCCAGGGGTACAGGGTCCGTTGTGGCCGTTTTCCCTTCCGGGCGAACGGAAAAGCCCTGATTGAAGGTGAAGTGGAGGGCTTTGTGAAAATCGTGAGCGACGAGAAGAGCGGGGAAATCCTCGGCATCCATATCATCGGCCCTTCGGCCTCAAACCTCATCGGGGAGGGAATTCTTGCCATGGGCCTTGAGGCAACACCTCATGAAATTGCTTCGGCCATCCATCCCCATCCGACCCTCTCTGAAGCGGTGATGGAAGCCGCAGAGGCTGTTTTCGGTTCTCCGCTCCATTTTGTCGAGGGAGGGATTCGCTGATGCACATTCCTGAGGACCTTCTCTACACCCCTGAGCACTTCTGGGTGCGAAAGGAAGACGGGACGGCACTCTGTGGCATCACCGATTACGCCCAGGGGGAACTTGGGGACGTGGTGTTCGTGGAGCTCCCAAAAATAGGAGCGAAAGTGAGAAAAGGCGAACGCATCGGGGACGTGGAATCGATCAAAACCGTGTCCAATCTCTACGCCCCGCTTTCTGGGGAAATCGTGGCGGTGAACGAGGCCCTCAGCGAGCACCCGGAACTTTTGAATCAGGACCCCTACGGGAAGGGATGGATTTGCCGCATCCGGTGCGAGGACGAAGGCGAGTGGAGCACTCTCCTTGATGCTTCGGCGTACCGAAAGCTCCTTTGAGTGATGAGGTTTCAGGGGATTCTGCGGGTTCTTCAGGATCCGCCCCTTTCGGGGCATGAGAACATGGCGAGGGATGCCGCACTGCTTGAGGTGGCGGAGGTTCCGACCCTTCGTTTCTTCCTCTGGGAGCGGCCAACGCTTTCCCTTGGGCGACATCAGGGGGTTGAGGACCTTGATATTTCCTGTATTGCAGCGATGGGTCTTGCCGTGGTACGGCGACCCACAGGGGGTCGGGCTATTCTCCACGAGGGCGAGGTCACCTTCAGTTTCTTCCTCCCCAGGGGCGAAAGAGGCTATTCCCACCGTTTTCTATACGAACTTGTCCGAAGGGTGCTCATCGCCTCGTTTGAGGATGCCAACATACATCCGGATGAAGTGTTTTCCTCCCAGCCTTTTCTGGCCTCTCCGGCGTGCTTTGCCCTCTCCCTTCCCCACGAGATCACGGTTTCGGGGAAGAAAGTTGCTGGAGTTGCCCAGGCTCGAGGACAGCGAGGCAATCTCTTCGAAGGGTCCATCCCCCTTACCCTTGACCGCTGGCGTTTTGCCCGGTGTTTCAGAGAAAAGGAAAAGGTGTACGCGGAACTCCTTGAAGGGGCTCTGGGGCTTTGTGAGATCCGGGGGGATCTCTCCAGGGAGTCACTCGTTGCGCGGATGGTGGGAAGATTCGGAGAACTCTTCGAGGGGGTATCCTGGGGAAGCTGGAATGAGCGGGAGCTTGAAAGGGCGGAGGAACTCTTCAGGGAGTATGCTTTCTCCCCAATTGCTGGGGAAGAGAAAATTGGCGCTCCCCAGGAAGGGGGACTTGCCAAAAACAGGGGAAGTGGGTAAAATTGATGATGCAGTGCGGGGTCGTGGTGTAGCCTGGCCTAACACGTCAGCCTGTCACGTTGAAGATCGCGGGTTCAAATCCCGTCGACCCCGCCAGAAGGTGCCGAGATAGCTCAGGTGGTAGAGCGAAGGACTGAAAATCCTTGCGTCCCCAGTTCGACTCTGGGTCTCGGCACCAGAGGTTCGACGAGCGGAAGTAGCTCAGGGGTAGAGCATCACCTTGCCAAGGTGGAGGCCGCGGGTTCAAATCCCGTCTTCCGCTCCAGAATAAGGCGGCATAGCCAAGCGGCTAAGGCAGAGGATTGCAAATCCTTCATTCCCCGGTTCGAGTCCGGGTGCCGCCTCCAAAGGCAGATGGTGTGGGCGGCTAGTTCAGAGGGAGAACGCTTCCTTGACGCGGAAGAGGCCACTGGTTCGAGTCCAGTGTCGCCCACCAGGAATCTCCAAAGCGCCACCCTGGGGGGATTGGCGCTTTTTCTTTTATTGAGGAATTGAGGAGGCAAGGACCATGGAGGAAAAACCCCAGAGCGCCCTGGCAGCGGTGACTGAGGATGGTCGGCTTGTGGACCTTGGGGACGGGGTCCGGAATGAAAGGATTGCCCGCTACGTCTCCTTTGAGGATCGGGAAGGAAAAGCCGTCTACTGGCACAGCACCTCCCACATTATGGCCCAGGCGGTAAAGAGGCTTTTCCCCGAAGCAAAGCTCGGCGTTGGTCCGGCCATTGAGGAGGGCTTCTACTACGATTTCGACCTCCCCCGAACCCTTTCTGAGGAAGACCTCCCCCGGATTGAGGAAGAGATGCGACGGATCATTGAGGAGGACATTCCTTTCCGCCGACGTGAGGTTTCCAAAGACGAAGCCCGGGAAATTTTTGCTGCCCGGGGGGAAAAGTACAAGCTGGAGATTCTCGACGAGATCGAGGACGATACGGTGAGCATTTACGAGCAGGGGGAGTTCATCGACCTCTGTCGGGGGCCCCATGTTCCCTCAACGTCCTATGTTCGGGCCTTCAAGCTCCTGAGCGTTTCTGGGGCCCACTGGCGGGGAAAAGAGGGGAACCCCATGCTCCAGCGGATTTATGGAATTTCCTTCGACAGTGAGGAAAAGCTCAAGGCGTACCTTGAGCGTCTGGAAGAGGCAAAACGCCGGGACCACCGTCGTCTCGGGCGGGACCTTGACCTCTTCAGCCTCCATGAGGAGGGTCCAGGATTTCCCTTCTTCCACCCCAGGGGGATGGTCGTTATCAACACCCTTTTAGACCTCTGGCGAAAAGAGCACCGGAAGCGTGGATACCAGGAGATTCGCACGCCCATTATCCTTGAGCGGAGCCTCTGGGAACGCTCAGGGCACTGGGACCACTACCGGGAGAACATGTATTTCACCACCATTGACAACCGGGAGTTTGCCATAAAGCCCATGAACTGCCCCGGAGGGATTCTCGTTTTCCAGAGCCGCCTGCGGAGCTACCGCGAGCTCCCTCTGCGGATGGCAGAGCTCGGCATCGTTCACCGTCACGAGCTCTCCGGAGTGCTCCACGGCCTCATGCGAGTTCGCGCGTTCACCCAGGACGATGCCCACATCTACATGGAGCCCCACCAGGTGAAGCAGGAAATCATCGGCGTCATTGACCTTGCCCTGTACTTCTACCGTCTTTTCCGTTTCGAGTACGAGGTGGAGTTGAGTACGCGCCCTGAAAAGTCCATTGGCTCCGATGAGATGTGGGAGATGGCAACGAGTGCTTTGCGGGAGGCCCTTGAGGAGGTAGGTATTCCCTACACGGTGAACGAGGGTGAAGGAGCGTTCTACGGACCAAAGATTGACTTTCACCTTCGGGATTGCCTGGGACGGCGCTGGCAGTGCGGGACGATCCAGCTCGATTTTGCCATGCCCGAGAAGTTCGACCTCGTGTACATCGGTGCGGATGGAGAACGGCACCGCCCGGTGATGCTGCATCGCACAATCCTCGGAAGCATCGAGCGCTTCTTGGGGATTCTCATCGAGCACTTCGCTGGGGCTTTCCCGGTGTGGCTTTCTCCGGTGCAGGTTGCAGTGCTCCCCGTTGCGGAACGGCACATTCCCTATGCCCGGGAAGTTGCTGATCTTCTCGCCCAGCGGGATATCCGGGTCGAGTGTGATGAAGAAAATGCCACCCTGGGGGCGAAAATCCGTAAAGCCGAACTTGGAAAAGTCCCCTATATCCTTGTTGTGGGCGACAGAGAAGTGGAGCATCGCACGGTGAGTGTGCGGCGGCGACGGGTGGGCAACCTCGGGAACATGGAGCTTGAGGGCTTTCTGAGGCACCTGCAACAGGAAATCGAAGAGAAAACCGTGGATTAAGGAGTATGGAACGGGAACACCTCCACCGCGTTTTCTGGAACGCCCATGTGGGGAAGGAACGGAGACGGGAGAAAGACCTGTTCAAAAGGGTCCATACAGACCTCGTGTGGCTTGAGATCGCCCCTTTTGTGGCGCCGGGTCTTCGGGTTCTTGACGCTGGTGGAGGCTACGGCCGGTACTCCGTGGCTCTGGCCCGGGGAGGATGCCAGGTGGTGCATCTTGATCTCTCCCCTCGTATGCTTGAAGAGGCGCGAAAGGTTGCCCGCCGCGAGGGGGTTGAGCAGCGGATGACCTTCGTTTTGGGGAAGGTTCAGGACCTTTCGGCTTTTGGGGATCAGGCCTTTGACCTTGTCATCTCCCTCGATGCCCCGGTTTCTTACGCCTACCCCTCTGAGAAGCAGGCCTTACGGGAACTTTGTCGGGTGACGGGGAAGACGCTCATCGTTTCCGTGGTGAATCGGCTCGGTCAGTTCCCGGTGGCTCTTGAGATGGAAGCTCGCTGGCGGGGGGATTTCGCCCTTTCCCGGAAGTTCCTTGAGGAAGGAAACTGGGACCATCCTCCCTTTTTCCAGGCTATGGAGGAGAGGATTCCCTTACTCTCCCACTTGCTCTTCCCTCCCCTCCACGCCTTTCTCCCCATGGAACTTGTGGAGGAGGTGGAGTCCTCTGGTCTTCGGGTGCAGCGCGTGGTGGCAACGGGGACCCTTTCGCGGCTTGTCTCTCCGAGAATCCTTCGGCGCATTGTCCGGAATCCGAAACTCTATGAGGAATTCCTGAAGCTCTCTCACCGGTACGATGCCCATTTTGAAGTGCTGGGCGTGGGTTCAAGAGTGGCCTCGGGACTCCTTGTGGTTGCCCGGAGGGAGGGTGAACACCATGCCGGGGTGGTTTAAGCTCACCGCCCGGGTGCGGGAGAAGGAGGCCTTCCTGCTCTGGCTTGCCGAAAGCGGCACGCGGGGTGTGTGGGAGGTGGACGATAGAACGCTGGTGGCCTACGCGCTTTCCCCCTTTCCTCCTCCCCCGGAATCACTTGTGGAGAGCTTTACCCAGGAGGAGGAAGCCGGGGAGGACTGGGAGAGGAAATGGCAGGAGAGGTTCACCACGGTGTGGGCTGCGGAGGATGTCACCGTTCGACCTCCCTGGGAGAGGACAAGAGGAGTACCCTTTGACCTTGTCATTTACCCTGCCTTTGCCTTCGGCACAGGGCACCATCCCACCACCGTGCTGTGCCTTCGGATGATTCGGAAGTACCTCAAAAAAGGCATGGCCTTCCTCGATGTTGGGACGGGGTCTGGTGTCCTTGCTTTTCTTGCCTGGAAAATGCGGGCCCGGCCCATCGTTGCGGTCGACTGCGACCCTCTGGCCTGTGCCGAGTTTGAGCGCAACGCCGCTTTGAACGGTATTCCCGGGGAGGACATTACCCTCGTGGGTGACCTTGCCCTGGTGCGGGGAACCTTCGATTGCGTCGTGGTGAATATCAGCGCGTCTTTCTGCCATCGTCATTTCGAGGACCTTCTCAGGCGTCTTCGGGAGGGAGGGTACCTCATCCTTTCGGGCTTCACAGAGAAAGACCTCATACCCCTCCTTGGAAGAGCTCGCAGGCAGCACCTTCAGGATGTGGAGATTGCTGAGGATTCCTCGTGGATGGTCGTGGTCCTGCATCGCTTTCCTGTGGTATGATAAAGGGGAGTGAGGTGAAGAACCTCTTGCGGATTGCCTTTGTGTATTCGGTGAAGGATAAAAGGCTTGTGACCCTCACGAGGTACATGATGGAACTCTGTGAGCGGGCAGGGTGTTCGGTGAAACCCGTTGAAGTTGAGAACATGACCTCTCCGGTCAACTTCCGCCCCTTTGACCTTGTCCTTGTGGGTGCCCAGGTGGTGAGCGCCTTTGGGGGACACATCTCTCAAGAAGTCGTGAACTTCCTGAATAGCGCCACAGGCATGGAGGGGAAACGGTCCGTTGCTTACGTTCTTCCTTCCCTTTTCGGGACCGATAAGGCCCTGAAGCGCCTCATGGCCCACATGGAGAGGCTTGGGGCTTTCGTGGTGGATTTCGAAGCGGTGCGGGGAGAAAGGGAAGCCCAGAACCTCATCGAGCGGCATGTGAAGAGGGGATGATTCCTGTGGACCGCGGGAGAGAAAGTATCCGCGATATCTTCGAGGAGTTCTTCTTTGGTCCCCTGGGGAGGTTCCTTGACCCCTTCCTGAGTGAGGAAGCACGGCAACACCTCTCCCGGGCGCGGCTTGAGCTTTTGCGGGCGGCCCGGGCCTTCATCGACGCGGAAATCGAGCGGCTTGAGAAAGGGAAGAGGCAGGAATAAAAATGGTGCGCGGTGCTGGATTCGAACCAGCGACTTCCACCGTGTGAGGATGGCACTCTTCCGCTGAGTTAACCGCGCACGCTACTCCAATTATACCCGAGTCTCTGGGAAAGGTCAACGGTCTGTAGAGGTCCACATCATGTGGGATACTCGAGAAACCAGTATCTTTCAGCTCCTCCCAAGGCTCCTCTCCCTCACGCTCCAGTGCGGTCTTGTCCTATGCTTTGCTTCTATCCACCTTTTGAGGTGGGGGAATTCATGGGGTCATAATCCACCTCCTCCTCAAAGGACCAGAGAACTTCCCGGAAGGTCCGGTTGCACCGTTCCACCATTCCACGGATATGGGAGACCTTGGAGGAAGGACGAAGAGCGTGATACCGTATCCTTACGAGGACTCTCAAATTCCCCAGAGCATCAACGCCCTCCAGTACCTTGGGGTTTGAGCGGGAAAGGGGGGACCTTTCGGAGTTCCTCGAGGAATACCCTCAAATGGAGGGAGGAATAGGCCCACCGCAAGGAGAGTCCATGGACTTGAGCGAGCTTAGCGATGGCATTCCTTGAGGGGAAGCCCAAAAGGTGGAGGATTCCCCAGAACATGCCTGGAGCATCCCTGTTCCCTTTGTGCTCCTCTTATACAGTGCAGGGCTTTTCTTCTCTTGAGGTTTTCGACACTGAGTCAGGATACAGGTCTTGCTCCCTTTTTGCCTTACCTCCTGCGGATCTCTGTGAACCTATCCACGGTAGGGGTCAGAAAACGGAACCGTTGACAGAGGAGGGGGCTTCTGGTACCCTCAAAAAGAGATTCGCTGGAGGAGGGAAAAGATGCGAAAGCCCTGGGTTTTTGGGATGTTCGTTCTGGTAGTGCTTTTTGCCGCCGGTTGCACGGCGGAAATTGTCGTCCCTATCACCTACGGCTCGGCAATTATCTGTTCCGGGCGTCCTGGTATTTACGGTGAGCTCTACGTTGATGGGGACTATGCAGGATACCTCGAACCCAATGAGTGTCTCACGGTTTCAGGCCTTGCTCTGGGGAGATGGCACACTGCCCGGCTGTATCATCCCTGGGGTGGGGTGTACGTCCGGGATTTCTACCTCGATTACTCGGGGAAGATTGTGACCATTGACTGATGCGGAGGAACATTGCCGTTTTTGTAGTTTTGCTGTTTCTTGCCCTCTTCCTTTCGGGGTGTCGCATTGGGATTGGGGTTGAGGTCCGCCTGGGGTACGTGACCTTTCAGTCTGTGGATGAACGAATCGGCGGACCCTTCTTCCTTGACGGGAAAAAAGTGGGGGACCTTCCTCCCCTTGGGGCGATTCGGTGTCTTATCACCCTGGATTTCCCCCACGAGGTCCGGGTGGTTTCAGCTTCGTGCCCTGGGGGAGTCTGTGTTTTCGTCTTCCCTCCACCCTTTCGGCCCGGAGAGGTCATTCCTCTGAGCTTCACCGGGCATCCGTGACTCCCTGACGCTTGCAGAAAGGTGCAACGGGACACCTGCTGCAGTGAGGTCTTCTCGGAAGGCAGATGTTCTGCCCGAGGAGGACGAGGAGCTTGTTAATGCTTCCCCAGAGTTCCTGAGGGAGCTTTTTCTGGAGTTCTCTTTCCGTTTCCTCAGGGGTTTTTGTGGCCACAAGGCCCCAGCGGTTCGTGATGCGGTGGACATGGGTATCAACACAGATTGCCGGCTTCCCAAAGGCAACGCTCAGAACCAAGTTGGCCGTTTTCCTCCCCACTCCGGGGAGCCGCAAGAGTTCCTCTTCGCTTTCCGGGACCTTTCCCCCGTATTCCTCAAGGAGGATTCGGGCGATTTGCTGGAGCCTTCTTGCCTTTTCCCGGTAAAATCCTACGGGATAGAGGAGATGGACAAGGTCCTCCTCGGAAACGTGCAGGAAATCCTCAGGTTTTGTGAAGGAGGCCACAAGGCGCTGCAAGACCCTGTGGGTTGTTCTATCCTGAGTCCGGTGGCTCAGGAGGGCCCCAACGAGAACCAAAAAGGGGTCTTTGGTGATGTTTCCCACCGTGGCATCTTGCCAGTTCCTGGCCTCTTTCTGTAGAATGGCAAAAACGTGGCGGATGTCTCTCTGGTCCACGAATCCATGATACCCGGTGGAGGGGGAGAAAACAAGTGAAAACCGCTGTCCTTGTGCTCTATGTGGTGGGGATGCTCGGTCTTGGGTATTTCGCCTCGCGGCGAACCAGAAGCCTTGGGGATTTCTTCCTGGCCGGCCGGAACCTCGGTCCCTGGGTTTCCGCCTTCGCTTACGGGACAACGTACTTCAGCGCTGTCCTTTTCATTGGGTATGCCGGGCGCATCGGCTGGGGATTTGGTCTTTCGAGTCTCTGGATTGTGGTGGGGAATACCATCGTGGGGTCGCTCCTTGCCTGGCTTGTCCTTGCCCAGAGGACCCGTCGTCTCACTGAACGCCTCAACGCCATGACCATGCCGGAGTTCTTGAAGGCAAGGTACGGGAGTGAGTTGCTGAAGGTTCTGGCAGCCCTTGTCATTTTCTTTTTCCTCGTTCCTTATTCTGCTTCGGTGTACATGGGGTTGAGCTATCTCTTCGATGCCGTCCTGGGCATTCCTTACCGGTATGCCCTCCTTCTTATGGCTGTGCTCACAGGGGTGTACCTCCTCATGGGTGGGTATCTCGCGGTGAGCCTCACCGATGCCGTCCAGGGGATGATTATGCTCTTTGGGTCGCTCTTCCTTGTGGGGTATCTCCTTGCCCGACCTGAGGTTGGGGGCCTACCTCAGGCAGTCGCGAGGCTTTCCCAGGTGGATCCCCGTCTTGTGAGTCCTGTTGGTCCTCCGGGGTTCTGGCCGCTTTTTGGTCTTGTGGTCCTCACAAGTCTTGGTCCCTGGGGTTTGCCCCAGATGGTCCAGAAGTTCTACGCCATCCGGAACGAGAAAATGGTCGCCACTGCCACCGTGGTGGTAACCATTTTTGCTCTCGTTTGTACTTTTGCTGCTTACTTCTCCGGTTCCCTCACCCATCTCTTCTTCAAAGAGCTACCCCTCGTGAATGGGCAAGCCGAGCCGGATCTCCTCATGCCGCATCTCATCGCTACCATCATGCCTCCGTCGTTTGCCCTGATTTTCCTTCTCCTTGTCTTTTCCGCCTCCATGTCCACCCTTTCTTCCCTTGTTCTTGTTTCCTCTTCAGCTGTAGTCATTGACCTTCTTCCCCCGGCCACCCGGCCAAGATCCCTGCTTCTCATGCGGGTGTTCTGCGCCGTTTTCGTCGCCCTTTCTCTCTTTCTCGCCCTTTCTAAGATTTCCTTCATCGTGAACCTCATGTCGATTTCCTGGGGAACCGTAGCCGGGAGTTTTCTTGCTCCGTACCTCTATGGGCTGTACTGGAAGGGAGGGAATCGTTGGGGAGCCCTGGCGAGCATGCTCTCGGGGCTCTCTGTGGGGCTTTTTGGAGCTGTCCTTTTTGGTTTCCGTTCATCGGTGCTGCCCCTTTTGGGGTCCTTCGCCATGCTCATTCCTCTTGGGGTTTTCCCGGTGGTGTCGCTCGTTACAGGAGGTGGGAAAGATGCGAGCGTGCGTCTTTGAAGGAAAGGAAAAGTGGCGGATCGTTGAAGTCGATGACCCCTGTCCCGGCCCTCAGGAGGTTCTCATCCGGGTGAAGGTGGCGGGAATCTGTGGGACAGATGTCCACATCTTCCGGGGGGAGTACTTCCAGCGTTTCCCTATCATCGCAGGGCATGAGTTCTCGGGAGAGGTGGCGGCGGTGGGAGAGGGTGTGACCGAGTTCTCCCCGGGGGAGCGGGTGACTGCCGATCCCAATATCTTTTGCGACCACTGCTACTTCTGCAAAATCAACAAGAACAACCACTGCCTGAATTTCGAGGCCGTGGGGGTGACAAGGAACGGAGCCTTTGCCGAGTACGTGGTCGTCCCCAAAAAGTGCGTTTTCCCTCTCCCTGAAAGGGTGAGTTTTGCCGAAGGGGCTCTGGCAGAGCCTCTGGCCTGTGCGGTGTACGGAGTGTCGCGGAGTCGCATCCGTCCCGGGGAAAAGGTCCTCATCTTTGGAGCGGGTCCCATAGGACTTCTTCTCCTTTCTCTTTTCCGGGTTTCGGGAGCAGCGGAAGTGGTGGTGGTGGACGTGAGCGAGTTCAAGCTTTCGCTTGCGCTGAAGCGGGGGGCCCGGGAAGCCCTTCTTGCCGATGGGAAGGAAGAACAGCGCCTTCGGGAAATCGCGCCTCTGGGGTTTCCGGTAGTGGTCGATGCCACGGGGGTTCCAGAAGTCATGGAGAAGGCTCTGACGTTTGTTGAGCCCGATGGAACCTTTCTCCTTTTTGGGGTTGCCCCACAAGGGGCGACGATGAGGGTTGAACCGTACCGGATATTCCAAAAAGACCTGCACATTGTGGGATCCTTTGCGGTGAAAAAGACCATGCAGTATGCCCTGAATCTTCTGGAAAGCGGAGCGGTTTCAGTCAAGGACCTCATTTCCTCTCAATATCCTCTTGAGCGTTTCGGTGACGCTTTGGAGGAAATGCTCACCACAAGAGACCACCTGAAGATTCAGGTACTCTGCGACGGAGCGTGAAGCTCTTTGGAGGGTCAGGTCTCTCTCGATTTCCAGTGGCACCTCACAAATCGCTGCAACCTCCGGTGCCGCCATTGTTACCAGGAAGCTTTCGAGGACGAAAAACCTCCAGAGCTCTCCCTTCTTGCTGGGCGGCTCCTTCAGGGGCTTGAAGAGCTCGACCGCCAGACTGTTCTCAACCTCACCGGTGGGGAGCCTCTCCTCCTTGGTAGGGGGCTCTTTCGCCTTCTTGCCCTTCTTGACCGCCATCCCAGGGTTTTGGAGGTCATGCTCATCACTAACGCCCTCCTCATCGACCGGAGAACGGTGGCAGAGCTTACCTCTTTTGCCAAGCTCACCACCATCAAAGTCTCCCTTGAAGGGATGGAACAGGTCAACGATGCTATCCGGGGGAGGGGTGTGTTTCATCGAGTACTTCAGGCCCTGGTCCACCTTGTGAAAGGCCCCTTCCGGGTGGTCCTTATGGTGACGCTTCACCGGGGGAACCTTGGGGAGGTTCCAAAAGTATGGCGCCTTGCCAGGGACCTCGGGCTTTCTGGCATCATCTTTGAGCGGTTCGTCCCCGAGGGAAGGGGGAAGGAGATGGCTTCGGCCGTTTTGCAAAAAGAAGAATGGCGGTGGTTTCTTGAAGAACTCTGCGCTTTGTGCGGTTTTGATGTTGCTGCTTCTTCGCTTCTCCCATACCGGGCTTTCTGGGTGGAGTTTGCAGAAGGTGTGAGTCTCCTTGGAGCTCCCTGTAGCCTCGGGGAGTCCTTTTGCCTCATGCCCGACGGCACAATTTTCCCCTGTCGCCGCTTGCCTATCCCCCTTGGGAACCTTCTTAAGGAGGACCTTACGGCGATTACCACGCATCCTCTCCTTGGGAAGCTAAAGGACCGGAAGTTCCTCCGGGGGAAGTGCCAACAGTGCTCGGTAGCGGGGTGTCTGGGGTGCCGGGCACTGGCGTACGCGGTTTTGGGAGACCCCTTTGGGGAAGACCCCCACTGTTTCCTTCAGGAGGCACGGATTTCCACGACGTCCCTATCCTGAAGCACGTAGTCAGGGGGAACGAGCTGACCCCCGAATTTCGTCGACCCCCATACCCGGGCTCCCTTGAGGTGCTTCGCGAGGTCTTTGTGGATGGCTTCGGCAAGGTCTCTGACGGTGCTCCCTCGCCTGAGGACGAAGGGCCGGGAGAGGTCAGGGGGTTTCCCCGGGGGTTTGCTGTACACCCGGATGATGCCACTTATGCGGAATATGGCCTCTTTCACGGATTGCTCGTGGGGGCCAAACTCTTTTAAAGAGACGCCAAGGACCTCGAAGCGGTCCTCGTAAAGCTCCTGGAGAATCGCAACCTTTTCCATCTCTTTTGGGTTTTCAGCCCTGGTGAGGAGGAGAAAGGCCGGAAGGTGGTGCCAGGAAGGGGAGGGAAGGGGCAGGGGTCGGGTTCCAGCGAGGATTTTTCCCTTTTCTAAAAGCTTGAGTGTGTGTTCGACGTCTTCAAGGAGACTCTCGGCCTGGGCATCAAAAAGCAGCACCGCGCCGTTGCTTCGCCGGAGGGCACTGGCCATGTTGCCCTCAAGCTCCTCTCCGCTAAAAGGAGGAAAGTCCACAAGCTGAATCTGGATGTCCTCATAGTCCATCATGCCGGGGGTAGGGGAGAACGTGGTAAAAGGGTATTCGGCGATTTCTGGACGGGCGTTCGTAAGGAGCGAAACAAGGGTGGATTTCCCGCTGTTTGGAGGCCCACAGACGATGATTTGCGCCGCGCCGCTTTTTTCAATGAGGAAGGGGTCATGCGTGCCTCCCTTTTTCTTCTCCTGGGCCTGGGATTTCCGGAGTTTAGCAATTTTCTGCTTAATCTCAGCCTGGAGTTTTTCAGTTCCCTTGTGTTTGGGAATGACCGCAAGCATCTCCTCCAGGGCCTCGAGTTTCTCTGCAACAGTTTTTGCCGCCCGGTATTTCGCCTCTACCTCAAAGTACTGGGGAGGAAGGTTTGCCGGCACCGCCTTCGCCCTCCGCTTTTCATTGTACCGGAAAGAAAGGGGTCTTCCAATCCCCTGAGGATGTGCTATCATTAAAAGGGAAGCCCTGAGAAGCCTGAAAGAGCGGGAGACGGGGATGCGGTTTTTCTCAGTGTTCGGGGAGGACCTATGAGAATTATTGCCATTGCCAATCAAAAAGGAGGGGTGGCGAAGACCACAACGTGCATTAATCTGGGAGCGTCACTGGCGTATCATGCTCGACAGGTGCTCATTATCGATATGGACCCTCAGGCGCATTCGACGCTGGGTCTTGGGTTTGAGCCCAATGAGTTCGATAAGACCATTCTGAACGTCCTCGAACCTCCGCGAAGCCCTTACCGTCTTGAACTCAAAGACGTCATTGTGCCCACGCGGACGCCCAATCTCTACCTGGCCCCGGCAAACATCGACCTGGCAGGAGCGGAGTACCGCCTCATCGACAAACTCGGACGGGAAGACTTTTTGAATAACAGTATTCAGCGGGCCAATCTCCCCTTTGACTACATTCTTATCGACTGTCCCCCATCTCTTGGTATTCTCACCATCAATGCCCTCAAGGCCTGTCGTGAGGTGATTATCACCATCCAGCCTCACTACTTTGCCCTTCGGGGAATCGAAGAGTTCATGGAAACCCTGGAACTCATGCGGGAGAACCTGAAGCATGATCCCGAAGTGTACGTGCTCATCACCATTGCCGACACAAGGACCAACCTCTACCGGGAGGTCATCGAGGAGGTTCGGGAGTACTTTGGGGACCGGATGTTTGAGACCATTATCCATCGCAATATTGCGCTCGCTGAGGCCACAAGCCATGGTGTGCCGGTGATTGAGTACGAGCCCACGTCCACAGGGGCGCAGAATTACCTTGCTCTGGCGAAAGAGGTGATTCGTCTTGAAAAAGAAAAGCCTAAAAAGAGGCTTTTCCGAAAGACTTGATTTCAAGAGGGAGCTCATCCGGGACACGACGAAAGGCGTCGAGGACTCCGAAGACGTTGACGTTGCCCTCTCTCCTCCCAAATCCCAAACAGGTGGAAAGTCCGTGAAAAAGCCTGCAGAAAAACCCAGAGAGCGGAGGGCTGAAGACCGGGTCGCAACGATTAAAGTCATCGGTGTCGGCGGGGGAGGCAACAATGCCATCAACCACATGATTGAGGAAGGCCTTGACGGGGTGGACCTTGTGGCGGTCAACACCGACGTGCAGTCCCTCAAGCGGTCCCTGGCTCCGGAGAAGGTACAGATTGGCTTCAACCTCACAAGGGGTCTGGGAACTGGAGGAGACCCGCGCATTGGGGAAGAGGCGGCCAAGCAGGACCGGGACAAGCTCCTCCAGGTGGTCGAGGATGCGGATTTGGTATTCATCGCCGCCTGTATGGGCGGGGGAACGGGAACAGGTGCGGCTCCGGTAATCGCCTCGCTGGCGAAGGAGGCCGGAGCGCTGACCCTTGGCGTGGTGACCAAGCCCTTTCATTTCGAAGGGACCCGCCGGAGAACCCAGGCAGAAGAAGGCATCAGGAAACTCCAGGAAGTAGTCGACGCGCTCATTGTGATCCCCAACGAACGCCTCCTCCAGGTAGCCAAAAAGGACACCTCTCTCCAGGAAGCCTTTAAGGTAGCGGACCACGTCCTCTACCAGGCAGTGCGAGGCATCACGGACCTCATCACCTCGCCTCAGGACATCAACCTCGACCTCGCGGATTTGCGGACGGTCCTGAGTGGTGCCGGAATGGTGCTCATTGGTATCGGCAACGGTCGGGGACGGGAAAAGGCGAGACAAGCGGTGGAAGAGGCTATTAACAGCCCTCTCCTCGAGATTTCAGTGAAGGGTGCCCGCTCGGTCATCCTCAACGTTACCGGTGGTCCTGATATGACGCTCAACGAGGTCACCGAGATTGTGAACTTCGTCACCGCGGCGACGGGGACGGAAACCGACATCCTCTGGGGATGCAAGGTAGACGAGGCACTGTCCAATGAAATCGTGGTGACCGTCATTGCCACCCGTTTTGAGGCTGAAAAGCACGAGGAGGCACTCCTTTCCTTTGCAGGAGGGAAAGACGAAGAGGACGTTGGGGGCCGCATCATTATCGACGACGATATTGATATTCCTGCGTTTCTCCGGGAATCCCAGAAACGGGTGGCTTTTCAGGAGCGGAAGACGAACGACGTTTTTCCATTCTTCCGAAGGATGAAGGGGGAGTAAGTCATGGCGGTGATTCTGGGAAAGCAGATGACAAGGGAGGAGATTCTCCGGAGGGTTGGAGACATCTCGCAGCTTGGAGGAATACGGATTGCCGAGCTCCTCGACGGCCTTGAACGGGGCGTGCGGGTTGCCGAGGTGAACACAGGGGGTGGCCTTTTCTATACGGTTCTCCTTGACCGGGGGATGGATATCGCCTGGACGACATACAAGGGCGTGAGTGTTGGCTGGAGGTCGGCGACACAGAACCTCTCGCCTTTCCTTTTTGAGCCGGAGGGATTTGGGTGGCTCCGGGGGTTCCATGGAGGGCTCATGAACACCTGTGGGCTTGCGTACGCCGGAGCACCGTGCCGTGACACCTCGACCCTGACGCATCGCCTCGAAGAAGAGGACCTGGGACTCCACGGCCGGGCCTCGTACCTTCCAGCAGGCAACGTGTACGCTGACGGTGCCTGGCAGGGGGACGAGTACTTCATGTGGGTTCAGGGGAAGGTTCGGGAGGCCATTGTCTTCGGGGAAAAACTGGTGCTTGTGAGGAAAATCTGGAGTTGTCTGGGGGAGAAGGTCATCCACATCGAGGATCAGGTAACCAATGAGGGGTTCATCGAGAGTCCCTTCATGATTCTCTACCACATCAACATCGGGTATCCTCTTCTTGACGAGGAGAGTGTCCTTCTGCTTCCGGCAGCAAGAACCATCCCTCGAGACCACTGGGCCGAAGAGGGGAAAGAGGAATGGTTCCGTTTCCACGCGCCTCAAAAAGGATACTTCGAAAAGGTGTACCTCCACTACCCCAAAACTTTGGACGATGGTTTTGGGGCCTCGCTGCTTCTCAATGAACGGTTGAAGCTCGGTGTCTATGTGAAGTTCGATACAAAAGAACTCCCCTACTTCACGGAGTGGAAGATGATGGGTGAGGGTGAGTACGTCGTGGGAATGGAACCCGGCAACTGCTTCCCTCTGGGGAGGAAAACAGAACGGGAGGAGGGGCGACTGGTCATCCTCAAGCCCGGTGAGACCAGGAAGATTACCCTGGAAATCGGTATCGTGGACGGGGAGGAAGAAATCAGGGAGTTTAAGAAGTACCTGGGAATGGACTGACACCCCGATACAGTACGGAATACGCAAAGTAGTTCGTGAGGACCTTTTTCACGTAGTTTCGGGTTTCAGTAGAAGGAATGGATTCAAGGAATGCATCCCGGTCCTGGGGGAGTTCCTCCTTCCAGCGCTCGGCTCTCCCTGGACCGGCATTGTACCCGCAGAGGGCAAGGAGGAGATCTCCTTCAAACCTCCGCAGAAGATGAGCAAGGTATGCCATGCCGATGGCCAGGTTTTCCCGGGGCTCAAGAAGGAGAGTAGTAATATCGCCATCTTTTCCCGGATTCACCCATCCCTTTTCAACAACCCACGCTCCGGTTGAGGGGAGAACCTGGGTGAGTCCTAAGGCTCCGGCCAGAGAAACCGCCTGGGGGTCGAAAGCACTCTCTGCGTGAACCAGGGCAAGGACAAGGTAGGGGTCAAGGGGAGGGTTTTGTTGTGGGGCGAGCTCCTCGATGTCTTTGAAAAAGAAACGCGGGTAGTAGCTTTTCCCGGCAAAGTCCGGAATGCGTCCCCTCTCCGGGAAAAGGCGGAAGGCAAACTGCAGGCTCTTCCGGTACATTCCTCTTTGGGCGAAGAGTCTGGCACATTCAAGGAGGAGCAGGGTATCCCGGGGGTTTTTCCGGAGAAGAAACAGGAGTTCAATCTCGGCGTGGTTGAAAAGCCCCAGAGAAGAGAAGAACCGGTACTTTGCCCAGTGCATTGTAAGGTCTCGGGAGGGGTCTAGAGGAGGCGGGCTTTGCTCCACAAAGGGTGAGGAAAACCCCACAATCTCGGTTGCCCGGACATAGTAGTAGTCAAGGTGAGATTCTGCAAGGATTGTGGCAAGAAGGGCAGTCTCTCCAGTGACCTTGAATTTCCAGAAGAGCGCTTGGTTCCGCCACTCAGAGAGAGCGGCAAGCCGCTCAAGGACTTCTAAAGCACCGTCTTTGTCCTTTTTCTGGTACAGGGCCCAGAAGAGATCAAAGAGGAGTGCCCCGTTTTGCGGGAAAAGCGTTGTTGCCCTCCTCAGGGTGGCGATGCGTCGTTCGTCATCCTTCAGAGCACTGTAAGAGGTGGCCAGATTCTGGAGGACTGTGAGAAGGTATTGGCTCTTTGGGTATTCAGCGAGGAGCCGGTCGAAAAAGCGGATAGCCTCACGGTGCATACCTTTTCGCTGGGCGAGGACACCCCGGAAAAAAAGCACGTCCTCGGTATCTTTTCTCCCCTCAAGGAGTTTTTCCAGAGCCTTGAGGTCCCCTTTTCGCAGGAAGAGACGAGCCTGGAGAAGCCAGAACGTATCGTCTAAAGGTGGGGGGAGAGTCTTTCCCTTGAGGGTATTCAAGAGGCGCTCGGCATCTTGCAGCAGTCCCAGGCTCAGGAAAAACTCAGCAAGGAGGAGACAGGCGGGAGGTGTGAGGGAGTCGGGGGAAAGCTCTGGAAGGAGAGGCTCAAGGGCCCTTCGGGTCTCAAGGAGGGTCTGGTCGCGGAAGTCCCGGTACATCTTGTGCAGGAGGAAGACCGCCTCAAGGGAGTAACCCTCTTCCTTAAGGAGGGCAAAGAGCTCTCGAAAGGCGGTGAGCTTCTCCTCTTCTGCTTCGGCAAGGCGCAGGGCTTCAAGGGCAAAGGCGAATGCTTCGTCGGATTTCCCTTCTTTCCGGGATTTTTGTGCGCAGACGAGGGCGGCGGGGAACCGGACCGGTGAAGTGGGGGCAAACTCTTCAAGGAGGTGAAGGAAGAACCACCGCTCCTGAGGGTTTCCCTCAAGGTGTTCCAGAAAAAGGAGCACCAGGTGGTCTGAGAGAGAACGGCCCCTCTTGAGGCTCTGCACGATGTCTTCTCGAACGCCAAAACGAATAGGAGAGCGAAGAAGGGTCTCGATGAAGAGGAAGTGGAGCCGCTCGGAAACGCTGAGTCCGGGTTCGCTCTCCGGTCTTCCACCACCAAAGAGTAACCCCAGAAGTAGCAGGGGAAGGATGAGCGCCTTTGCTTTCATTTGGGGTCCATGATAGCATAGTACCGTGGAAGAGGGAAGGGGGAGGAAAGGATGCGGAATCAGGAAGTGGCCAAAATTCTCCACGATATCTCGGTACTTCTTGATATCAAAGGAGAGAGTCGCTTCCGAGTGGTGGCGTATGAGGAGGCCGCCCGGCGGATAGAGGGCTGGCCAGAGCCCATTGAGGAGGTCTGGAAGAACGGGAAACTCGAGGACATTCCGGGTATCGGGCAAAGCATTGCCAGCAAAATCGCCGAGTACCTCGCTACAGGAAAAATGACCTATTACGAGGAGCTGACAAAAGAAATTCCTCCCGAGCTCATCGAGCTCACGGAGATTCCCGGAGTAGGACCCAAGATCGCCAGGCTTCTCTATGAGCAGCTGGGGATAAAGACTCCTGAAGACCTTGAGAAGGCAATCCGGGAGAAAAAACTCCGCAACCTCCCTCGCCTTGGTGCAAAGAGCGAGGAAAAAATTGCCCGGGGCCTTGAGATGTTCCGGCGAAAAACCGGTCGCATGCTCCTTGGGCAGGCCCTGCCCCTTGTGGAGGGTATTGTGGCGCTCCTTCGGGAGCGAACGGGGGTGGAGAAAATCAGCCCTGCGGGGAGCATCCGTCGCATGAAAGAGACCATAGGGGACATCGACATCCTAGTGGCCTCTTCCCGTCCCCAGCTCATCATGGACGTCTTCGTCGCTCTGCCCCAGGTTCGGGAAGTCCTGGCAAAGGGCGATACGAAGTCGAGCATCGTGACCCACGAGGGCATCCAGGTGGATGTGCGCGTGGTGGAAGAGGAGTGCTTCGGGGCGGCCCTGCAGTACTTTACCGGTTCCAAGGCCCACAACATTAAACTCCGGGAAATTGCTCTGAAGAAGGGCTTCAAGGTGAACGAGTACGGGATTTTCCGTCTGGACACCAACGAGCGGGTGGGAGGGGAACGGGAGGAAGATATCTACGAAATCCTGGGAATGGAGTGGATTCCTCCAGAACTTCGAGAGGACCAGGGGGAAATTGAGTGTGCTCTGGAAAAGAAGCTCCCTGTGCTTGTGGACATGAAGGATATTCGGGGGGATCTCCATGTCCACTCTTACTGGAGCGACGGTGTGGCCTCCATCGAGGAGATGGCCCAGGCGGCCTTAGCGCGAGGCTATCAGTACCTTGCCATCTGCGACCATACCCAGTCTCTGGCCGTGGCCTCAGGGCTCACCCCGGAGGAAGTTCACGAGCGGGAAAAGGAAATCCGGCGCTGGAACGAACGTCATCCGGAGCTCCTGGTCCTTAATGGTGTTGAGGCCAACATCCTGAGCGACGGGTCCTTGGATTTCCCCGATAAGGAACTCGCCCTCCTTGAGGTGGTGGTGGCCGGCCTCCACTCTGGACTCACCCAGAAGGAAGAAAAGATCCTGAAGCGTCTGGAGCTCGCCATGAAGAACCCTTACGTTCAGATTATAAGCCACCCCACGGGGCGCATCATCGGCAAGCGAGAGGCGTACGAGGTCAACTGCGACGTTCTCTTTGCCATGGCAAAGGCCACTCATACCTCTCTGGAGCTCAACGCCCAGCCCGAACGCCTGGATCTCCGCGATGTGGATGCCCGGAAAGCCGCCCAGGAAGGCATAAAGATTGTGATTTCCACCGATGCCCATGACCCGGGGTCTTTAGAGTACATGCGCTACGGTGTGGCCCAGGCAAGACGGGCCTGGCTCCGGAAGGAGGACGTCCTCAACACTTTTGGCCGGGAGGAACTCTTAGAGTTCCTGGCCAGAAAACGGAAACTCCTCCTTCGAGAGGAGCATTGAGGGAAGCCGCCTTTTGTGGGCGCTCTGTTGAACCATGGAGAGAATCTTCGACCGGTAGGGTTCTTCGGCTTCCCCCTGTTCGATGAAGCGATCGAGGATCTCGTACGTCAGACCCATTTCTCCCTCATCGGTCTGACCGGGCCAGAGACCCGCAGAAGGGGGTTTCGCGATGATGCGCTCTGGAATGCCCAAGAATGCGGCGATTGCCCGAACCTCACGTTTGGTGAGGTGCGCCAGGGGGGCGATGTCCACACCGCCGTCGCCGTACTTTGTGAAGTACCCTACGGTGAGCTCACTGCGGTTACCCGAGCCGCAGACGAGGTAGTTCAGGGCGTTGGCGAAAAAGTACAACACGCACATTCGCAGTCTCGGTTTGAGGTTGGCTTGAGGAAGAGACTTCGCCGCTTTTTCTTCTCCCAGGACCTCAAGGAGTGCGTCAAAGGGTTTTTCGAGGGGGACGATCCGGTAGGGGATGGAGAACCGCTCGGCAACCTCCCGGGCGTCTTCGAGGTCCTTCGGGTCGCTGTAGCAGGGCATCATGAGACCCAGGACACTCTCTCCAAGGGCCTTTTTCGCGAGAACCGCCACCACAGAGGAATCTATACCTCCGCTCATACCAAAAACAAGGCCCCTGGCGCGGGCTTCGAGAACTTTCTCTCGCATCCACTGCACAATCCGTGCAACCTCTTCCTGGGGTGTCAAGGGGCTTCCTCCTCTCGTTGACTTTCCTTTTTCCCGTAATGTATTATGTTGCCAACACTACGTCAAGGGAAGCGGGGAAGTAGCATGGGGAAGACAATGGCCGAAAAAATCTTCGAAAAGAAAGCAGGAAAACCTGTTCGCCCTGGAGACATCGTGGTTGTTCCGGTGGACTGGGCCATGGGGCAGGATGGTACCACCCCTCTGGCAATCCAGTCTTTTGAAGAGATGAACGGAAAAACCGTCTTTTGCCCGGAGCGGATCGTGTTCGTCATTGACCACAACGCCCCAAGCCCCTTAGAGTCGGTCTCCCGCCTGCACGACCTCATGCGTTCTTTTGCCCAGAGATTCGGCATCCGGGTGTTTGAGGTGGGGGAAGGGGTCTGCCATGAGCTCATGATGAGCCGGGGCCTTGTGGTTCCGGGGGATCTTGTCGTGGGAGCCGATTCCCACACCTGCACCTACGGGGCCATTGGGGCGTTTTCCACAGGGATTGGAAGCACAGAGCTTGCCGTGGTGATGATGACCGGGAAACTCTGGTTTAAAGTTCCGGAGAGCCTCTGTATCAGGCTTTCTGGAGAACTCTCCCCTGGGGTGTTCGCCAAAGACGTTATCCTGCACATTGCGGCGCTCCTTGGAGCTGATGGAGCGACGTACCAGGCGATTGAGTTCCACGGGCCAGTGGTGGAGTGCCTGAGCGTGGAAGAACGGGCGACCCTCACGAACATGGCGGTGGAGGTGGGCGCCAAGGCGGGGATGGTTCCCCCTGATGAGAAGACCATAAGGTGGGTGAAAGAACGCACCGACCGCCCCTTTGAGGTAGTGCTTCCTGACCCTGATGCGGTGTACGCAAGGACCCTGGACATTGACTGCTCTGGTCTTATACCGCAGGTTGCCTTTCCGCACCGGGTCGACAACGTCAGGCCTATCACCGAGGCCCTGGGCATTCCCATTCGTGAGGCCTTTGTAGGGACTTGCACCAACGGAAGGATTCCCGACCTTGAGGTGGTGGCGAGAATTCTCCGGGGTCGAAAGGTGCACCCTGAGGTGCGGCTCATTGTTGCGCCGGCCTCGAAGGAAACCTTTCTTGTTGCCCTTGAGAGGGGATGGGTGAGGGATATCGTGGAAGCGGGAGGCGTTTTTGTTCCCCCGGGGTGCGGCCCTTGCGTGGGGACACACCAGGGGATTCCTGGAGACGGCTGGAATGTCATCTCCACGGCCAACCGGAATTTCCGGGGACGGATGGGGAATCGGGAGGCTTCCATTTACCTTGCCTCTCCGGCAACGGTGGCGGCCTCGGCCATTGAGGGGAAGATTGCGGATCCGAGAAAATACCTGGGGTGAGAGCTATGCGCTTGACTGGACGAGTGCACAAGTTCGGCGATGACGTCAACACGGACTACATCATTTCAGGGAAGTACAAGTTCAAGACCCTCGATATGCAGGAACTGGCCAAGCACGTGATGGAGGACCTTGACCCGGAATTTGCCCAGAAGGTCCGGCCTGGGGATTTCATTGCCGCAGGGAAGAATTTCGGTTGTGGTTCTTCCAGGGAACAGGCCCCAAGAGCCCTTCTTGCCTGTGGCATCAGGGGTGTATTGGCGAAGTCCTTTGCCCGGATTTTCTTCCGCAACGCCATCAACTGTGGGCTCTTTGTGGTGGAGTGCGATACCGACAAAATCGAAAATGGTGACGAGGTTACGGTGGACCTTGAGAAAGGTGAAGTTGTGAATCTCACAAGAGGTGTCACCCTTTCCGTTCCTCCTCTCCCCCAGGTCATGATTGACATCCTCCGGGAAGGAGGGCTTGTGAACTACTTCAAAAAATATGGGTCTTTCGAAAAGGCGTGAGTTGGGGTATGTGGGAGTATCTCAAAGACAGAGACCCTGAAGTCTACCGCTGTATCGTGGCGGAGCTTGAGCGGGAACGGAATACCCTGGAGCTCATCGCCTCCGAGAACTTCACAAGCCTTGCCGTCATGGAAGCCCAGGGGTCTGTGCTCACGAATAAATACGCCGAGGGGTACCCGGGACGGCGCTACTATGGGGGATGTGAGTTCGTGGACGAGGCAGAGACCCTGGCCATCGAGCGGGCGAAGGCCCTCTTCGGTGCGGAACACGCCAATGTCCAGCCTCACTCTGGGTCTCAAGCGAACATGGCCGTGTACTTTGCGGTGCTTCGGCCCGGGGATGTGGTCATGGGGATGGATCTTGCCCACGGGGGACATCTCACCCATGGGAGCCGGGTGAACTTCTCGGGAATGCTGTACCACTTCGTCCCTTACGGGGTGAGCCCGGAAACGGAGACCATTGATTACGACGCCCTGGAACGGCAAGCCCTTGAGGTTCGCCCAAAACTCATCGTGGCTGGAGGGAGTGCCTATCCCCGGGTGATTGATTTCGCGCGGATGCGGGCGATTTGTGACAGAGTTGGAGCGTACCTCATGGTGGACATGGCACATTTTGCCGGGCTTGTGGCAGCGGGGATTCATCCCAGCCCCGTTCCCCATGCCCATTTTGTGACCACGACGACCCACAAAACCCTTCGGGGTCCCCGGGGGGGGATTGTCCTCTGCACAAAGGAGTTTGCCCAGGCTATCGACAAGGCCCTCTTTCCCGGGATTCAGGGTGGTCCTCTCATGCACGTCATTGCGGCGAAAGCCGTGGCACTGAAGGAGGCACAGACTCCTGAGTTTGCCGCCTACCAGAGGCAGGTGGTAGCGAATGCCCGGGCACTCGCCGAGGCCCTGAAAGAGCGGGGGTACCGCCTTGTTTCCGGGGGAACGGATACCCACCTGCTCCTTGTGGACCTCAGGACTCTTGGCATCACCGGGAAGGAGGCGGAAACCGTCCTTGACCGGGTGGGGATAACAGTGAACAAGAACGTTATTCCTTTTGACCCTCAAAAACCCGCGGTAACAAGCGGTATTCGCCTCGGCACCCCGGCCTGTACTACCCGGGGGATGAAAGAGGCCGAAATGTACCACATTGCCGAGCTCATTGATACGGCCCTTCGCCACCGCGAGGATCCCGGAGTCCTTGAAAAGGTGCGGCAAGAGGTGCGGGACCTCTGTGCGGCCTTCCCACTCTACCCAGGGGTTGAGGAATAGTTGTGGAGTTTTGGGGTTACAAAAGAGTAAACTCTTCTTGGAGGGATGACCAATGCGTGAGAAAGTCGAACAGGCTCTCGAAAAAATCCGGGGATACCTTCAATACGAAGGTGGCGATGTGGAGCTCGTGGACATTGAGGACGGAGTAGTGAAGGTTCGCCTGAAGGGCATGTGCAGCGCCTGCCCCATGGCGATGATTACTCTCAAAGACGGCATCGAGCGCATCCTCAAAGAGGAAGTCCCCGAAGTCAAGTCCGTCGAGCAGGTCTTCTAAAGGAAGAGGCTGTAGAGGACTCCGACGAGGACACTTCCTCCCACGATATTGCCGAGGGTGACCGGAAGGAGGTTCTGGAGGAGAGCCCTTCCCCAGGTGATGCCAGAACCTCCTTGGAAGATCCCCGCGGCGAAGAAGTACATGTTGGCCACGCTGTGCTCGTATCCTAAGGCCACGAAGGTCATGATGGGTCCCGGAATGGCGAGGATTGCGCGAATTTCGCTTTCCGCAGAGATGGCGAAAAGCACCGCAAGGTCCACGAGCCAGTTGCAGAGTATCCCCCGGAAGAACCCCTGAGAGAAAGTGATGGCCGCTTTCCCCTGGGCGATGGCGGCAATTCTTTCGGCAACTGCACCCCCCTGGACTTCCGGAAGTCCTGAGGCGATGTAGAGGAATGCCAGGAAAACCGCGCCAAGGAAATTCCCTCCGTACACCAGGGCCCAGTTCAGGAGTACCCTCCGGAGGGGAGCTTTCTCCTTGATGCAGTGCGCAACAAGAAGACAGTTTCCGGTGAAGAGGTCTGCCTTCCCGAGGACGACCATGACAAGCCCCACCGAGAACACAAGGCCCCCGAGGAGCTGACGGAGGCTCCAGGGGAGTTCCTGGGGAAGCGTGACGAGCGTGAAAATCTGTCCGGCAAAACCGATGTAGGCTCCGGCGAGGAACCCACCAAGGAGGAGTTTTCCTGGAGTTTTCTCGAGTTTTCTTCTGCACCAGTTCAAAAGGTCCATAGTTTTCCCTCCTTTCTTCATTCAGACAAATAATAGAGCATTTTGTTTTCTTTGCAAAGTTTTGTAAAAAGGGTTATGGATTTCCCCCGGTGCCTCTGGTACAATATGCGCAGAAACCGGCGGAGAGGGAGGGTTCAGAATGGCGGAGATTCTGGATCAGATTGCCCGGGAACTCTTTGCGGGGAATGCGAAAGCGGTGGCGGAACTCGTGGAAAAGGCTTTGAATGAAGGCCTTTCTCCCCAGGAAATCCTCAACGACGGCCTCATCAAGGGGATGAACGAGGTGGGCGTGAAGTTCAAGGCCAACGAAATCTACGTCCCCGAGGTCCTCATTGCCGCCCGGGCCATGAAGGCAGGGATGGAGATTCTGCGGCCCAAGCTCGTGGAGACCGGCGTGGAACCAGTTGCCAAGATGGTCATCGGAACGGTCAAAGGAGACCTCCACGACATCGGGAAAAATCTCGTAGCCATGATGATGGAAGGGGCAGGATTTGAGGTCATCGACCTTGGGATTGATGTCCCGGCCGAGAAGTTCATCCAGGCAGTGCGCGAGCACAAACCCCAGCTTGTGGGGATGTCGGCCCTCCTGACCACCACCATGATCCAGATTCGGGAGAACATCAAGGCCTTTAAAGAGGCCGGTATCAGAGACCAGGTGAAGATCATGGTTGGTGGTGCTCCGGTGACCCAAAAGTTCGCCGATGAGGTTGGTGCCGATGGCTATGCGCCCGATGCGGCCTCAGCGGTGGACAAGGCCAAGGAGCTTCTGGGGTTGAACTGAGGGAAAGGGGAGGGAAGTACCCTCCCTTTTTGTTCCTCCTTCTTACTTAATAGCTTTATTTATGTTATAATTCAAGTTGGAAAAAATCTGGAGGGGGGAAACATGCTGACAGACCTTGAAATTGCCCAGAGCGCCCACTTAAAGCCCATCGTGGAGATTGCTAGAGACCTCGGCCTTGAGGAAGACGACATTGAGCTCTACGGGAAGTACAAAGCGAAGGTGTCCCTTCAGGTTCTTGAGAAGCTCAAGGACCACCCCCTGGGGAAGTACATCGATGTGACCGCCATTACCCCCACGCCCCTCGGGGAAGGGAAAACCGTCACCACCATCGGTCTCTCCATGGCCCTCAACAGAATCGGGAAGAAGAGCATTGTCTGCATCCGCCAACCGTCCCTGGGTCCGGTTTTCGGCATCAAAGGGGGTGCTGCAGGTGGTGGCTACTCCCAGGTTGTCCCCATGGAGGATTTCAACCTGCACCTAACTGGGGATACCCATGCGGTGGCCCTCGCCCACAACCTCCTGGCTGCCTTCATCGACAATCACATCTACCACGGGAACGCCCTGCGCATTGATCCTTTCACTATAAGCTGGCCGAGGGTCGTGGATGTGAGTGACCGGGCGCTGCGGAAAATCGTCATTGGCCTTGGGGGCAAAGACAACGGCATCCCCCGGGAATCGGGTTTCGATATCGCTGTGGCCTCAGAGGTCATGGCCATTCTCGCCCTCACAACGGGACTTCGGGATTTGCGGGAACGCCTTGGCCGGATTGTCATCGGGTACAACGTGGAGAAGAAACCGGTGACGGCGGAGGATGTGAAGTGTGCCGGGGCCATGGCAGTACTTCTCAAAGACGCCATCAAGCCGAACCTTCTCCAGACCTTGGAGAACACACCCTGCTTTGTCCACGCCGGACCGTTCGCCAACATTGCCCATGGGAACAGCTCCATTCTCGCCGACCAGATTGCCCTTCGCCTGAGCGAGTACGTGGTCACGGAGAGCGGTTTCGGTGCGGACTGCGGCATGGAAAAGTTCATGAACATCAAGTGCCGCTACAGTGGCCTCACTCCCGACTGTGTGGTCATGGTGTGCTCGGTCCGGGCGCTCAAAATGCACAGCGGCAAGTACAGAGTGGTGCCCGGGAAACCCCTTGATCCTGCACTTGCAGAAGAAGATGTCGCTGCAGTAGAGCAGGGCGCAGAGAACCTGGTGAAGCAGATTGAGAATGCTCGCCTCTTTGGGGTTCCGGTCGTTGTGGCCATCAACCTTTTTGCGACGGACACCGACCGGGAAATACGGGCTATTGAGAAGATTGCCCTTGAGAACGGCGCCTATGCCTGTGCGGTGTCTGAGGTCTGGGCAAAAGGCGGTGCCGGAGGAAGGGAGCTTGCCGAGGCAGTGGTTCGGGCCTGTGACGAACCCAAGAACTTCCGGTTCCTCTACCCCCTGGATATCCCGATCAAGGAGAAAATCGAAATCATCGCCACGAAGATTTACGGGGCCGACGGTGTCGTGTACGAGGAAGGCGTGGAGGAGAAAATCAGGCGCTTCACCGAATTCGGCTGGGACAAGCTCCCCATCTGCATGGCCAAGACCCATCTTTCCCTCTCTCACGACCCGAAACTCAAAGGACGCCCCCGGGGATTCAAGCTCCCGATCAAGGACATTCGTCCAGCCATCGGTGCAGGGTTCCTTTACCCCCTCTGTGGAGAAATTCGGACCATGCCCGGTTTGCCTTCGGAGCCTGCGGGGAATAAAGTAGATATCGATGCGGAAGGACGCATTGTGGGGCTTTTCTGATGGAACGTGTTGACGTTCTTGTGGTCGGCGGAGGTATTGCCGGGCTTACGGTGGCCTCCGCCCTTCAGGGGAAGGGTGATGTCCTCCTTCTTGAGGAGAAGGCATCTCTGGGGGGCCTTGCGGTAGAACTCTCCTGCAAAGCTACTGACCGGTGTCTCCGCTGCGGTGTGTGCCGGGCTACAGAAGTTGTGCGAAAGGGGCGGATTGGGGTAGAGAGCATCACCGGAGAGTCCCCACGTGCGGTGGTTCGGGAAAAAAGAGGTTTCCGTATCACCACAGACCGTAGAGAACTTGCTGCCCGCCTGATTGTTCTTGCGACAGGTGCGGTGCCTTTCCCGGTGGAGGAGTTCCCCCAGTACCTCTGGGGGAGGAGGGAGCGAATCTTCACTGGCTTTGAACTCGAGCGTAGGCTCAAAGATGGCAACCTCGAGGAGTTTGCCGCTTTCCGTTCCCTTGCGTTCGTGCAGTGCGTGGGATCCCGGAATGCCCGGAAGCGACTGGGGTACTGCTCGCAAGTCTGCTGCCGTTACGCCCTCCGCCTTGCGGCGAACCTCCGGTTCCGGTTCCCCGAAATAACTATCGATGTCTACTCCATGGATCTCCAGGTCCTTGGGGACGGACAGGAAGCCCTTCGTGATGCGGCCCTTTCGGTCTTCCGGTATCGTTCCCTGCCCTTTGCCCTTGAGGAGGATGCGGATGGGGTGACGGTCTTTGTGGAGGTGGACGGGAAAGCTACAGGGCGGCGCTACGATGCGGTGGTGCTTTCGGTTGGTCTTGTGGCCTCACCCGGGACACAGCGGATGGCAGAACTCTTCCATCTTCCACAAAGGGAAGGCGGGTTCATCGTCCCCCACCTTTGGGACGGGGTCTTTGCCTGCGGGACGGCTACAGGACCGAAGGACATCACAAGCACCATCTTTGAGGCAGAGAAGCTTTCAAAAGAGCTTCAAGCGTTTCTTGGGAGGTAAGGTGGGTGCAGGTTGCGCTTTTCGGGAGTGACAGGAGTTTGCCCCTGTGGGTGACCGAGGAACTCGAAAGGATGGCCTTTTCTTTCGAAGTTGTGACCCCGGAAAAGACGAAAGCCCTCTTGCCTTCATCCTTTGTCGTGGTCCTCGGAAGTGCCCTCCTCACAGAGGACGAGGTGGCAGAGCTCGCGCTTCGCCTTGGGGTCAATCCCCTGAGGGTTGCGGTTTTCCCGTATGAGGAGGTACGCGATCTTCCTGAAGAAAAATGCCGGACGCTCTGGCAGGGTTTCCTCCGGTCCCTTGTGCCCCCGAAGATAGACGTCGCCGCCCAGCGAGTGACCCCAACCCGGAGGGTGCTTCTCTACCCGGAAGGTGACGAAAGGCTCTGTGAGGCATTCGCCAGAGCACGGATTCCAGTTGTTTCTTTTCCGTCTTTTGTGCTCTCCCGCAAAGGCGTGGATTTCCATGTCATGCCGCATGATATCCCTGTGGGGGCGTGTGTCCTCATTCCCTCACTGCAGGAAGAGCCGCCCGTTGTGCTCCCCCGGGAGGTTCTGGATACCGGGAGAGTCGTTGCTCTTGAACGTTTGCCCCAGGTCCTCGGGCTTTCGTCCCTCCGGAAGATGTGTGTGGTCCTCCTTGTCCCTTCCCCGCACCCGTACCCGGAGGACTGGGAGAGGATTTTTGCCCTGGCTTCTTTGCCTCCTCAGGGTGCGCAGGTTTTGGTGCTCGCCGAAGAGGTGTTTGTGGCCCGTGAGGGGTTTGAGGAGGCGTTCCGGAGAGCCCGGGAAGCGGGGGTGCTCTTCGAGAAGCTCCCCCTCTCTCGGGTTTCCCTTTCGCCAAGCCTGGATATGCGTCGGGTGGTCGTCACGTACACTCCGGAAAACGACCCCTTCCCCGTGCGTTGTGAAGCCCACTGGCTCGTTCCGGTGAGCCGGAAGACCTGTGTGCTCCCGCCTTTTGACAAGGTTTTGCTGAGCGACCGGGAGGTCGTTCTTGAACTTCCCGAGAATCCCAACCTCCTTCCTTTTGCTACGAACATTCCCGGAGTTTTCGTGGCGTGGGGGGATGTGGAGGACCTCGTGGTGACCGTTTCCCGGTACCTTGAAGAGGGGAGCATTCAGGAAGAGGGGCGGGTACGTGTTGATGCGGAGCGCTGTGCCCTGTGCCTGACGTGTCTCCGGAGCTGTCCCACCGGAGCCATCGGGCTTTCGGGTGACCTCAAGCGGTGCATTGCGGTGAATGAAGCGCTGTGCGCCCGCTGCGGCATATGTGCCGGGCTCTGTCCGGCGAAGGCCATCACGTTTGAGGTGGTGCATCGTGTCCTTGGGAATCATAGGTTGTGAACGGAGCGGATTCCCGGCACTCTGTGCCCTGGGGAAGGAAGAACCGGAAATCTGGGACCGCATCGTGGAGGTGTTTCCTGTACCCTGCCTTGGGGGTGTGGATGAGGAGACCATCCTCAGGATCCTCCTTCGGTGCGATACGCTCCTTCTTGTGGGCTGTCCCCCCGCAAGTTGCCGGAATGCGTGGGGGAGCACCCTTGCGGAGAAGCGAGTGGCGAGGGTTTCTCAGCTCCTTGAGGAAGCCGAAATCCCCAAAAGGGTGTTCTGTGTTTTTGCGAACCCCAATCGTCTTGGAGAGCTCAAAGCGAGGGTGGTCGTGTGATCGTCGGTGAGCGGAAACCCCTCAGGGAAATCCTGGAAAGCCTTTCCCCCTACCGGGAGGTTCTGGTGCTTGGGTGTGGGGCTTGCGTCACGGTGTGCCTTGCCGGAGGGGAAAAGGAGGCCCGGGAAGTGGCGGCGCTGCTTCGGCTCAAAGGTTTTGCGGCAGAAGCCGCTTCGGTTGAGCGGCAGTGCGAGTGGGAGTTCCTTGTGCCACTCCGGGAGAAGGTCCCGGCGTTCCAGGCGGTGCTCTCTCTTGCCTGCGGGGTGGGGGTGCAGACGCTGAGCGAGGTTTTTCCGGGTATTCCCGTTCTCCCCGGTCTCAATACCAGCTTCATGGGGGCACCGCTTGCGCAGGGGGTGTGGGAGGAGCGGTGTATCGGCTGCGGGGAGTGCATCGTGCACCGCTTTGGAGGGATTTGCCCTGTGGCTCGCTGCGCCAAAAATCTCTTGAACGGCCCCTGTGGAGGGTCGAAGAATGGCCGGTGCGAGGTCCGGCCGGATCGGGACTGTGCGTGGCAACTCATCTACGACCGGATGAAAGCCCTCGGGAGGCTTGAGGAACTCTTCGTAATCCAGCCCCCCAAGAACTGGGGGCCCTCACGCTTTGGGGCCCAGAGGAAGATCGTTCGGGAGGACGTCAGGCGGTGAGTGTGCTTCAGGAACTTCTGGAACAGGGAGTCTTTGTGGTGACGGCTGAGGTCGGTCCTCCGAAGGGGGTTGATCGGGAAAGCATAGTGAAGAAGTGTGCCCAGATTCGAGGTTTTGTGGATGCGGTGAACATTACCGACAATCAGACAGCCATCGTCCGCCTTTCGAGTTTTGCGAGTTGCCTCATCGTGCGTGAGGCAGGTCTTGAGCCGGTGATGCAGCTCACCTGTCGGGACAGGAACCGTATTGCCCTCCAGAGCGATTTCCTCGGGGCCTGCGCCTTAGGCATTGAGAACTTCCTCTGCCTCACCGGAGACCATCAGAGTCTTGGCAATCATCCCGAGGCACGGAGTGTTTTCGACATCGACTCGGTGCAGCTCCTTGGTATCTTTCGAAAGATCCGGGATGAGGGCGTGTTCGCAAACGGTGAAAAGGTGAAAGGGGAAGTCCGGGCCTTCCTGGGGGCCGGCGAGAATCCCTTTGCTGACCCCCTGGAGTTTCGGGTGTTTCGTCTTGCCAAAAAGGTGGAGGCCGGAGCCCAGTTCATTCAGACCCAGGCGGTGTTCGACCTTGAGCTTTTTTCCCGGTGGATGGAGGAGGTCCGCCGCTTGAAGCTCCACGAGAAGGTCCACATTCTTGCCGGGATTATCCCGCTCAAGTCACTCCAGGCCCTCCGCTACATGAAG
>JAPWUU010000146.1 GCA_028275365.1 Candidatus Caldatribacterium sp.
CCTGGTCTCTCCGGTGGTACGCCCCAAGGAGAAGGTTTTCCCGGACCGTAAGGCGGTTGAAAATTCCCCGACCCTCAGGCACGAGGGCAATACCCAGACGGACCCGCTGAGGTGCGGGGAGGGAGGTGATGTCCTTTCCGTCGTAGAAAATGCGGCCCCGTGCCGGTCGCAGAACCCCCACAATGGTTTTCAAGGTTGTTGTCTTGCCGGCGCCGTTCGCCCCAAGGAGGGCCACAATCTGCCCCCTTCCTACTTCAAGCTCAAGCTCCCGAACCGCTGGAATGACGCCATACTTCACCGTAACCTTCTCAACCTTAAGCAACGAGATCACCCGTCCCAAGATATGCCTCGATGACTTTCGGATGCTGGCGGATTTCTTCAGGAGCCCCAACGGCAATAATCGAGCCGTAGTCGAGAACCTGGATAACCTCGGCCAGTCCCATGACAAAGGACATCCGGTGCTCCACAACGATCATGGTGAGGCGGAAATCCCTCTGAAGCTCTGCAACCAGGTGGGCCAGGTCATCGGCCTCTTTCGTGTTCATCCCTGCAGAGGGCTCATCAAGAAGGACAAGCTCTGGTTCAGTCATCAGTGCCCGAGCAATGTCGAGTTTCCGCTGCAAACCGTAGGGGAGATTCGCAGCAATTTCCTCCCGGAACTCGTACAGGCCAAAGCGCTCAAGCATCTCACGGGCTTTCCGCTCTATAGCCTTCTCTTCCCGAAAGAACGAGGGAACACAGAAAAGCGTGGAGAAGAATCCACAGTGGGCATGCACGTGGGCGGCAACTTTCAGATTCTCCTCCACAGTGAGGGAAGGGAAAAGGCGCAGGTTCTGGAAGGTCCTGGTCAACCCCAGGGCGGTGATTTCATCAGGACGAAGACGGGTAATATCTCGTCCTTTGAACACAATTCTCCCCCGGGAAGGCTTCAGAACCCCACTGATGAGATTGAACACCGTGGTTTTCCCCGCTCCGTTCGGCCCAATGAGCCCATAAATTGCCCCGCGGGGAAGCTCGAGATTATACCCACTTACGGCCATCAGGCCACCGAAATTCTTCCATAGGTCCTCAACTTTCAGAATGTACTCGCTCATCGTCGAAAGCAGCCGGGGAGGGATGTTGCCCCTCCCCGTTCTCCCTTACTTGGCGATTTTGGGATCAGGCAGGTACTCAGGGGTAATCTGCTTGACAGTCACGAACTTTCCATCCTTCACTTCAATCACGGCTACGGACTTATTCGGCACCTGGCTTCCGGCTTCATAGGAAATGGTTCCCGAAACACCCTGGAAGCCCTTAATCTGGGCGAGGCCCTCAGGAATCTTCTTGGGGTCATCAGTGCCGACAATTTCGATGGCCTTGGCAAGGAGTTTCATGGCATCATACCCAAGAGCGGCAAAGGCATTCTCGGGAGGATTTCCAAACATGGCCTGGTAATCACTCTTGAACTTCTGGACAACAGGATTCGGATCCTCAAGGGACATGTGGGTGGAAAACACCACACCTTCGGCAGCTGCACCACCCGTCTGCACAAGGAGCGGTGTGTCAAAACCGTCTTCACCAAAAATGGGGATGGTGACACCACCGTCACGAATCTGCTTCGCGATGACGCCACAGTTGTCGGGGATGGCACCCACATACACGAAGTCCACCTTACCCTGGTCCTGGTACTCCTTGAGACGGGCTACCATGCTGGAGAAATCAGTCCAGGTGATTTCGAAGTAGTCCTCGTAGACTACCTCACCACCGTAGTGCTTCAGTGCATCAGCAAAATAGGCACAGACGGCAACGCTGAAGTCCACCGCCGTGTCTACCCAGATGGCTCCTCGCTTGAGTCCCAGGTCTTTCACTGCGTACTCAGCAATAGCCGCTGCCTGGGCATTGTCGCCAAAGCAGGCCAGCCAGGCACCGGTGCGCTCCGGAATACGGGGATGGGTGGCTCCCGGAGTGATGAAAGGCACACCGTATTCCCGCGCCAGAGGTGCAGCAATGTTCACCCAGTGGGTGTCACAGTACCCGATGAGTGCCGAAACCTTTTCGTTTTCAATCAGGCGGATGACTGCAGCAACAGTTTCACCCTCGTCAGCCTTGGTATCAACAACCTTAAGCTCAATCGGCCGTCCCAGAACCCCTCCCGCTTTGTTGATTTCCTCAGCAGCAAGCTTTACCCCGTTGAGCGCCGGTGTGTCAATGGATGCCCACGGACCCGTGAGACCCATGACGACCCCAACCTTGATGGGTTCAGCAGCAAAGACCGAGCAAGCAAAGGCAAGAACGAGCACCAGAGCACCAAAAATCACTAACCGTCTCATTGAACCACCTCCTTAAAGGTTTGGCTATGTTATACCCTTTTCACCACCGCATCGTCAACTCCCTGAAGGGAAAACGTACGGCTTTTCCATCCCTTCCCGGAAATACCCAAAGGTGAGCTTTCCCCCACACTCCCCAAAACCAATCTCTCCAGTCTTCCGCACCGCAATGGCCCCACAGACAACGCCGAATCGCTGCGCAAGTTCCATCCCCCGATTGACGGCTTCTTGAGCAGGCATTTCCTCCATCCATTCGGCGATTTTGCGGGCAAGGCCGAGCTTCACAATGCCCTCCCCTTCCCCGGTCATGGAAACTCCACCCCATTCCCAGGCGAAGGTCCCGCAGCCGATAATCGGAGAATCCCCCACTCTTCCCGGAAGCTGCATCTCCACCCCCCCGGTTGAGGTTCCTGCGGCAATACGTCCGGAAGCATCCAAAGCCACAGCCCCCACCGTTCCAAGGTGGAGTCTACGGAGTCTCTCCCGGGCCCTCTTCAGGTAGTAGTGGTAAATAGAGTCCTTTTCCTGCGATGCCTTCGCAATGGACTTCTCAAGGGTCCTTATGGTGAGCTCGGCAACCGGGTTGTACTCTTCAAACCCCAGAAGGCGGGCAAAGAGATT
>JAPWUU010000147.1 GCA_028275365.1 Candidatus Caldatribacterium sp.
GAAGGTACTTCGCTTCATCCACCGTATGGGAAGCACAAGCCGCCCGGCTATTGCCCAGGAACTCCGCCTGAGTCCCGCCACGGTGGCAAGTCTTGTGGCCGAGCTTGAGGAATGTGGTCTTGTTCAAGAAGATGGGCTGGGAAAATCCCGGGGAGGAAGAAAGCCAGCCATCCTCCGCTTCAACGCCGAATGGGCTTGGGTCGTGGCCGCCAAAATCGGGGTGACCAGAGTCCGGGTGGGCCTGGCCAATCTCAAGGGAGAACTCAAAGGCAAAAGGGTCGAGCCTCTTGCTTCCCGGGATCCCAAAGACGTGGTGCGCCAGATCACCCATACGGTTTCCGTACTCCTTGAAGAACTGCCCCACCCCCGAATCCTCGGTATGGGTGTGTGCTGCCCGGGGGTCATTGACCGAGAAACGGGAGAGGTGCTCAAGGCAGTGAACCTGGGATGGGAGAACGTTCCTCTGAAGAGCCTTCTTGCCAAGTACTCTCCCTGGCCCGTTTTCGTGGAAGACGGGGCTGACGCTGGTGCTCTGGGGGAAAAATGGTTTGGCAGCGGCCAGGATGTGGAAAACCTCATCTATGTCGTGGTGGGGAATGGGATTGGGTCAGGGATTATCCTCCACGGAGAGCTGTACACGGGACAGCAACACGTCGCCGGGGAGTTCGGACACACAAGTATCGACTTCTCTGGTCCCCTTTGCCCCTGCGGCAATCGAGGGTGCCTTGAGCTCTACGCTTCGGCTCGGGCCCTGGTCCGAAGAGTTGAAAAGGCACTGCAACAAGGGGAAAAGACTCTTATCCGTAACTTCTTCGAGGAAGGCAAAGACCTCACCGCGGAACTCGTGAGCGAAGCCGCATACCTCGGCGACCCCTTTGCCTTGCAGCTCCTCGAAGAGACAGGGACGCTCCTTGGCCGGGCGATCGGTAACCTCGTTAACCTCTTCGACCCGGAACTTGTCGTCATCGGCGGAGGACTCTCTCTTGCCCATCCAGTGTTCTTCGAGAGTCTAAAGAGAACCGTGGAAATCCAGTCTCTTTTCCTTCATCGAAGACCAGTGGCAGTACGGAGAGCCTTCTTCGGTGGAGACTCAGAACTCGTAGGAGCCGCAGCCTTGACGGTTGAGCGGGTTTTTGGTGAACGGGTACCAATCCTCTGAAAGGAGGGAAACCATGAAAAAGGGCATTAACCAGTGGGCATTTCCCGGCAACGCCACCTTTCGCGACATCTTCACCCTTGCTGCAAAGTACGGCTTTGCAGGTGTTGAGCTCTGCCCAGATGAGGAAGGGATGTTCCCCTTAAAGCCGGGCAGGGAGGTTCTCCAGGAAATTCGCAGTCTCTCACAGGAAACGAAGGTCGAGGTTCGGAGCCTGGCCACAGGGCTTTTCTGGAAATACAATCTTGCCTCTCCCGACCCCACCCGTCGGGATAAAGCAAAAGATGTGGTAAAGGCCCTGGTCGATCTCGCCTATGAGCTCTCTGTCCCCTCGGTTCTCGTCATCCCCGGATACGTCCATATCCCTTGGGACCCAGCCTCAGAACTTGTCCCTTACGGAGAGGTCATAGAACGTGCCCGGGAGTCCCTGCACGAAGTCCTTCCCTATGCCCAGAGTGCTGGCGTTGTCTTAGCCTTAGAAAACGTCTGGAACGAGTGTTTCCTCTCCCCTCTTGAGTTTGCCGCTTTCATCGACTCCTTTAATAGCCCCTCCGTGCGGGCCCATTTCGATACCGGGAATGTGGTGCTTTTCGGTTATCCGGAGCACTGGATTGCGATTCTCGGGAAGCGCATCGCCACAGTCCACGTGAAGGATTTCAAAAAAGAGGTTGGTACGCTCCAGGGATTCTGCCTTCCCCTTGAAGGTGACGTGAACTGGCCCAAAGTTATGGAGGCACTCCGGAACATCCCCTACAACGACTACCTCATCGCCGAATTCATTCCTCCCTATCGCCACAGTAGTGAAGCGCTCCTGGCCAACCTCTCCTACAATTTAGGCGTTTTGATTAATCTCATGCAGGGAGGTGATGTGAAGGAATAGCAAAAGGATGCTCAGGTGCTTCAAAAACCCAGAAATTCTTTGAGAAGGAGGGAGGATCATGAGGCGGTGGATCGTCGGCTGTGTGGTGGCTGTGGCAGTGATGCTTGTGTTCTCCGCCCTCGCAGGAGCTCAGAAGAAAGTGAGCATCCTCTGGATGGAGTACGACGGACTCACCCCGGATTATGCCCTGAACCTCGAAAAGGCCTTTGAAGAAGCGAATCCCGGTGTCGACCTTGAAATCATTTCCACCCCCTGGAACCTCGGGCACGACCGGCTCATTTCCCTTCTCGCCGGGAAAGAGCCCCCGGACCTTGCGGTCATTGGAACCCGGTGGCTCCTTGAGCTCCTCGACATGGACGTCGTGGAACCCATCGAGAAGTGGGTGAGCAAGGACCTCCTCAACAACATCGACCCGGCCCTCATGGAGGGTAAGGTGAAGGGCGTGCTCTATGGGCTTCCGGTTGCCGCCGGAACGCGCCTCATGTACTACCGTTCGGACATCATCGACAAAGCCCCGGAGACCTTCGAGGAAATGCTCACCATTGCCCAGAAGATCAACAAACCCGAAGAGAAGTTCTACGCCGTGGGCATGGCGGGGAAAAAGTACGTGGAACTCACGGAGCACGCATACTACCTTTTCGGCAATGGCGGTTACTACTTCGAGATGCTTCCTGACGGGAGCTACGGGAAGTGCAGAGTAAACGACGAAGCCGGTGTTGGTGCCCTGACCTTCATGAACGACCTCGTGAACAAGTACAAAGTGACCCAGCCCGGTGTGACCGCCTACACCCGCGATGAAGTCCAGGACCTCTTCGTTGCCGGAAACCTCGGCATCTTCCTGAGCGGTGGATTCACGGCTGCACTTCTTGAACAGCGTGGCGTGACCT
>JAPWUU010000148.1 GCA_028275365.1 Candidatus Caldatribacterium sp.
GTCCGTTTCTCCAAAAGTTCAGGTCAAAGCAGCGGGGGGCGTGCGGGATCTCGATACCGCTTTGAAGGTTCGGGAGGCGGGTGCCACGAGGTTTGGAGCAACGAGAACCGAAGAGATTATGGAGGAGTGTTATCGAAGAAAAGGGAAGGAAGAATGCTGTTGAGTACAGCGAGAGGAGGCATTCCAGTGAAGAATCCATATTTCCCCCATCTTTTCTCTCCTATCGAGATTGGGAACTTTGTCGTTCCTAACCGGATTGTCCATGTACCTACGGATATCAGTTCGGCAAACGCCGACGGCTCGGTGAACGAGCGAGTTATCCGGTACCATGAGGAGATTGCCAAGGGAGGTTGCGGTTTCATCATTGTTGGAGCAACAACTCCCGACAAGGCAACGGGAAGACCCACCGTGACCTGCCTTGCGGCGGATGAAGATCCCATGATCCCCGGACTTGCCCGTCTTGCCGAAGCAATGCACCGTCACGGAGCACGATGCGCTGTGCAGATCCAGCACCCCGGAAGGCAGGCAGCCTGGCCGAGGAAAGACCTTTTCTCCGCTACTGACATGGTGGTGTCCCTTCCCGGTTCCGCAGGACATGAAATCGTCTACGCTGAGGAAGTTTCCAAGAAAGGGAAATCCATCCGGGCTATGACCATCGAAGAGATTTATGATCTCATTGAGAAATTTGCCGAGGCTGCCTGGCGTGTTCAGCAGGCGGGTTTCGACGCGGTGGAACTTCACGGAGCCCATGGATATCTCATTGCCCAGTTCATGAGTCCCTACATCAACCGGAGGAATGACCGCTTTGGTGGGAGTTTCATCAACCGGATGCGATTTGTCCTTGAGATTATCGACCGTATCAAGCGGAAGTGCGGAAAGAACTTCCCCATCGGTATCCGGTACTCGGGCGAAGAATGGATTGAGGGTGGAAGAACGCTTGATGAAAGCATCAAAATCGCAAAGCTCATGGAAGAGAACGGCGTAGCTTTTCTCGACATAAGTGCCGGAACCTTTGAGGTTCCCGGACCCACAATGGACCCCATGTACTACCCCCAGGGATGGAATACCTACACCGCAGAGGAAATCAAAAAACACGTCAAAATCCCGGTCATTACAAGCCACACCCTGCGGGACCCTGAGTACTGTGAGCAAATTCTCGCTGAAGGAAAAGCCGACATGGTTGGGCTTTCGCGACAGCTCATTGCAGATCCCTACTGGGCAAACAAGGCCAGAGAGGGAAAGGTGAAGGAAATCCGTAAGTGCATCTCGTGCCTTGTGGGATGCTGGCAGGAATCCCTCATGGTTAAGCGGGAGTGTCGATGTACGATCAATCCTGCAATGGGTGACGAGCGGTTTATCAATCTTCCAAAGGCCAGGAAGCCCCTTCGGGTTGCCGTCGTCGGTGGGGGTCCAAGTGGCCTTGAGGCAGCAAGAATTGCCACTCTGCGGGGTCATGAGGTCACGGTATTTGAGAAGACCGGAGAGCTGGGAGGAGCGATACTCCTCTGCTGTACCGTTCCGGGGAAAACGAAAATGCGCTGGTATGCCGACTGGTTGCGGGAACAGGTCGAGCAACTTGGTGTCACTGTGCGTCTTCGGACCGAACCTACTGTTGAGGACTTGCGGGCTTTCGATGTTGTTCTTGTGGCCACTGGCAGTAGGGTTCTTCGTCCTGATATTCCCGGTATTGATCTGCCTTTTGTGGTTTCCTTTGATGAGGTTCTCCGGTGTAAGGCCAGAGGGTGCGCCTACTACCCGGGCGATAGGCCAAAGCCACTGGAATGCGGGGAAACGGTGCTCATCTGGGGGGACTACTTTGGAGCGGCGGACACTGCGGAGAAGCTCGGGTTCGAAGGAAAGAAGGTCTACATCGTTACCGAAAACAAGGAGTTTGCTTCCTGGATGGAACCGTGCCATCGAGACGTTATGATGAAGCGTTTTGCAGGAGGGAATGGTGAAGCCCTGACCCTCCGTTCCTATAAGCATCCGGTAACGGTCTTTACCCAGACAACAGTGCTTGAGATTCGCCCCGAAGGAGAGGTTGTGCTCCAGGACAGTGAGTTCAAGCGAAGGGTGGTCAAAGTCGACCAGGTCATCCTCGCCAAGGTTGTGCCCAACGATGCTTTCTACAGGCAGTGCCTCGAAGCAGGACTTCTTGTTGGGAAAATCGGCGACGCAAAAGAAGTCCGTAATCTCCGGGGAGCCGTTACCGATGGAGCAAACGCCGGTCTCCTCCTTGAGGAGGATGTCATACTTAATGGAAACCTTGCCCTGGTGGCCTCCCTGCCTACAGAAGTCAAAGGGTGGTGAGCTTTTCCCGGTACCCCCTGGGATGATGGCTGAAAGAAGGTGAGTACGGTATACTTAGAAGGCGTACTCCTCCCTTCTTGGGAGGGGAAAGAATCCTGAACAACAGGAGGGTGGAGAAATGCCTGAGGTTCTCGAAGAAAGTGGCATTCCGCTGTACCAACAGCTGAAGAATATTCTCAAGGGCCAGATTCTCAGCGGGGTACTCAAACCGGGGGACCGGATTCCTCCAGAGACCGAGTTGTGCGCGAAGTACGGGGTGAGCCGGATCACGGTTCGACAGGCCATCCACAGCCTTGTGGAGGAGGGGTTTCTCTACCGGAAACAGGGGAAGGGAACCTTCGTCACCTCTCCGAAACTTCGTCGAAGGTTGCCGAAGCTCTACAGCTTTACCGAAGATATGCTTGAGCTTGGTCTTCAGCCGAGTTCCCGGGTGCTTTCCTGCGAGGTGGTTGCTGCGGATGAAAAGATACGAGAAATCCTTCGACTCCCTGCGCAAGAGGAAAAGGTAAACCGGATTGTCCGGGTTCGCTGTGCCAACAACGAGCCAATTCTCCTTGAAACCACTGTTATCCCTCTGTATCTCTGTCCGGGACTTATCGAGGAAGACC
>JAPWUU010000149.1 GCA_028275365.1 Candidatus Caldatribacterium sp.
TTTCGGGAAGGTGAGGTGAGACAGTGTACACAGAAAAAGTCCTTGAGCATTTCCGGAATCCCCGGAATGTTGGCAGAATAGAAGATGCCGACGGGGTTGGGAAGGTCGGGAATCCGCTCTGTGGCGATGTCATGGTCATGTACTTGAGAATCAGGGATGACCGCATTGAAGATGCGAAGTTTGAAACCTTTGGCTGTGGTGCGGCCATTGCCACGTCGTCGATGGCTACTGAACTCATCAAGGGGAAGACCGTTGAGGAAGCCCTCAGGGTCACAAACAGGGTTGTGGCTGAAGCTCTGGGTGGTCTTCCACCCCATAAAATGCACTGTTCCGTTCTTGCTGAAGAGGCCATTCGGGCGGCAATTGAGGACTACCGGGCCAAGAGGCAGAGAACATGAACGACCGAACTTGCGAAGACATCCTTGACCTTCTTGAGGAGAAGGAAGATTGCACCGAAGAGGAACTGGCGTTGCTCCTTCGCTGTGGAGAACCCCAGGTGGTGCACCGACTTTTCGCCCTTGCTGATACCAAGCGCCGGAAGTACGTGGGTGATGTGGTCCATCTCCGGGGGCTTGTGGAATTCTCGAACTTCTGTCGCAAGAACTGCCTCTACTGCGGGTTGCGGAAGGAAAACCGAAAGCTTCAGAGGTACCGCATGTCCTGGGAGGAGATGTACGCGCTTTGTGAACGCATTGCCCGTCTTGGGGTGAAGACCATCGTGCTGCAATCCGGCGAAGACCCGTGGTATGAGGCGAAGCCCTTTGCCGAGTTTATCCACCGGGTGAAAAAACTCCGGGTGGCCATTACCCTGAGCGTGGGAGAGCGAGAACCCTGGGAGTACGCGCTCTGGAGAGACGCCGGGGCTGACCGTTATCTCCTCAAACAGGAGACCTTTGACCGGGACCTCTTTGCCCGTCTGCATCCCGATGACGATTATGATACGCGCCTTGAATGTCAGAGGATTCTGAAAGAATTGGGGTACCAGGTGGGAAGCGGGAATATGGTGGGGCTTCCGTATCAGACGCCGGAAGCCCTGGCCCTGGATATCAAGAAGTTCCAGGAATGGGACTTCGATATGGTCGGTATTGGACCCTTCATTCCCCATCCAGACACGCCTCTGGGGCCCTTCACCATGGACCCAGAAGAGAAATGCCTGCTCACCCTCAAGGTCCTGGCACTCACCAGGATTCTGACGAAAACCACAAACCTCCCTGCCACCACAGCTTTGGGGACGCTCGTTCCTGGAGGACGGGAACGAGGGCTTCGCTGTGGTGCCAACGTCCTCATGCCCAACTTTACCCCCCATCCGTACCGGAGCCAGTACACCATTTATCCCGGGAAAATCTGCGTTCAAGAAGCCTGGGGAGGATGCCTCTCTTGCATGAAGGAGATGGTGACAAAACTTGGGCGGACCGTTGCCACCGATTACGGAGACAGAGTCCGCCCCATTCGGTGAGGTCTGGAATCCTCGGGTTGTCTATGCTCCAAATTTCCCAAGCCGCAGGGCTGCAGAGAGAATGAGGCTCATGAGAGCCTTTGCAGGGAAATGTCCAAGGTATCCCCGGACACACTCCTTTTCGGTGAACCGTTCTCCCGTTGGCACACCTCCGTAGAGAGAGTGGAGGAGCACCGGAGACGGATGCCAGGAGTGACCCCGAAGAAGTGCCGGTGTTGAGTGGTCTCCGGTGATGACGAGAACGTCGGGGGAAAGGGCGAGGATTTCAGGGAGCAGGGAGTCAAAGTACTCGATGCACTGGACTTTTCGCAGGAAATCTCCATCCTCTCCTGCTTTATCGGTGTCTTTGTAGTGGAGGAAGAAGAAGTCATAGTCGTTCCACTTTGCCTTCAGGAGTTCAATTTCGTTTCGCAGGTCTCCCTCGACGTCCGGGGTATCGAAACCGAACAGCCGGGCAATCCCCTTGTACATGGGGTAGATGGCGATGGCCAGTGCCCGAACACCGTACCGTTCTGGGAATTTCTCTAACACCGGGGACTGAGAAAAGCCACGAAGGAGAATGGCGTTGGCCTTGGGCTCATCCCCAAGAAGAGACGTAGCCTTTTCCAGGAATGCCCGGACGATACGGGCGGTCTTTTCCGAGGGCTCGTCGAAGCCCTTTGGTTCGTACGGTGGCAACCCCTCTTTCTGGGGGTCGGTGTCCTTGAGACGATCCCCGAGTCCTCTTCCCCGCAGGACGAGGACAAACCGGTGCTCTTTTCCCGGCTTGAGGAGGATTTCCACGTCCTCGATTTTCTGGATGTGTTGCTGGAGTTTCTCCACAAGCCGTTGGCACTCCTCAGTGGAAATCCTTCCTGCTCTCCGGTCGGTGATGATGCCCTCGGCATTTTTCGTGGCAAAGTTCGCCCGGGCTGCCACGTCCCCTTCTTTGAGCTCCATTCCCACACCCAGAGCTTCTAGAACCCCTCGCCCAATGACCAGCTCCTCAGGGTCGTATCCAAAGAGTGCAATGTGTCCGGGTCCGCTTCCTGGGGTGATGCCGTAGTTCACCGGGGTCATGAGGCCAAGAACGCTTTTCTTCGCCAGGACATCGAGGTTTGGGGTTCTGGCTGCTTCGAGTTCTGTCTTTCCACCGAAGTCCGGGTGAGGAATGCCGCCAAGGCCATCCACGACGCAGAGAACCATCTTGCTCTCGCCCTTTTTGAGCAAGGTTTTCAGGTTGTTCAGAATGCCTTTTTCCACCGCTTCTCCTCCTTTCGTATGCCAGGCTTCAGAATATGTTACCACAACCTTGGGCAGAGAGCTTCGGAGAAAAGAATAAGCCCCGTGGTAAGCTTACCACGGGGCTTGGAACTTCCGTCTGTCTTTAGTTCTGGAGAAGAGCTGCGGTACAGGCATCGACGAATTCCGGAACCTCAGGAGGGGTACGTCCACTGACTATCCGTCCAACAACG
>JAPWUU010000010.1 GCA_028275365.1 Candidatus Caldatribacterium sp.
GAAGCGGGATTCCCGGCCAAGGTTCTCAGTAATACTAGTGAGAAAGGCGATGACGTCGTGTTTTGTGGTTTTCTCGATTTCCTTCATGCGCTCGGGAGAAAAGCGGAGATTTGCCCGAACCCGTTCAACGTCCTCCTTCGGGACAACCCCGAGTTCCCCCCAGGCCTCAAGCACGAGCATTTCAATCCGTATCCAGACCTCGAAGCGATGGGCATCGCTCCAGATAGCCTGCATTCTCGGCAGCGTGTAGCGCTCAATCATCCCTATCCTCCTTTCCAGGGTTCCCTAAAATTCTACCACGACTCCTCTGCCCTTTTGAAAACGACCGGTCTTCCCGTGGTGGTCGCATCGTCTTATAATGAAAGCAAAAAAGGAGAATGGCCATGGGGATTCTCACCAAAACGCTCCTGTACCTCGGGCTTTATGCGCTCCTCCACTTCGGGTACGAGGCCACGGGGTGGGAGGTGCTGCGTCCGGTCTTCGGTGGCAGTGAGTCGGTCTTTGAGCACCTCAAGATGGGCTTTTTTGCCTATTTCTTCGCCTCACTCCTGGAATTCGGCCTCCTCAGGAGGCGTCCCGTTTTCCCCCGGGGGTTCTGGTTCTCACGCCTTCTGGTAACCTGGTCCATTCCCTGGGTGATCGTCACTGTATGGTACCTCGTCCCCGGGCTTTTCGGACAACCTCTGCCGCTTGCCCTGGAACTTGCCTGGGCACTTGGGGTGACGTTCCTCTCGGGGATCTTCGGCGGAGCGCTCGAGCGGGGGCTCGAAGACGAATGGCCTTCTTCTTCTCTGAGGGTGGTCCTCGTGCTCTTCGGCGCTGCGGTGTTCTTCTTCGTGTGGTTCACCTACCGCACGCCCTGGATTGACCTCTTCGAAATTCCTTAGGCGTTCTGTGAGTCCTTGCAGCGGGGTCGGGCGATGACGATGTCCGCAGCCTGAAGCAGCGCTTCAAGCATGTCGACTTGCACCTGGGGACTCTCAAGCTCAAGGCGGGCAAAGACCTCGCCCCGTTCCCGGGAAACGTACTTTGGAGGAAGGGCACGGAGCGCCAAGGCCAGAACGTCTTCCTGGCACTGAGGACACCGGCAAAGCTCTGGTTTCACCGCATAGACTTCAGGAAGGATCTTCCGCAGGGCATCCTCAAGGATGTTCTTGAGCACAGAAGCTCACCCCTAAGCCGTTGTGTCGATGAGATGACCGGGTTCACCGGAATCTCTGCGGTTCTCAGGTGGCTGGACTTCCACCTCCTGTGGGGAGGAAGCCCTCGCCTTTTCCCCTCTCTCCTTTTCCCTCTTCTTCTCCCTCCACTTACTCCGCTGTGCCTGCGGCGAAGAAGCCACGGTCTCCTCAACCTGCTGTGCTTGCCGAGCAAGTTCCTGAGCGAAAACCTGCCCCTGGGCACTCAGGGCGCCTTCTTGCACTCGCTGCACCCGGGCAACCTCAGGTGCCCGGGTGACGACATTCTGCATGTTGACCGGGTCGATCACGACCATCCCTCCTTTACCCGGGGTCGCTCAAAGGACCCGATAACCACATCCTTGTCCTTCTCGTAGAAGGAGGCGTAGACAATTTCGTCCCGCACGATATAGGTGAATTTCCCGATGGTGATGCGGACCTGAGGGTACACTTTCTCCTCAACGAGCACCTTTCCCTCATGATGCTCAAGAATTTCCTCGATTTCTGCCAGCCGCTCCGCAGAGATTTTTTCCTGCTCCCGGGCAAGCTCATAGGTCTCCTTTGCTTTTTTCAGCGCCTCAAGGAGTTTCGGCTCAAGACAGGTTCCGCTTTTTTGCTTCCGCCAGGCAAGCTGAAAAACCTTTTCCGCCTCCTGAATGGTCTCCCTGGCCTTCTTGAGGTTATCCTGAACCCTCCTGTATTCCTCCTGGAGCTCAGGATCAAGACCCACAACCACCTCAGTCCTCGTCCCCATGGGGGATCCCAGAACCCTGACCCAGACGAGATTCCCCGCCTTCGTCACCCCGCCGACGAGAAGCCCCTTTTTCCCCCGGACGATCACGTTTCTCCCTGCCGAGAGGAAACTGTGGAGTGCCGCCTCCTCCACCAGGATATCTCCCCGGGCCTTCACCGTGGCATTCTCCACTACCCGCACGATGACGTTTCCTTCTGCCTCCACCACACCTTTCTCCCCTCCAAAAAATCCCTTCCGGATGCGGACATTCCCCCCAGCCTTGATAGTTGCCGCCTCAACGCTCTCCCAGACCTCGACATCCCCCTCGGCGGAGACGGAAAACCCCGAGCGCACGGTTCCCCGCACCACCACCGACCCGACGAAATGGACATCCCCGGTTTTCGGCCCCACATCGCCGTCAATCTCAAAAAGGGGGAGAACGGAAACGACCTTGCCCACCACCACCGGACGCCCCGAAACCTTGGCCACAGCTCTCTCCCCGCCATCGATGAGCTCCACGTTCTTCCCCACCCGGATTTTCGCCGGACGTCCGGGGGGTGCGGGAACCTCCTTCCCGAAGACGTTCTTCCCCGGGATGCCTTCCTGCGGAGGGATGAGCTCGGCCACAAGGTCTCCTGCCCGGACCTCAGGGATGTGGAGGATGCCGAAGAGCTCTTTCTGGCTTTCCGGCTCCTCAAGGAAATCCCGGTGGACTTCCTCTTCAAAGAGGTACCGGACTTCCCCATCTTTCCCGCGCTGGGGCCGAACGCCCTCAGCGACGAGGTAATGGCCAGAACTCGTAAGAAGTAACTTCCCCCGTTCCTGCGCCTCCTTCGCAAGACCAAAAACGATACCCTTGCGACGAAGGTACTCTTCAAGCTCCTCGTAGGGAGCAAGGTCCTCTTCTGTAAGGGGTTTTTTAACCACGATTTCTGCTCGCATGCCGTCGGTGGGGACAAGAAGCTGGAAAAACCCGTCATGCTCCAGACCATCAAGGGGCCTTTTCTCGTCCTTCTCCACGCTGCTTTCCCTCCCACTCCTCAAGACGCATCCGGAGACGAAGGAGGGTCCGGGTAAGAATCTGGGACACCCTCCCTTCGCTCACCGAAAGCACCTCACCGATTTCCCTCAAGGTCAGACCCTCAAAGTAGTAGAGGCTCAGGATGAGCCGTTCCCGCTCAGGCAGCTCGTCGATGAGCCGCCCGAGGTACTCGAGGAGCTCCCGGTCCTCAAGCACCTCCGAAGGGTCGGGCACTTCCCTCACGCCCTCGCCCTCGATCTCTTCTTCCTCCCCGAAGAACAGCGCCGGTTTCCCCTGCTCCACAAGCCAGGTGATTTCCCGAAGAGAAAGCCCTGTGACTTCCGAGAGGTCCTCAAGGGTGGGTTCTCCTCCTTTCTCCTTCTCCCACTGGCGCCAGGCTTCAAGCACCCGGCGCAGGTTCTGGCGCTCACCCCGGGTAAGAGGGTCGAGACTCCGGAGGTAATCGAGAATAGCTCCCCGGATGCGGGAGAGGGCATAGGTCTCAAAACGCACGCCTCTTCGGGGTTCAAATCGGTCAAGGGCCTGCAAAAGCCCAAGGATACCGTACCCTTCGAGGTCTTCCCGGTCGATGTACGGTGGGAGGAGGTAGAGGATGCGTCCCACGACGATTCGCACGAGAAAAAGGTAGTGTTCGAGGAGTTTTTCCCGGGAAGCCCTATCGCGCCGGGTGAGGAAATCGTGCCAGAGTTTCTCTATATCCTCAGACTTCTCGACGATGTTCATCACGAGCTCTCACCTGTCTTGTCCTGGGGGATGCCCTGCCGCATGATCCAGAAAAAGTAGGCAAAAAGGAGGGCATACACCACCCCGAAAAGTATGGGAAGCCGCACACTTAAAGCCCAGAGGCTCATGCCCCGGAGTATTCCCAAAAGCACATACGCCAGGACGAACGCCCAGGCCCCAAGAAGGGCAAAAAGCTGCGCCAGACCCCTCCGGTACTGTTTCTCATCCCTCATATCACCATGACATCCCGCCCAAGGATTTTGATCTCGAGTCTCCCATCCTCAAGGTAGAAGAAAATGCTCCGCCCCCGGTTCCCTCCAATGTCCTCGCCCTTTAGAGGGATTCCAAGGACCTTCAGGGCTTCCCTGACCGCCTCGGCGTTGCGCTTGCCGATGTCAAAAAGCGTATCCGCCCCGGAGAACATCTTCGCTCCTCCCGAAATCTTGGCGAGAATATTCCGCCGGCTCGCTCCCGCTTTCTCGACCTCCGCAAGGAGCGCCGGAACCGCCGTATCGGCGAACTTGAAGGGATTGCTCTGGCCGGGGAGGTGTTCGGGCAAAAGAACGTGCGCCATCCCCCCGATCCTCCGCACCGGATCGTACAGGCACACCCCTACACAGGAACCAAGCCCAAGGACACAGAGGACGTCCTCTGGGTCGTTGCTCACCCGGTACTCTGCCATGCCGACAGCGATTTTCCGTGCCATGTCACACAACCCCTAAGGCCTGAAGGATGATCTCTAAAGACCCCGTGTCCGGGATGAGCATGAAGTACCCGGTAATCCGGTCCTCCTCCTCCACGAAAACCGTCTCGATGAGGAGGGCGTAGTCGCTGTGCTGGGAAATTTCAATGAGGACGACGTCCACGATAGCACCGGCCATGTCCACGGCGATGGCGGGAACGGAATGGTTGAGGTGGAGCCCAGTGAAATCCGCCAGAGCCGAAAGGTACGAGGACGATAGGATATTCCCAATTTCCCCCATGGCCGATGAGGCGAGCTCATCCATGGAGAGAATCTGGTCCCTTGAGGGCGCCATATCCCCAAGGAGGATGCGCATGATTTTCAGGGCATCGTCAATGGTCATGACAAAGAGAATGTGCCCCGCAAGGGCACCGAAAACGCTCAGATACACCCCCAGGACCTCTTTCTCCGGCCCCCCAAGCCACTCGGGAACGTCTTTTAAGGGGAGAATCCTGACCAAGGGCACCTCCATGTTGACCCTCTTTCCCACCATCTTCGAAAGGGCTGTGGCCGCATTCCCCGCACCGATATTCCCGATTTCCTTCAAGGCGTCAAGTTGCATCTCGTTGAGGTCTTCAAAGAGGACCATCGCTCACCCCTTCCTCTCTTTCCGGTAGAAGAACGGCAGAACGTACCGGAGCCCAAAACTTCCAGGATTGGCAATCCGTTCTGTGCTCCCAATCCAGAGATACCCTCCCGCCCGGAGTGCTTCAGAAAGCCTGCGAAAGGCCACCTCTTTGGCTCGATCCTCGAAGTAAATCACCACATTCCGGCACACCACAAGGTCAAAGACCTCCCGCACCGGATCCTGGAGGAGGTCATGGTGTTCGAACACCACGCGCTTTTTCAGAAAAGGTGCAATCTGGAAGCGACCATCCTCAAGCCGTTCAAAGTATCGGGCGAGGTACTCAGGCGGGACATTCCCCAGGTACTGTTCCACGTACACCCCTCGTCTCCCCTGTTCCAGAGCGTCGTCGTCGATGTCGGTAGCCCAGATGCGGTAGGGCTTTTTGACCCCCATCTCTTCGAGGAGGATGGCGATGGAGTACGCCTCGCTCCCCACCGAACACCCGGCGCTCCAGATGCGGAGCACCGGCCCACCGCCTGAAAGAATCTCGGGGAGGATACGCTGCCGCAGGTCCTCAAAGCGCTCGGGATTCCGAAAGAACTCCGAGACATTGATGGCGAAACGGTTCTTGAAGTCCTCGAGAACTTCAGGTTTGGTCTCAAGAAGCCTCACGTACTCGGCCACATCCTGTGCCCCTGCCCGGAGCATAATGAAGTGCAACCGGCGACGGAGCTGATTCTCCTTGTAATAGGAAAGATCAATCCCGGTGAGCCGGCGAACCACATGTCGCAAAAGCGCTAAATCCTCACTCCGTATGGTCTCCATGGCGATCCCAATCCACGATGGCCCTGCCAATCTCCTCGATAGGGAGCACAAGGTCCGCAAGGCCCTCTTCGATAACCGCCCGGGGCATGCCGAAAATAAGGGAAGTCTTCTCGTCCTGGGCAATCACCGCTCCTCCCCGGGCTTTGAGTTTCCGGCAGCCCTCAAGGCCATCTTTCCCCATGCCAGTGAGAATCACGGCCAGCACCCGGTCACCGAAGACCTCAACGAGAGAAGAGAGGGAAATATCTGCACAGGGTTTCAGGCCCTTAAGTGGGGGACGGTCGTCAAGCACCAGGCGCCGGTCGCCATCGACGACGAGGTGCTTCCCTCCTGGGGCCAGAAAGGCGTGGTTGACAAGAATCGCCTCTCCTCCCTGGGCTTCCCGTACCGGAAAAGGCGCAAGGTCACTCAGGCGATCGGCCAGGCTTTTCGTGAAACCCGGGGGCATGTGCTGGACAAGGACCATACCACTTCGTCGCAGGGGCGAAAGGCCCTGCATGAGAATCTGCAGGGCCTTTGGTCCTCCTGTTGAAGAAGCCACAAAGACCACCCGTTGGGACTCACGCTGCACCTCTTTCTCGTGGACCCGTTTTCTCAGCTTCCCGGTGTGCACCACACCTTCCCGGACCCGCTCAAGGGAAATGGTGCTCACTGCCTTTACCTTCTGGATGATCTCCTCTTTTTTCCGATCGATATCCAGGGAAATTGCTCCTGAGGGCTTGGGAATGAAATCGAGCGCCCCGAGCTCAAGCGCCTGCATGGTGACCTCGTTCCCTTCTTGGGTCAGAGCACTGAGCATGATGACCCGGAGAGGCCGCTCAGGTAGGACCCTCCTCAGGAATTCCAGGCCGTCCATACGGGGCATTTCCACATCAAGGAGCACCACATCGGGGGAAGCAGCAGGAAGCATCTCCAGCGCCTCCATCCCATCCCGGGCCAGGGCCACCACCTCGATTTCCGGATCGGTCTCCAAGAGATCCTTCACCATCCGCCGCATGAATACCGAATCGTCCACCACCATGACCCGTACCGGCTTCATTTCTTCAAAAGCCCCTTTCTCCGGAGTTCAATCTGTTTCTGAAAGATGTATTTGATGATATCTTCCCGGTCTCGATCGGTGATTTCACTGAACTGGAAGGCATAAAGCCCCGGACCGTCTTTTCGCACCACCTGAGCCCGGCCAACGATATCCCTGCCGTCAAGGGATAGAAGAAAGAGGAGCTCTTCTTTAGGGTCGAAAACATCCCGCCCCTCCCGCAGCTGCACGAGCATCCCTCCACCGCTGATGTTCTTCGTGGTGCCCGGGAAGGCCTTTTCGGCTTTCTTCAAAAGAACCGGAAGCACCGCCTCAAAACGAACGTAGTTGCGGCGCTGTTTGCGAATGACCTTCTCCGGCATGGCAAAAACCACATAGGCGATGTTCCCTCGCTTGACCCGGTCCCGCACTTCCCCCTCAAAGAAAAAAACTTCGTTGTCACCGATGACGTACACCTCGAGGGTCTCGCCAATGCTCACCGGGACAAGCGTTCCCCGCTCCTGGGGCGCAGCAAACCAGAGCCTTTCCCCATTCACGAACTCAATGCGGCTTGGATAGTACACAACTTCGGTCTCTCCTCTGTCATTTCGCCGACGCACCCCAAGACTCGCCTTGCGATTCGGCCGGAAAATGCGCTCTACCTCCATCATTCTTCTTCCTTCACAATCCCCTCCACCCGGACCTCCACATCCCGGGGAATCTCCTCAAAGGCCAGGACCACGAGTTGCGGCAAGGAACCGGAAAAGAGATTCCGGATGCTCCTCCTCATTTTACCAGGAACAAGGAGGATTGGGAAATGCCCAAGGCCCGCCATCTGCTCCATCTTCCTCGAAAGGCCCCCCAGAACTCTCCGGAAGCGCTCCGGGGAGAGCACCTCCTCTCCGGCAAAGACCCGACCGAGAAAGGCCTCAAGGTTGGCATCGAGGGTGAGCACGTGGAGTTTCCCGTCATCTCCCAGGTATTGCCGGACGATGCTCCGGGAGAGTCTCCGTCGTGCTGCCTCGATGAGCTCGTCGATGCTCTTTGCCTGTCTTACGGAATCGGCTAAAGCTTCAAGGATGAGCACAAGGTCACGAATGGGGACCTGCTCTGCTAAAAGCCCCTGAAGGACCTTCTGCAGGTCTCCCAGGGACAACGCATGGGGGATGAGCTCATCCACCACCGCCTGGTTCACCCGTTTCACCTGTTCAACGAGAAGCTGCACATCCTGCCGGGTGAGGAGTTCAGCCGCATGGGATTTCAAGACCTCCGCAAGATGGGTGATGAGGACTGATTCCGCATCAACCAGGGTGAACCCTGCGATTTCCGCCGTTTCTTTCTGCGCCTCGCTCACCCAGTACGCTGGGAGGTTAAAGGCCGGCTCCCGGGTGGGAATGCCCTCGATGGGGACCACCTCCCCCTGGGGGTGGAGCGCCAGGTAATGGCGGGGCAAAATCTCACCCTGGGCAACCTCGACCCCCCGGACTTTGATCACATACTGGTTGGGACGGAGGCGAAGGTTATCCCGTACCCGGATGGGAGGAACCACAAACCCCTTGTCTTTGGCCATGTTGATGCGCATCTGGGTGATTCGTTCAAGAAGGGTTCCTCCACTCTGCGGGTCCACAAGAGGAACCAGGGCGTATCCAATTTCGAGTTCGACCGGGTCCACCTCGATGAGACGGACAATCTCCTCAGGGCTTTTGGGGAGTTCCTCCTTTTTTGGCGGCTGGGGCGGCTCTTTCTTGGGTTTTTCCCGACCCTGCACCAGGAAGAACGCCCCCGCGAGGCTGGCAAGAAGCAGAAAAGGCACTTTTGGAAGACCTGGGACTGCCCCAAGGAAAAGGAGCAAAAGCGCGGTCAAAAGCACTACCCGGGGGGTCTGGGTGAGCTCCCTCGTGACATCCTGCCCAAGGTTTTCTTCACTTGCCGCCCGGGTGACGATGAGGCCGCTGGCAGTGGAAATGAGGAGGGCAGGAATCTGCGCCACAAGGCCATCACCAACCGTCAAAAGGGCATAGGTCTGGAGGGCGTCCTGCAAATTCAAACCCCGCTGGATTACTCCGACCACAATCCCCCCAAGGAAGTTGATCATAGTGATGATAAGGCCGGCAATCGCATCGCCCCGAACGAACTTACTTGCCCCGTCCATGGCCCCGTAGAAATCGGCCTGCCGCTCGATTTCCCGGCGCCGGCGACGGGCCTCCGCCTCATCGATGAGTCCTGCATTTAAGTCCGCATCGATACTCATCTGTTTCCCTGGCATGGCGTCAAGGGTGAAGCGAGCCGCAACTTCGGCAATGCGGTTGGCGCCATTTGTGATGACCACAAACTGGATGATGACCAGGATGAAGAAGACGATGAACCCGACGACGTAGTTCCCCCCCACCACGAACTGCCCGAAGGCGGCGATGAGCCTCCCCGCATAGCCCTGGAGGAGGATAAGCCGGGTTGTGGAGACATTGAGAGCCAGGCGAAAGAGCGTGGCAAAAAGGAGCAGCGAGGGGAAGACCGAGAACTGGAGGGGATTTGTGATGTAGGTGGTGACAAGGAGGGTCATGACCGAGAGGGCGAGGTTGCAGCTCAAGAGGAAATCAACGAAGAACGGAGGAAGGGGAATCACCATCATGAGGATGATGAGGATGAAAAGGAAAGCGAAGAGGAAGTCGCTGGATTTCGTGCTCCGCTCAACAATCCTTCCAAGGGCTTCCCTCATAGTTTCCTTCCCCTTTCCGCCTGAAGGCGGTACACAAAGGCGAGAATCTCCGCCACCGCCCGGTAGAGGAAGTGAGGAATCTCCTGACCGATCTCACAGAAACGGTAGAGGTCCCAGGCTACCTCCCTGTTCTCCACGATGGGAACACCGTGCTCCCGAGCAATGGCTTTGATTCTCTCGGCAAGGAGCCGCTTCCCTTTGGCCACGAGGACCGGAGCCCGCATCTTTCCCCGCTCATACCGCAACGCACAGGCCACGTGTACCGGGTTCGTGACCACCACCTGAGCCTTTGGTACTTCCTGCATCATCCGCCGGCGCGCAAGCTCCCGCTGGCGGGCCCGAAGGCGGGACTTCACAAGGGGGTCTCCTTCGGTTCGCCGGTACTCTTCCTTGAGTTCTTCCCTGGTCATCCGGATGTTCCGCTCGTACTCAAAGCGCTGGTAAAAAAGGTCAAAGAACCCCACAGCGAGGAAGAGCCCACCAAGGTACAGCCCAAGTTTTCTTACGAGTCCCCCGGAAGCCTGAAGAGCCTCCGGAAGCTCCATCCCCAAAAGGTCCCCAAGAAGCGGCAATGACCCCCGAAGAACAACATAGGCAAGGAGGATTCCCAGAAAAGTTTTCAGGGCTACCTTGAGGAACTCCACAACCGTGCGAAGCGAAAAGAGCCGTCCCATGCCCTGCAAGGGATTCACCTGGTCAAAGCGGGGCCGAAGCCGCTCGAAAGAGAACACAAAGCCCGTTTGCACAAACCCCAGGAAAACCCCCACCCCCAGGGCCAGGGCCGCAAAAGGCGCCACGGCCTGCACGAAGTACGACCCCCCAAGGCGGAGCACAGAGCTTGCCCAGGAGAAATCGGGGGAAGGGGGAAGTCGCTCGGTCCAGAGCGCCACAAAGCACTCCTCGAGTCTCTGGGCACAATACGGCAAAAGAGCCCCCAGAGTAAGGAAAAGCGAGAGGAAATGGAAACCGCTTGCGAAATCGACGCTTACGGGCACCTGACCCTTCTTCCTCAGCTCTTCCCGGCGCCTCGGTGTTGGGGCTTCGGTTTTCTCCTGAGCAGGCATGGTTGCCCTCCTGAGGCTTTTTCCAACCCTTGTAGATAAAAAAATTTGCCACCTTCAGGGGGCACCGAGTACGCGAAAGAAGGCCCGAATGAAGAGATCCAGAGCGCTCTCAAGGACGGGGAAGATATAAGGGAACGTCGAAAGCGCGATGAAGAACCCCACACCGATATTGAGCGGGAGACCCACGATGAAGACGTTCATCTGGGGAATGGCCCGGGAAAGCACGGCGAGGGTGAAGTTGGCAAGAAACAGCGCCACAACGACCGGCGCTCCAAAACGCAAAGCGAGCAACATCACCTCCCCCACAAGGCGTACGAACGAGGGGGCGAAATCCGCCTGCAGGGTGAAGGTCCCGGGGGGGATGAGGGCAAAAGAGCGCACAAGCCCAAGAAGCGTCATCCGGTACCCTCCGGTCCCCAGGTAGTACATGGTGGCTAAGAGAAGGTAGAATTGCCCCATGACGGAAGACCCCAAGTTCGACAAAGGATCCACCACGTTCACGTAGCTGAAACCCATCTGGAAATCGACGATTTCCCCCGCAATCTGCACCGAGGAAAACACGAGATTCGTCACCACTCCAAAGACTACGCCCAGAAGTACTTCCCGGAAAAGCGAAAGGAGATACGCTCCAGAAAACCCTGAAAAAGCCGGGGTACTGCCCCGAACAAGGGGGAGACACAAAAACGCAAGAAGCGCGGAAAAGCCAATCTTCACATGAGGCGGAATGAGCCGGCTCTGAAAAACCGGAGCGGTAAGGAAGAGTCCGAGGCAGCGCGCAAGAAGAAGCAAAAAAAGCAGGAAGTCTTTTAGAGCAAACACCATACCGCTTCACCGGAAGAGCAGGGGGAGATTCCAGAAAAGTTCCCGGGCGAAATCAAGGAGCGTTCGGGCCATCCAGGGCCCAAGGAGAACACCAATGACGATAACGGCAAGAATTTTGGGGACAAAGGTCAGGGTGAGCTCGTGGATCTGGGTCACAGCCTGGAAAATGCTCACGAGAATCCCCACAAGCAGGGCCACACCAAGGACTGGAAGGGTAATCTTGAGGACCACAAGGAGCGCTTCCTGCCCTACGGTGAAAAAGAGCTCTTCGGTCATGGCACCTCACCGGAAACTCAGAACAAGCCCCCGGGTGATGAGGGCCCAGCCATCGATGAGCACAAAGAGGAGAATCTTAAACGGCAGGGAAATGAGCACAGGAGGAAGCATCATCATCCCCATAGACATGAGGATGCTCGCCACCACCATATCGATGATGAGGAAGGGCACGTAGATGAGAAATCCCATGGTGAAGGCTGTCTTGAGCTCACTCACGATGAAGGCCGGGATGAGCACATGGGTGGGGATGTCTGCCTGCGTCCTCGGTCGAGGGAGACCCGAAAGCGACACCATGAGGGCAAGGTCACGCTCCTCAGTCTGGCGGAACATGAACTCCCGGAGGATACCGATACCCCGTTCCAGAGCCTCTTTCTGGGAAATGGTCCCCGCAAAATAGGGGGCAAGCGCCTCACTCTGGAGGCGGGAGAAAGTCGGCGCCATGACGAATGCCGTGAGGAAAAGGGCAAGGCCAATGAGCACAGGGGTAGGAGGAATCTGCTGGGACCCCAGGGCATTTCGAACAAATCCAAGAACCACCACGATCCGGGTGAACGACGTCACCATAACAAGCAGCGCCGGAGCAAGGCTCAGGACCGTGAGGAGCAGAAGAATTTGAAGGGAGAGGGCGAAGTCCTGGGGTGTGCCCTCTTTGGGGGGCTCAATGATGACTCGAGGCAGAAAGGGCAAGGGAAGCTCCTGGGCCCAGGCCTGAGCGAGAAAGAGCACAAAAACGACCAGGAAACCCCAGAACGTCGCTTTCTGCCACTCAACTCGGGGGAGAGGATTTGCGGAAAATCCGCTCCAGATACCCTGAGAAACCCTCTGTTTTTGGCTGCTCCACGAGATCCTCAGCATCGAGCTCCAGAACCTCCCGTACTGTACTGCCTGTATGGGCAATCACCACGATGCGTTTCCCCACCTCAAGGATGTACAGGGTGAGATTCCCCCGCAGGGGCAGGACATCAAGAAGACGCATGTAACGGGAAGCAGAGAAACGAAGGCTGCCTCCTGAGTACCGGCGAAGGAGATACGACACCCCCCAGAGCATGCCCACCACCACGAGGAAGGCGAGAAAAAAGCGAACGATGCTCACCCCTTCTCCCCAGGATGAAGGAGGGGTGACTTCTGGAAGACGCAATTCCTCCTCGGCAAAGGCTACCCCGGGAAAGAGGGCAAAGAACACCGCAAACCCCAGGGACAGCTTCCTCATATCCGTGTCTCCCGGATGCTCCGCATCCGTTCCTCAGGGCTGACAATCTCTGTAATCCTGATACCAAAGTTCTCCTCAATCACCACAACTTCGCCCCGGGCAAAGAGGACATCGTTCACATAGAGGTCCACCGGCTCTCCTGCGAGTTTATCGAGCTCAATGATGGACCCAGGACCAAGGTCGAGGATTTCCCGCACCGAAAGCCTGGTCCTCCCAAGCTCCACCACAAGGGGCAACGTCACGTCAAAGAGAAGCTCAAGATTTGCCCGTTCCTGAGGTTCACCACGTTTTTTGAATTCCACAAACTCCACCGGCTGGGCCTTCACCTTCGCCTTCTCCTTTTCCTCGCGCTTGCCTTTTTCCTCTGGTGGTTCCTCCTGCACCTTTGTGCCTCCCACCCCGGCGAGTACCTCCTCTTTTGCCTCTTCTTCCGGCAAAAGCACGGCCACAATCTCCCGGGCAAAGGACAGGGGGACAATCTGGAGCATGGTGCTGTCGATGACGTCCCCAACGCTCAAATGGAAATGGACCACCACGAAAAAGGGCTCTTTTTGTGCCTCAAGCCAGGTCCGCTCTGTCGTCTCGGCATCCTGCCAGATGGTCTCGGGGGGAGAGATGTTGATTCGTCTTCCCAGAAAATCCGACATCGCCGTGCAGGCTGAGCCCATCATCTGGTTCATGGCCTCTGAAATGGCGCTCACTTCAATCTCCCCAAGAACTTCCGGAAGCCCTTCCTTCCCATCCCCTCCCATCATGAGGTTCACCATGACCTTGGCATCCTCCTCCTTCACAAAGAGGAGGTTCTCTCCCCGAAGCCCCTCCTGGTACACCACCCGAACGAGGAGGTGTCGCTCGGGAAAGAGTTCAGGAACCTTCTCCTTCGCTACAACCTCAACCTCGGGAACGGTAATCTCCACCCGCTTCCCCAGAAGACCACTCAGGGCCGTAGCCGCTGACCCCATGGAGATATTGCCGAGTTCCCCAATGACATCCCGTTCCTGAGCACTCAGGATTTCCTCGCTCATTGCCCTTCCTCCTCCACGTACTCGGTGACCTTCACCGCCAGGCGCCGGCCACTCCTTCCTGGAAGCCCCCGCATCTTCACTCGTTTCCCCACGTAAATCTCAAGAGGTTCATGAACCCTCCGGTCAAGGAGCAGAACATCCCCCACCTCAAGCGCAAGGAGCTCCCGAAGCCGGATACGGGCTTCCCCGAGCTTCACCCAAACCGGAAGCCGAACTCGCTGAAGCCAGTGTCTTATGTTCTCCTGAGCCCTGGCATCGTAGCTTTTCCGGGAAGCAAACCACAAAGAAGCGCTGAGCTTCTGGGCTATGGGCTCCACGACGATGTACGGAATACAGACCGTCATGACCCCGCTGCGCTCCCCTACCTCAACCTCGAAGGAGAAAAGCACCACCATGTCGTTCCCCGAGACAATCTGCACGAATTCGAGGTTCGACTCTAAGTTCTCCACCCTCGGGTCGATCTGGTAGATGTTCGCCCAGGCTTCTTTGAGGGCACTCATGAGTCGCTCCACAACTTCAAGCATGATCCGATTCTCGATTTCCGTGAGGGGGCGAAGATTCCCAGGAGGTGCTCCCACCCCTCCAAGGAGCCGGTCAATCATGGAAAACACCACGTCAAGGCTCATCTGCAGGACGCACCGCCCCTCAAGAGGAGGGATGGAGAAAACGCAAACGAAAGTGGGGCTGGGAACAGAGCGCACGAATTCATCATAGGTGAGCTGGTCCACGGAAACGAGGTCAATCTGCAGGCGGCTCCGGAGAAACCCCGCGAGATTCGTCGCCCCCAGGCGGGCAAAGGTCGAGAAAATCATGTGGAACGTTCGGATCTGATCTTTAGAGAACTTCTCCGGACGGCGGAAGTCGTAGACCTTGAGACGGACCTCGGGTTTTACCCCTTCTTTGATTCTCTCCGCTTCCGCTGCGCCGGAACTCAGCGCTCGAAGCAGGGCATCAATTTCTTCCTGTGAGAGGATTTCCCCCATGCTCCCACTCCCTACTGCATGACAAAGTCCAGAAAGTACACGCTCTCCACTTCCCCCTGAGTAAGCATCCCGTTGATACGCTCGGCGATGAGGCGCTTCAAGCGTTCCTTCCCTTCGGGAGTTGCCAGGTCCTCAGAAGTCTGAGCGCTGAGAATCATGATGATGGCGTCCCGAATCTCCACACTCTTTTTCCGGAGCTCGTCCTCAGCCTTCTGATTGCTCAAAGCGACGCTGATGACCGCCTTGAGGTAACGGAGGTTGTCCTTGTCCGCAAGGTTTACGAGGAAATTCCCTTCAAAGGTGTAGATGATGGGCTCCTTTGCCCGAACCTTTCTGGGCGTGTCCTCTTTCGGCGCAAGGAACCCGCTTTGCTTCAGGAAATTGTACCCCATGAAGCCCACCATGGCGAGGACAAGAACAAGCAGAACGCTCTTCAGCGAAAAGCCCTTTTTCTCCTTCCTTTCTCCTTCGGTAACCTCTTCTGCTTTCTTCGCCATCAGTTCCTCCTCCTTACTCTTCCCGGAGGATAACCACCTCAACCCTCCGGTTCTTCCGCCGGTTCTCTTCGCTCGTGTTGGGAACAAGAGGACGGTACTGTCCATATCCTACCGCAATGAGACGCTCGGGGGGAATCCCCTGCTTCTCGATAAGGTACCGTAAAACGGCAATGGCCCGGGCGGCGGAGAGCTCCCAGTTTGAAGGGAACTGAGGCGTGTTGATGGGAAGGTCACAGGTGTGCCCCTCGATGCGGACAGCGTTGGGAATCTTCTTCAGGACCTCAGCAAGGGCATCGAGAACCGGAATCATCTCCGGCCGGAGGTTTGCTCTGCCGATGTCGAAGAAGACGTTATCGAGGAAGGTCACCACAAGCCCCCGCTCGTCAATCCGGACGCTCACCTTTTCCGGTGAGAGGTGGGCTTCTTGGATAAGCTTTCGTTCAATCTCTTTCATGAGTCCGGCAAGCTTCAGCTGCACCACCCCTGATGGGCTGAGCTGGCTCGGAGGTTTGGGAACGGGAATTTCTGAGGGATAGAAGACCCGCGGTCCTCCTTCAAGAACACCTAAAGCTCCCTGAATGGAGGACACAATCTCCTTGAACCGGGCAACGTCAATGGTGGAAAGGGCAAAGAGAAGGACGAAAAAGCACAGAAGCAGCGACATGAAATCCCCATAGGTCAGCGACCAGAGTGGTGCGCCAGGTGGCACTTCTTCCTCGCGCTTTCTTGGCATTGGAACTCACCTCACGCCTCTTTTGTTTGCCGGAGGGGAATGACCCGCTCCTGACCCTCCCGGGTCCGCTCAAACTGCTCCCGGACTTCCGGAGCAAAGAAGGACTTGAGCTTCTCCTCAACAATCCTCGGGTTATCCCCAGCCTGGATGGAGAGGATACCCTCGATGATGACCTCTTTAAGGAGTACTTCCTGGGCACTGCGGAGTTTGAGTTTGTTCGCCACTGGAAGACAGAAGAGGTTTGCGATGAGTGCCCCGTAGAGGGTGGTGAGGAGTGCCACCGCCATTCCTGGGCCGACTTTTTTGGGGTCGTCAAGGTGGACGAGCATGGCCACAAGACCGATGAGAGTTCCAATGAGCCCAAAGGCCGGGGCAAAACTCGCCATGGTCTCAAACACTGCCCGTCCGGTTTTGTGACGTTCCTCCATGAAGAGGAGTTCCGTCTCGAGGATGCTTTTGAGAAGCTGCGGGTCTGTGCCGTCCACTACAAGCTGAATGCCTTTTTTGAAGAAGGGATCGTTGAGGCGTTCGGCCTCCTCCTCAAGGGCAAGAAGCCCTTCCTTTCTCGCCTTCTCCGCCAGCGCCACAAGCGTCCCGATGATCTCTGAAGGGTCGGGGAGCTTCTCCTGCATGGCAATCTGGAAGAGCTTCATGGCCTTCATCACCTGGTTGAGGCGAAAGCTGATCATGGTGGCGGCCAGCGTTCCCCCACCGGTGATGAGAATGGAGGGGATGTTGATGTAAATCTGCATGTTCCCTCCGGCAGAGCTCAGCATGCCCCAGAAAACGAGAACAATTCCGATACCGAGTCCGGCCAGCGTCGCTATGTCCATGGCTCATTCCTCCACGTTCCTCTCAAGATTTCCGATGAGAATCTTCCCCACTCCCGTTTTCCTCCGGAATTCCACGATCCGGTCGATCACCTCCTCGACTTTCTCCCGCACCACGTACTTCTTCCCCGTCACCAGGGAAATGACCGTATCCGGCGTGGCCTCAATGGTCTCGATGAGATCCGCATTGAGCACGAACACCGAGCCATTGAGCCTCGTGAGCGCAATCACTTCCCCTCACCCCCAGAGGGGGGAGATAACCTCCCCCCTCACGTTACCGCTTGATGTTGATGAGGTCCTGGAGCATTTCATCGGACGTGGTGATGACCCGGGAATTGGCCTGGAATCCCCGCTGGGTCACAATCATATTGGTGAACTCCTGGGCCAAATCGACGTTGGACATCTCCAGAGCCCCCACGGCAATGCTTCCCCGACCACCGGAATTCGCCGGACCGATGCTCGGAAGCCCGGAATTATTGGAAATCTGGTAGAGGTTACTCCCCTGCTTGAGGAGTCCCCCGGGATTGGGGAACGTGGCCAGGGCAATCTGGGCTAAAGGCTTAGACTGGCCGTTTGTAAAAATCCCGGTGATGACCCCATTGGAGTCTGTGGTCACCATGTCTAAGGATCCTGCTTCGTACCCGTCCTGGGAGCTGATGTACGCTGAAGGGTTCCCCCCAAACTGGGTGAGCGCCGAGAAATCGATGGTAAGGTTAAGCGCATTCGCCCCGGGAATGGCGAATGTCGCCGTTCCAGTCCCTCCTGAAGCCACAAGGCCGTCAGTTCCAAAGGTGATGGTTCCAGAACCCCCCACCCCTCCCCCATCAAGGGTGGCCTCCCAGGTCCACTCGTTGGCATTCGCCGTCTTTGTGAAGGTGACGGTGAGAGTGTGGACGTTCCCCAGAGAATCGTAGACCTGGGCACTGGTCACCCAGGTATCGTTTGCCTGAGCATTGGCGTTGAGGTTCCCTTCAAAGGTGATGTTCTCAGTGGCCTTCGGCTTCATCTGGGCCCCCACAGGGATAAAGATGTCCTGGAGGGCTTTTGTGGCATCGATGACCCCGTTAGCATCAGCCAGCCACCCCTGAACCCTGAGGCCGCCAGAGTTCACGAGAGCACCATCGGCAGAGAGCTTGAAGGCGCCATCCCGGGTGTAGTACACCTGGCGCCCGTCGCTCACCACGAAGAACCCATCCCCCTGAATGGCAAAGTCCGTGGGGTTATCGGTTGTCTGCAACCCCCCCTGGGTGAAAAGGGTATCGATGCTACTGATACGTACCCCAAGACCTACCTGCTTGGGATTCACCCCTCCGGCACCCCCAGTCTGAGGGCTTCGGGCGCCTTCGATAGTCTGGCTCAGGATGTCCTCAAACGTCACCCGGCTGGCCTTGAAGGCCACGGTGTTGACGTTGGCGATGTTGTTGCCGATGACGTCCATCCGGGTCTGGTGGTTCTTGAGACCGGAGACCCCGGAAAACAACGACCGCATCATGGCTTTTGAACCTCCCTTCCGCAGGCCCCCGACGCTGCGGACCGGCCTGCCGTATTCATGAAAAGCACGGAATCGATATGGGTAAAGACTCGATTCTCGTTCTCCACACAGGTGATGACGGTGCGCTCCGGGACGTTCACCACAAAGGCGACACCGTCAACGACGATCAGGGACGTTCTGCCACCCTTGGCTTCAAGGGTCCGGAGGCCTTCTTCGAGTTTCTCCTTGACCTCCCGGGAGAGCGGAATGGCCCGTTCCTCGAGCCTTCGCCTTGCGTGCGCTGAAAAGGTGATTTCCTGATCAAGGATGCGCTCAAAAGGAAGGGCGCTGCCCTTTTGCGAGGGAGAACTTTGAGGACTTCCGGCAACGCCTCGCACCCGCTCAATCATGCACCCTCAACCCCCACAACGTCCGTCACCGGGTACGGCGAATCCCCCAAAAGCACGTACACCGCTTCATCCCGAAGCACCACCCCCGAGACAACTCCACTTGCCCCATCCTTCAGGGTCACCGTTTTCCCCACCAGGTTCCCTGCCTGGATAAGGAGAAGGGCAACCATGCTTTTATTCAGGTTCTGGATGCCCTCAACCGTTGAGAACTGGGCAAGCTGCAGGGCAAGCTCCTGGTCCCCCAGGGGTTCCAGGGGGTTCTGGTACCGGAGCTGGTACACAAGGAGCTTCAAAAAAGCGTACTTGTCAAGGGTTGTCCGGCTCTTCGATGCCGGGGTTTCCGTGACGTTCCCCGAAGACACACCCTGGATTCCAGAAAGTGACGCCATCGCCCTCACCCCTATACCAGGAAATTCACCTGAGAAACCTCCAGATTCTCAAAGGGCACCTCATCGTCTCCGTCCCTCTCTGAAGCCCTGGTCCAGCGGAAGTTTGAAAAAGCGTACGTGTTTTGACCGTCTCCAAAGAAGTTCGCGAAAGGCATCCCCAAAGCGTCGAAGTGCACCTCGAGGACCGGCAGGTATTTTAGGAGAAGTTCCCGGGTTTCAGGGTTCGACACTTCCCAGAAGCAGCGAATCTGCCCTTCTTGTTCTTCAAGGCGGACGACGATAGCCCCAAGGTGTTCCGGTTCAAGACGGAGCACCACTTCCTTTTGACCTTTGGTTCCCGAGGCCACCTTCAGCACCTCTTCAAAGACCTTGGCAAAGTCTTTGGGAGAGGCTACTGAAACTCTGACGTCCTGAGATACCCCGTGTTCCGCATTCCTTGCCGGGACGAAAGAGGACGTCATGCCTTCCTTAGAAGAGGCGGTGGCGTCCTTTGTCGCATCTTTTCCCACTTTGACGACTGGGGCAGTAGCTCGTTCCCCAAGGGATGTGGCTTTCCCCAGGGAAGCTGTGGAATCTCCCTGCCGAGAGAGCCCAGGGTTTTTCCAGAAAGAGGCTTGAGGTGTTTCTCCAAAGGCCTCGTCTTCCTCCCCAGGAGAGACATCCTGCACCAAAGACCCCTCCTCGGCAGTCAAGAGAGAAGTGCTCTGGGTTGGGGGTTCATCCCCTGTGACCAGAGAGGAAGCATCCTCCAACATGACCTCCGGCGCAACGGTGCTCTCCCCGGAAGGAACGTCCGTCACCTCCACAGCGGGTGCGGGAGCTCCACCTCCGGAAGGGACATCCTGCACCAAAGGCTCGTCTTTTGGCGATATCCTCCCACACTGGAGCCTGGCACACTGGGGCTTTCCCTCTGAGTTCCCTGCAATCCACGCTCTGAGGTTTGCAAAGAGCATGGTAAAGAACTCCACAAGGGCTTCCTTCTTCCCCCCAATGGAGAAAGAGAACACCCCGTTTTCGTCCCGGACACCACTTACGGTCACATTGCCCTCCCCAAGGCGAAGCGTCACGGTGAAGTTCTCCACCATCTCCAGAGCATCGGAAAGGAAGGCGGAGAACTCCTGCAGGGGATCCTGGACCTCTCCCACTCCTGAGGAGGCCGCACCCGGGCAACTCAGGGATACACTACTCTGGGCGCTCAGAGGGCACGGAAGAGGTACGTTTCCCGTACTCTCCGCGTTCCCGCACGAAGCACCACAGGACTTCGTCACGGGGAACAGGGACGGTACGGCGAAAAGGCCGACATTCCTGAAGTACGCCTCAAAGAGTGCACCGAAATCCTCCGCACCTGCCGGTACGGTCTTTTTGACCGGACCCTCGCCCGGCGTAGGTCCCTCAAGGGCCGGGATACCTGGAATACAGAAACAACCGCTCACCCTGTCACCTCCCCTCACGCATTTTCTTTAAAACCGATGCAGCTTTCTCCACACTCATGGCGTTGAGAATCCGGGCCGCATCCCGCTCTTTCATGGCGGAAAGAACCTGCACCACCTCCTCATCACTCCATTGCTCTAAGATTTTCGCCGCATCCCGCGGCTCCATGGCACTGTAAATCCGGGCTACCCGGGAGAGATTCCCCGAAGGGGACGGAGAGGGAACCTCAGGGGAAACTCTGGGAACTCGCACCGTCTCTTCCATCGCCTCCGGCAGTGGACTCACCACCACCGCCACCGGAGATTCCTGAACACCTTCTTCCCGAATCTCTTCATTTCCTCCTCCATCTTCTGCGGGAGGCGTGCTCTCAAGGGTTGGTCCCGGATACAGGACTTCCGGCGTCCCGGAAGGGGGAACCGTCTCCGAAACTACCTCCCGCTGGGCCTCGACCTTGCCCTTGCCGAAAGGCAAAAATCGTAGAAACGGGAGGTCCACCATCCCGGTGAACTGGAGAAAAACGAGAAAAGTCACGCCAAAGACAAAAAGCAAAAGCACCGTCTCCCCCGCGTTCCCCTTCTTCTTTGGGGTCTTTGTTGAGCCGACACTCCCAGCGGTGACTTTCTCCCGGGCTATCCGGGGCGCTTTCTTCCCCTTCTTCTCCACCCTCAACCCTCCAGGACTTTCCGGATGAACTCCCGGGTCTCCTTAAAAGGAGGGACACCCCCGTATTCCCGCACCCTTCCGGGACCGGCATTGTACGCCGCAAGGGCAAGTTCCAAGCTCTCAAAGCGGTCGAGAAGTCCCCGGAGGTACCGTACCCCTCCCTCGATGTTTTCCCGAACATCAAAAGGATTCACAACCCCAAGCTCTCGACACGTTTCAGGCATAAGCTGCATGAGCCCCATGGCCCCCTTGGGTGACATTGCCCTGGGATTCCCACCTGACTCCACCTGAATGAGCCTGCGAACAAGTGCCGGATTCACCCTGTATTTTTCTGCACACTCGGCGATGACCTCTTCAAAGGAGGACGGAGAAGGAGAGGAATGCATACTACGAGTCCCTGCCTGCCTTGGACTACAGGCACCAAACCGTCGTTCAATCTCCTGAATGCGGGAAAGTACCCGCGCTACATTCCCGAACACCGGTCTTCCCTCCGGGCATACCGCTGCACGGCGATCTCGTCAAGGGCCTTCTGGTTGTTCCGTTCAACCTCCACGGTGAAACGCTCGTAATCCTTTTCCCGGAGTTTCTCCAAAACCTTCCGCTCCATAGCAGCAGCAACGAGTTCCTCCCGGGTCTGGCGAATCTGCTCCTCGAGGGAACGGAGGTACATCCGCAGTCTCTCCACCTTCAGCCGGAGGTTCTCAAGGCACCGTTCGTAGAAGATTTCCTCTTCAATGGCCACAGCTCCTTCTTGCTCGCGCTTTGCCCGCCGCTCTGAAAGGAGCGCCCGCTCTTCTTCTTCCATGGCGGAGAGGTGAGCCCGCTGGGACTCGGCGAGGCGCTCGAGCTCGGCGAGTTTGACCTCGATGAGCTCCTCCTTCAGTCGACAGGTGTCGAGAACTTTCTGGAGCCGGAAGTGATACCCCTTCATCCGACAACCTCCCCGAAGAGTTCTTCAAGCCGCCTGAGGGTCTCCTCAAAGGGCGCAGGTTCATCAATCCCCTGGCGGAGGAACTCCCGAACCCGGTCGATCACAGAGAGCGCATAGTCAATCCGGGGATTGGACCCCCGCTCGTAGGCCCCAATATTGACGAGATCTTCCGCATCCTGGTACACCGAGAGCACCTCCCGAAGCTTCTGGGCCATAGCCTGGTGTTTTGGGGTGGTGATATCGGGCATGAGACGGCTCACGCTCTGGAGGACGTCAATGGCCGGATAGTGGCCTGAAAACGAGAGTTTCCGGGACAAGACGATGTGGCCATCGAGGATGGACCGCACAGTGTCGGCGATAGGGTCATTCATGTCGTCCCCCTCAACGAGCACCGTGTACAGCGCCGTGATGGTGCCACGAGCGAAGTTCCCCGTCCGTTCCATAAGACGGGGGAGCATGGTGAAGACCGACGGGGTGTACCCTCGGGTTGTGGGTGGTTCCCCCACCGCAAGACCCAGTTCCCGCTGGGCCATAGCCAGGCGCGTCACGGAGTCCATCATGAAGAGGACGTCTTTGCCCTGGTCCCGGAAGTACTCGGCAATCGCGGTGGCGCAGAACGCCGCCTTAATCCGCAGGAGGGGGGCCTGGTCGGAGGTCGCCACCACGATGCAGCTTTTCTTCAGTCCCTCTTCCTTGAGATCCCGTTCGATGAACTCCTTGACTTCTCGCCCTCGTTCCCCCACAAGGGCAATGACGTTCACCTCGCTTTGGGCCCGGCGGGCAATCATCCCAAGAAGCGTGCTTTTGCCCACACCGCTTCCCGCAAAAATCCCAATTCGCTGTCCCTTCCCACAGGTGAGGACGGCGTCAATCGCCCGGATCCCGAGGGGGAGAACCTCCCGGATCCGTCGCCGGGAGAGAGGATTCGGGGGATCGCACTCCAAGGGGTATTCGTCCTCCACCTCAAGGGGCCCCTTCCCATCGATGGGCTCCCCCAGGGCATTAAGGACTCTCCCCAAAAGCCCTGCACCCACCTTGACCCGTCCTTTCTTTCCCAGAGCCACCACTTCACTCCCGAGTTCTATGCCGTTACGTTCTCCCAGGGGCATGAGGAGTGTTCGCTCTCCCCGGAAGCCCACGACCTCTGCGAGGACCTCTCTCCCACCTTCCCGGGAGCGAATGGCACAGACCTCTCCGAGACTGCAGGACGGTCCCTGGGCTTCAATCACGATTCCCACCGACTGCACCACCCTGCCGTTCACCCGGAGTGTCTCGACGTCCCGGAGGTGCTCAAGGACCCTCACAAGGTCAAACATGTTCTCCCTCCTCGAGGACGCGCGCCACTTCCTCCCGAAGCACGGCAATCTGGGTCTCCAGCCGGGCATCAACGTTCCCAAACTGTGTTTCCACGATGCACCCACCCCGCCGTATCCTGGGGTCCTCCTTCACTTCCACGAATTCCAGCCCCTCGATCCTACGGAAGAGGTCGTCCTTGAGATCCCGTACAAGGAGATACTCCTCGGGGTTCACCCGGATCACCACCCGTTCTCTCTGGGACAGACGAAGGAGGGCTCGCACGATGGTCTCCTCCACAAAGGGTGCCCGTTCTGCCTCCCGACCAATCACCTTCTCTGCCAGGGCAAAGACGAGGTTCAGGAGGGGTTCCCTCAGCGCTTGCCAGTTGAGCTCCCGCACTTTTCGGAGTTCCTTCACCCATCCCTCAAGAATACCCACCCGTTCCTCCCAGGCCCTGCGCAATGCCTCCCGAGCCTCGTTTTCCCCCTTCCGCCGTCCCTCTTCCTCCGCCCTTCGACGGATGGCTTCTTCTTCGCTTCTGGCCTGCTCAAGGATGCGCTGGGCCTCCCTCTGAGCCTCCCTGAGGACCATTTCCCTGAGCTCCGTAAGCTCCTCAAGGGAGGGGGGAGACTGTTCTTCCCCAACATGTCCGGACGGCTCGTCCTTCGGCCCCACGGGGAAAGAAGAACGGAGAAGCTCCACGTGCTTGTACACCTTAGACAATGATTTCATCCTCCCCTCCACGGGCGATGACGATTTCTCCGGCCTCTTCAAGACGCCTGATGATGTTCACAATCTTCTGCTGTGCTTCGTTCACCAGGCGCGCACGCACTGGGCCCATGTACTCCATGTCTTCTTTGAGCATCTGGGCCGCCCGTTGGGACATATTCCGGAAGATTTTCTCCTGGACTTCCTGGGAAGCCCCCTTGAGGGCCAGGGCCAGGTCTTTGGTGTCGACCTGCCGGAGCACAAGCTGCACAGCCCGGTCGTCAAGGAGCACGATGTCCTCAAAGACGAACATCTCGGATTTGATTTCCTCGGCAAGGGTGGGGTCTCTCTCCTCAAGAGCTTCAAGGATGCTCTTTTCCGTCCCCCGGTCGCTTTTGTTGAGGATTTCGATGAGTTTCTTCTTCCCGCCCACCCGGGTAAAGTCCTGAACGAGGAAGGTGGAAATCTTTCGCTCAAGAACCGCCTCAATCTCCCGGACCACCTCGGGACTTGTACGGTCCATAAGGGCGATGCGCATGGCCACTTCCCCCCGCACGCTCTCAGGAAGGTTGGCGAGGATCGTCGCCGCCTGCTCGGGCTTGAGGTACGAGAGAATGAGGGCAATGGTCTGGGGGTGTTCTCCCTGGATGAAGTTGAGAAGCTGCAGAGGATCGGCCCGCCGCAATGACTCAAAGGGCGTGACCTCTAAGGTCGCCGAGAGACGGGAGATGATTTCCTGGGCCCGGTGTGGTCCCAGGGCTTTTTCCAGGAGTTGTCGGGCGTACTCAATCCCTCCCTGGGCGATGTAGTGCTGGGCAATGGCCATGTGGTAGAACTCGTTGACGACTTCGTCCCGGACTTCCGGAGGAACCTTTTCAAGCGTAGCAATTTCAAGGGTCAGATCCTCAATCTCCTCGTCACTTAAGTACTTGAGTACCTGGGCTGCAAGGTCCGGCCCAAGGCTCACAAGGAGAATCGCCGCCTTCTGCCTTCCTGTGAGATGCTTCCTTGGGACGATGGCCATACCCTCACTCCTCACTCAGCCAGTTCCGGATGAGCTTGGCAACATTCGCCGGGCTGGTCTGGACGAGTTTCTGGACTTCTTCCTCCATCTGCCGCTGGAGCTCAAGACGCATGCGTTCTTCAGGGGTGAGCTCTGGTGGACGAACCGAGGGGAGCTCTGTGACTTCCTCCTCGGGAGCCTCCTCGGCTTCATAGAACTCTGTCACCACTTCCTGAGGAGGGGTGGTGGCGGCAACGAGAATCCGCCGGCCCAGGATGTAGAAAAGCAGTGCCAGGAACGCCACAACACCGTATTTCAAAAGGAGCTCAAGAAGGCCAGCAAATTTCTGCGCCGCCAGGGCCCGTCGCTCCTCCTCCCACATCGCCCGGTTGAAGGGGAGGGCTTCCACAATGAGGGTATCCCCCCGGGAGAAGTCAATCCCTGCCGCTGCCTGAACGACCGACCTCACCTTCTCCACGGCCTCAGGAGGGAGGGTACTGTCCACGAGCACGGCCACTGAGAGCCGTTCGATCCTTCCCGGAGAAGAACTGAAGCGCTCCAGAATCCGGTTCACCTCATAGTTCACCGTCGATTCCCGACGGTTATAGGTGCTCTGGGTACCTCGTTCCCCCGGCTCTCCGTACACGGGGATATTGGAAGCCACTCCCGCAGCACCCCCAGGAGGTGTGGCAGTACCTTCATACCGTTCCTCGGTCTCCTTGGTACTCCGGACAATGCCCTCTCCTTCACGGACCGGCTCAAAGACCTCCTTCTCTCCTTCCCGGCGCTCGAAATTCAACTCAGCACTCACCCGAACTACGGCCTGTTCTCGACCCAGAACGCTCTCGAGCATCGTCTGGATGCTCCGGGTGAGCACTTCCTCAACCTCGCGCTTCACTTCAAGCTGCGTGGCCGTGAGGTTAGCAAGGCCAAGAAGCGTCGTCCCTTCCTTCGTGCCAGTTGCCAGGATATTCCCCCGGTCATCAACAATGGCCACGCGCTGGGGATCAAGACCTTCGACGCTGTTCGCTACAAGATGGGCAATGGCCTCAATCTGTTCTTCCTTGAGGGTTGCCCCAGGACGGAGCTTCAGAACCACCGAAGCCGTGGGCTCTTTTCTGTCCTCGGCAAAGAGCCGCTCCTCTGGGAGGACGATGTGTACCCGGGCCGCCTCGACCTCGGCAAGTTGCATGATGGTCCGCTCGAGTTCCCCCTGCAGGGCCCGCTGGTAGTTCACCCGCTGGAGGAAGCTCGTGAGCCCAAAGGTGTTTTTATCGAAAACCTCAAACCCCGTTCCCCGGGTAGGAAAACCTTTCTGGGCGAGCTTCATTCTGGCTTCATGGAGCCGGTCCTGGGGAACTTCCACCACCGTTCCGCCGCTTGAGAGACGATGGGGAATCCCGAGTTCTGCAAGAGTATCAACCACCCGGCCGGTCTCCTGCGGATCAACGCTCCTCAAAAGCGGTGCGTAATCCGGTTTTCCCGAATAGAGGAAAAGCGTGATGAGGCCAGCGAAAAGGGCGGTGCTCACAAGGAGGAAGAGCACCCGCTGGGACTGGGTCATGCCTCCCCAGACATTCTTCACCTGTTCGGTGAAATCCGCAAGGGGACTCCGCATTGCTTACACCTGCATCCGCATGATTTCTTGGTACGCCTCGATGACCTTGTTCCGCACCTGAACCGCAAGACCCAGGGCGAGGTTGGCCCGCTCAAGGGCAATGATGGCCCGGTGGAGATTTTCTTCCTTCCCCAGGGCCACGTCGAGGATGGCCTGATCAGCCTCCTTTTGCAAGGCATTTACTCCCTCAAGAGCCTGCCAGAACTTCTCGGCAAAGCCTCCACCCTGAGGAGTTCCTTCCGCTTTCCTTTCCACAGAAGGCAGGGAGAGGGATGACACCCGCAGAACTTCCATCGCCGCACCTCCTCTTATCGCCCAATGTTCAGGGTACTCGTCAGCATGCTCTTTGTGGCGTTGAGCGCTGCAACGTTAGCCTCATAGGCCCTGGTCGCAGCAAGAAGGTCCACCATCTCGTTCACCACAAGGACATTGGGGTACGCCACGAAGCCGTCTTCATTGGCATCGGGGTGCCCGGGGTCGTAGAGAAGCCGGGGAGGGGTTTTGGTATCCTCCCGAATGGCTGCAACCTCCACCCCCCCATCCTCCCGGGGAGTGAATACGACCTCTTTTCTCCGGTACGGCCCCCCCTGAGGCGTGCGGGTAGTCTCGGCATTGGCAATGTTTGCAGCAATGACGCTCAGGCGGAGCCGCTCAGCTGTGAGGGCCGAAGCGCTGATGTCGAAAGAGCGGAAAATCTTCATTTACCGCACCTCCCGGATAACCGTTCGCAGAAGACCGAGTTTGTCGGACACCATGCGGGCAAGCGCCTGATAGTACAGGGCATTCTCCACCACGGTCACCATCTCTTTCTCCACATCCACTCCGGAACGATCCTGGCGAACGACGTACGCTTCCTCAAGGACCCTCGTTTCTTGCGAATTTTCCACCTGGTCCTGGAAATGGGCCCTGTGGGTTACAGAAAGCGGCAGGGTTTCTCCTCTCTGGAGCACATCCTGGAAAACGCTCTGGAAGTCCACGTCTTTCCTTCTGTAGTGAGGCGTCTCAACGTTGGCGACGTTCTGTGCCAGAATCCTCTGGCGAACCATGGAATACTCAAGACCTCGTTCCAGAACCTGCATCACCGGGTCTTTCACCATGTCCCAGGACATCCGCTCACCTCCACCATGAGAAGATGAAATATTTTGCCAAAACTCCCAAAAGCTCTCCCCCATTTCCATGGTACAATGGAAGAAAAAAACCAAAAACCCGGTGAGGATGATGCAGGCACGGCGCTTCCCTTTTTTCAGGATTGGCATCATCGGTGGTGGGCAACTCGGGAAAATGATGGCGCAGGAAGCAAAAAAGATGGGGTTTTTTGTTACTGTTCTCGACCCCACCCCCGTTTCCCCCGCCGGACAGATTGCTGATCAGGAAATCACCGCAAACTTCTATGACGAGGAGGGTCTTCGCAAGCTTCTTGCCGCAAGTGATGTGGCGACATACGACATTGAGCATGTGAACACCGCCTTCCTCAAGGCCTGTCCGGAGAAAGATAAAATCCGTCCCGCCCCTGAACTCCTTGAAATCATCCAGGACAAGTTCCGCCAGCGGGAAGTGCTCAAGCGGGGAGGTATTCCCGTTCCCCGCTTTGCCCCCCTTGAAGAGGATACCCCCGAGGCCTTCCGGTCCTTTGGATTCCCCCTGGTGCAGAAAGCCCGAAGGGGCGGGTACGATGGAAGGGGCGTGGCCGTCCTCCGGGGAGAGGAGGACCTTCCAAAGCGCCTGCAGGGTCCGTCATACCTTGAGGAGTACGTGCCCGTTGCCAGAGAACTTGCCGTTCTTGTAGCCCGGAGCACCACAGGGGAAATCCGCACGTACCCCGTGGTGGAGATGATTTTCGAAGAACGGGCCCACATCTGTGACCTCGTTCTTGCTCCGGCCCGAATTCCTGAGGAGGTGGCCGAGCGGGCAAAGGAACTCGGGCGAAAGTGTGTGGAACTCCTCGGGGGAGTGGGTATCTTTGCCATTGAGATGTTCCTCACTGAAAACGGGGAACTCCTCGTGAACGAAATCGCCCCACGGCCGCACAATTCAGGCCACTTCACCATTGAGGCCTGTGCGACGTCTCAGTTTGAGGAGCACCTCCGGGCAATCCTTGGACTTCCCCTTGGCTCAACAAGGCTCCTCTCTCCTGCGGTCATGGTGAACCTCCTTGGGGAAGAGGGGGAAAGTGGCACACCCCTTGTGGAGGGCCTTGACGAGGCTCTGGCCATTGAGGGGGTGTTCTTCCACTTCTACGGAAAGCGAGAAACCCGACCGTTCAGGAAAATGGGTCACGTGACTGTCCTTGGGGAAACCCTGGAAGAAGCTCTCGAAAAAGCCCTCAGGGTGAAAAACATTCTGAAAGTTAGGGGGGAGAGGAAGGACCATGAAGGCACCAAAGGTTGGCATCATCATGGGGAGCGACTCGGACCTTCCGGTTATGGAAGAGGCAGCCAAAATCCTTGAGGAATTTGGGGTAAGCTACGAGATCACCATCGTCTCTGCCCACCGGACTCCCGAACGCATGTTCCGGTATGCTCAGGAAGCGGAAAGCCGGGGCATTGAGGTCATCATCGCCGGAGCAGGAGGGGCGGCTCACCTCCCCGGCATGGTGGCATCCATCACACCTCTTCCGGTCATCGGGGTCCCGGTGAAAAGCTCGGCGCTCCAGGGGCTTGATTCGCTCCTTTCCATCGTCCAGATGCCCCCCGGGGTTCCGGTGGCTACCGTAGCCATCAACGGGGCCCGGAACGCGGGAATTCTCGCTGCTGAAATCCTGGGCATCAAGTACCCCGAGGTCCGGGAGCGGGTGCGAGCATACAAGGAGTCCCTGCGCAAAATGGTGGAGGAAAAAGCAGAACACCTCACCACGACTTTCGACGGCGATGCCTGAACGGCACCGGCACACCTTCCTGCTCTTTCTGACGTTCCTGAAAATCGGCGCCTTCACCTGGGGGGGAGGATACGCCATGATTCCCCTCATTCGGCGGGAACTTGTGGAAAAGCAGAAGGTTCTGAGCGAAGACGCTTTCCTTGAAGCCCTCTCCATCGCCCAGAGCCTCCCCGGAGCTTTAGCCGTGAACACCGCGTCTTTGGTGGGACTCATGATTGGCGGGGTTACCTTGCAGCTTGCGTTCGTTCTAGCCACCGCCCTGCCGTCTTTCTTCTCCATCGTTGTCCTGGCCTTTTTCTTCCTCCGTTTCCGGGAACTCCCCCTCATCCAGGCGTTCTTCCGGGGGGCACTGGCCGTTGTTGTCTCGGTCATCGTCCTTGCCGTGTGGCAGATTGGCAGAAAGGCAGCCGAGGATTCCGTGGATCTCGTCCTCACCGTGGTGCTTTTGGGGTTTTTGCTTGTCACTGGCATCCATCCGCTTTTCGTCGTCCTCCTTGGGGGAGGGCTGGGGCTTTTCTTGCGGCGATGACATACCTTCTCCTTTTCCTCGCCTTCCTGCGGGTGGGTTTCTTCTCTTTCGGCGGGGGACTTGCCGCCCTACCCCTCATCGAGCGGGAAATCGTCGACACGTACCGCTGGCTCTCAAAACCCGAGTTCCTCGAGCTCCTTGCCCTCTCCCAGCTCACCCCAGGACCCATCGCCATCAATGCCGCCACGTTCACCGGGTTCAAAGTTGGGGGGATGCTCGGGGCTTTCGTCGCCACCGGAGCCTTCTGCCTCCCATCGGTACTCCTCACCCTCCTTGTGGTGACCTTCCTCTCCCGCTTTCGGGAAAACCCGTACGTTGCAGGGTTCCTTCGGGGTCTGCGCCCGGCACTCCTTGCCCTCCTTCTCCGGGTAGCGCTCTCGGTCATCCAGGATGGCATCCACGACTGGTTCGGGTTGCTCTTGAGCATCACCGGAGGAGCACTGCTCTTTTTTGGGAAAATCGAGGAGATCCCGTTGCTCCTTCTTGGGGGCATTCTTGGACTCCTGTGGTACGGGTGGCGGTAAAAATCCTCCCTCCCCCCTAAAGTTCCCGAAAGAGGTGTCGATACCCCTCAGAGAAAGCAGGACCAAGGCATGCACCACACAAAAATTCCTGAAAAGGGGTGGTCTTATGTTCAGAAGTCTCAAGGCGAAACTCCTCTTTTTCTTCCTCCTCCTCTCCATCGTTCCCCTCGTGGCCGTGACCTACTACGGCATAGAAGTGTTCCGGGGGAAGCTCGAAGAGAACGCCGAAAGAGAGTCCATGGCGCTCCTTGAAACCACCGCGCTTGCCATTGATCAGTGGCTCAACGAGAAGGTTGAGCGCCTCCGGGCCCTGAGCGAGTGGGAGGACGTGAAAGCGCTCTCTCCGGAACGGACGCTCCCCGTCCTGAAAACCCTTGCCGCCGCCGACCCGCAGGCAGAAATGTACTTCTTCGCCCACGAGGACGGAACAGCCTGGACGACGCTCGATAGCCAGGCGAATATTGGTGACCGGGAGTACTTCAAGAAAGCCAGGGAGACTGGGAAACCCCAGGTCTCGGACATGGTGGTCTCAAGAGCCACGGGGAACAGAATCATTGTCATCGCCCACCCCATCACCACCGGCGGGCAATTCCGGGGTATCATCGCCATGACGGTTGACGCAAAGACCCTGTCCCGTCTTGTGGCCTCGGTGAAGCTCGGGAAGACCGGCTACGGGTTCCTGGTGGATTCAAAGGGGTACATCATCGCCCACCCTGACGAGAGCGTCATCATGAAGATGAACGTCACGGAAACGAGCTCAGAGAGTGCGAACGCCCTCGGCAGGCGCATGCTCCAGAGGGAAAAGGGGTACGGAACGGCCTCCTTGCGCGCCAAAGAACTCAAGAATATCGGCAAAGACCAGAGGTTCTTCGTGGCGTTCACTCCTCTTGCTGCTGCCCCCTGGACCCTGGCGGGCAATGCCCCGGAAGAGGAGCTCTTCGGCGAGGCCTTCGCGCTCCGGAATGTCATCCTCCTCATCATCGTCGCCGTGGCCGTTGTCGTCGCCGTAGTGTCGCTTGGTGTTTCCGGTGCGATCTCCTCAGGTATCGCCAGGGTCAAGGACGTCATCAACCAGGTAGCCCAGGGTGAGCTCAGGGTGGACACCAAGGCCCTCGAAGACGTTGCCTCCGGAAGCGACGAAGTGGCTGTTCTAGCCCGGTCCTTCCTGGGGATGCTTGGGAACCTCAAAGAACTCGTGACTGAGATCCTCAGCACCTCCTCTTCCCTGGCCTCCTCGAGCGAAGAAATCGCTTCCTCCATCGATGAAATCTCGAAAGCCACCCAGGAAATCACCAAGACCATCTCCCAGGTCGCAGAAGGCTCCACCCGCCAGAGCGAGGAGCTCCAGAGAATCGGTGAAGAGGCCGCAGGTATCGGGGAACAGGCGGAGAAAATCGCCCAGGCCACCCGGAGGAACCTGGAACTCCTTGCCCTCATGCAGGGGAATCTCGCCAAGAACCGGGAGGCCCTCGAGGCGATCCAGCAGGCCACGGAAAGCACGCAGAAGGAAAGCGTAACCACCCGAGGTGAAGCCCAGAAAGGGAAGCAGGCTCTGCAGCGGCTCATTGAGAACGTCTCCTCCATAGCCCGGGTGAGCGAGAGGGTGGCCGAGAGCATCCACGTCCTTGAAGAGCGCTCCCAGGAAATCGGCAAAATCGTGGACCTCATCACTGGCATTGCGGAGCAGACCAACCTCCTTGCCCTCAATGCGGCGATTGAGGCGGCAAGAGCCGGAGAAGCCGGACGGGGCTTTGCCGTGGTGGCTGAAGAAGTGCGCAAACTCGCCGAGGAATCCGCAAAAGCGGCAGAACAGATTGGTGCCCTCATCGCAGAGATCCAGAGAGATACCCGGCAGGCCGTTGAGAACATGGAACGGGCACGGAGCGAAGTCGAGGCAGGGAACAAGGAGAGCGAAAATGTGGCTGCGAACTTCAACGAAATCCTCCTGGCTATTGAGCGGCTCGAGGGGGACATCGAGAACCTTTCCCGTTCCCTGAAGGAAGCCTTCCTGCTCCAGGAAAAGACCCTGCAGAGCGCCGAAGAGGTCGTCGCTTTCTCTAAAGACAGTGCCACGCTCATCAGCAAGACCACGCAGGGGGTACAGAACATCACTGAGAACATCTCCTCCGTTGCCGCTGTAGCCGAGGAAAATGCCGCCTCAAGCGAAGAAGTCTCGGCCTCTACCGAAGAGCAAAATGCCTCTCTTGAAGAGGTCAACTCGGCTGTACAAGCCCTGGCGCAGATGGCCCAGAACCTGCAGAAGCTCGTGGGGCGGTTCAAGGTATGACGGAGGCGGGGCGGAAGCCCCGCCTTTCTCGTATTGCATCCCCTACCCTTTTCCGGTAAGATAAAGCTATGCACGGCGAGGGGTTTGAGGGGAGAGTCATCGATATTTCCACGCTGCGGATCATTCGCTTTTTCAGGCGCCTGGGGCTATATGTCTTCTTGGCCGTTGTCATCCTCTACTTCCTAAGCGGTGTGTACGTTGTGGGGCCCGATGAGGTGGGAGTAGTTCGGCGCCTGGGGAGCTACCACCGTACCGTTCCCCCGGGAATCCACTACCGGCTCCCGTATCCCTTTGAAAGCGTGGTCCGCCCCAAAATCACCGAGGTCCGGCGGGTGGAGATTGGCTTCCGAACCCTTTCTCCCGGTCCCCCACCAAAGTACGCCCTGGTTCCTGAGGAATCCCTCATGCTCACCGGGGACGAGAATATCGTGAGCTGCCAGTTCATCGTGCAGTTCCGCATCAGCGACCCCTACCAGTATCTTTTCCGCATCAAAGACCCTGAGAAAGCGGTGAAGAACGCTGCCGAGGCCGCCCTCCGGGAAGTTGTGGGGAAAAAGACGATTGACGAGGTGCTCACCACCGGGAGAGCCGAGGTTCAGGAAGAGACGCGAACCCTCCTCCAGGACATCCTCAACCGGTACGAGGCGGGAATCCGGGTGATCGCCGTTCAGCTCCAGGACGTCCAGCCCCCGCAGGAAGTCGTGGCGGCGTTCAAGGATGTGGCCAGCGCCCGGGAAGATAAAGTCCGCTTTGTCAACGAGGCCGAGGCCTACCGGAACCAGATTCTGCCCCAGGCTCGGGGAGAGGCTGCCCGCATCCTCAAAGAAGCCGAGGCTTACAAGGAGACCACGATCAGAAAGGCCGAGGGAGAGGTTGCCCGGTTCCTCTCTGTACTCCGAGAGTACGAGCTCAACCCGGAAATCACCCGGGAGCGGCTCCGCCTGGAAACCCTCGAGCGTACCCTCCCGAAGGTCAGGAAGTTCATCTTCGACGAAGAGGCCGTTTCCCAGGGAACGCTGAAGTTCCTTCCGCTTTCTGAGGGGGAGAAAAGCGATGAATAGGAAAATCCTGGCACGGCGCCTCCTGCTTGTCGTCCTTGTTCTCGTTCTCCTTGCCCTCTTCAGGCCCTGGTACATTCTTGACGAGACGGAGCAGGGCGTCATCGTCCAGCTCGGGAAACCGGTCCGGGTGGTCCGAGAAAGTGGATTCCACCTCAAACTCCCCTACCCTTTCCAGGTGGTGCAGAAATTCGAGCGCCGGCTTTTGGAATACGACTCCCCTCCTGAGGAAGTCATCACCCGCGACAAGAAGACCCTCGTGGTCGACAGTTACGTCCGCTGGCGCATCGCTGACCCCCTCGTCTTTCTGCGAACCGTGGTGAGCGAGAGTGGCGCAGTGGTCCGGATTGACGATGTGGTGTACTCCGAACTCCGTACTGAAATTGGCCGGGTGGACCTTTTTGACCTTGTGTCCCGAGTGCGGGGAGAAGTCATGAGCCGGATTACTGCCCGTTCCAACGAAAAAACGCGGGAATTCGGCGTGGAGATTGTGGATGTCCGAATTAAGCGGGCGGACCTTCCCAAGCAGAACGAAGAAGCCATCTTCCAGCGGATGAAATCGGAAAGAGAGCGCCAGGCAAGGCAGTACCGTTCCGAAGGTGAAGAGGAGGCCACCAAAATCCGGGCTGAGGCCGACAAAGAACGGGCACTCATCCTCGCCGAGGCAGAGAAACAGGCGCAGATTCTGCGGGGTGAGGGTGAAGCCGAGGCCCTGCGAATCTACGCCGGGGCTTACGCGAAGAACCCCGAATTCTTCGCCTTCCTCAAAACCCTCGAACTCTACGAGAAATCCCTCAAAGAGGGCGATACCCTCATCCTCACTCCAGCCTCAGACCTTCTGCGGTACCTCAGGAGTGCGCAAGAACCTGAGCCACAAGGGGCAGAAAGGTGAAGGCAGGTCCTCCACCCATAACCACCCCTACCTGGGCGGCCTCAAGGATTTCCTGCGGGGTGGCTCCAGCCCTCTTTGCGCCTTGAGCGTGGAGAACCACACAGTGTTCACAGTGGATGGCAACACCAATGGCCAGAGCGATGAGTTCCTTCGTTTTCAGGGACAGTGCCCCATCGGCCATGACCTCGTGGTAGAAGGTGAGAAAGGGGGTGACACTTTTGGGAGACTGTTCCCGGAGTTCCCGAATCCCCTTCCGGTACTCCTCGAGGAATTTCCCGATATCCACAGGCTCTACACTCCCTTCTCTTGAACCTTGAGGATACGCCGCCTCAGGTGGGACGGCGGAATCCCCATCTCCTCCCGGTAGAGCGTGCAGGTTCTCCGGGCAACACAAATGCCCTGGGCTCTGAGCTTTTCGGCAATTTCCCGATCAGAAAATGGGTGGCGAGGGTCTTCTTGCAAAAGAATCGTCCGCATGGCCTCCTTCACCGGATAGGAGGCGTCGAAGAAGAACTTTACGCTTCGCACCACCCCGTCGGGGAAGCGGAGGAATTTCCCCTTGAGCACCTGACAGACACCGCTTACGCTTATTCCAAGGGCTCCGGCAATTTCTCCTTGGGTGAGGGGGACGAAAAAGGAGGGACCACGGTGGAAGAACTCCCGTTCCTGTTCCACGATGTACTCGAGCACCCGAAGGAGTGTCCGGTACCGGTACGAGAGGCACGACAGCACCTCCCGGGCCTCCCGAAGCTTCTCCCGGAAGAAGTGGCGTTCCCGCTCTGAGAGTTCCCGATGTTTCTTCCGCCAGAAAGCAAGGACTGCTTCGTTCAGGGTCACCTGCATGGAGAAGGAGGGAACAAGGACAACGGCAAACTCTCCCTCTGCAACCTCCACAATCTCGGCATCGGGGCACACGGAAGACCTCGCCTCCTCGAGGTCTTCCCGTTCCCGGCCAAGGGTGCTCTCGAAGGCCTGGGCGGGGGAGAAGAAGAGACGGTCCCTATAGGGGCGGATGAGGGCGGCAAAGCGGTCGGGGTCTTCCCGGAACATCCGGCGTAGCGCCTGTGGACTTTCCCCAACCCCAAGCTCGGCAAGTTGCATCAGGAGGAACTCCACAGCATCCTGAGCTGCAAAACCCGGGAATCCTGCACGACGAACTTTCTCCACGACTTTCTCAACCTTCTCAGGCGGTACGCGAAGCTCAAAGGCTAAGGTCTCCATGCTCTCCCGCAGAAACCCCTCGGCATCAAGATGGGCGAAAAGCATTCGGACGATGCGCTTTTCGTCCTCACTAAGCCCGGCAAGGCTCAGGATCTCTTCAAAGAAGAACTCCTTCCATCCCCGTTCCCTACCCAACAACGCAACGTCCTCCACCGGGACCTCTTCGCCCCTTCCGAGGTAACGCCCGCAGCGGGGGCACCGATCCGGATACCCTGGAATTTCAGCACCACAGCCAAAGCACATGGTGCCTTCCCGAATTTCAAGAAGGGGATTCTCTTCAAGCACCCGCTCAAGATGGGCCTCGAGCTCCGGAAGTGGGAGGGCCATGAGCGCACTCGCCACCACCATTTTGGGAACCATCTGGCGCCTCTGCAGGGGCTCTAAGACAGGGCGGAGCTTTCTCGTATTCATGCTCCAGACCCCCGTTCCACAGGGAGAAAGACCTGGACTCTGGTGCCCACACCCTCCTTCGAGGTCACCTCAATCCACCCCCCATGGGCCCGGACAATACCGTAGGAAATCGAAAGGCCCAGACCCGTTCCCCGTTCTTTTGTAGTGAAGAAGGGTTCAAAAATCCTGGGGAGAAAGGCTTCGGGGATGCCCTTCCCCGTGTCGGCAAAAACGACCTTCACGTAGCTTGAGAACCTTTTCTTCTCCTCCCAGGGAGGAACGTTCTCAAGGAGTACACTCTCGGTGGAGATCCGGAGGACCCCACCCCGTTCCCGCATGGCCTCAAAGGCGTTTTTTGCCAGGTTCATGAAGACCTGGCGCATCCTCGTCCGGTCAACCGGAACAAGAGGGAGGTTCTCTTCAAGGGCAAACTCCACCCGCTCATTCTCCGTGCAGAAGAAATCCACCAGCGCAAGGCTTTCGCGTACAAGCGTATTGATGTCCGTGGGCTCTCGCTGGAGCACAAGAGGCTTGGAAAAGTCCACAAGATACCGGATAACCTCGCTACAGTGCGCCGCTTCTCGCTCGATTTTCTCCAGGACCCTCCGGGTCATCTGGCAGGTAGAACAGTCGCTATGCCCCTCGATTTGGGCAAGGAGCATCTGGGTGTACCCGTAGATGACCCCCAGGGGGTTGTTGATCTCGTGGGCCATACTGGAAATGAATCGGCCGATGCTTGAGAGTCGCTCCATCTGGCGAATGCTCTCCCCCCAGCGGGCGCGCTCCGTCACATCCTCCACAAGCCCCACCACCCGCATGGTCTCCCCTTCCCACCAGGAGAAAAACCTGAGGTTCAGGAGGCGATCGCCGTTGAGGGCGGAATTCCGCTGTAGGCGAAAGTTCCGCACCAGGTACTCCTCGCCAAAGCGCAGACTCTGCCACATATCATCGAGCGTTTCCTGCGGGAAGATTTCATCCCACCTCCGACCCAGGACTTCCTTCTCCCTTTTCCCCGTCAGCGTTTCCATGGTGCTATTCCAGAAAAGAATCCGCCCCTCTCCAAAAGAAAGGAACACCACCCCCAGGGGGAAGCGGAAAAAGAAAAGATGCAGAAGTCTTTCTTCAACTCTCTGAGCTGAAAGGAGCATCCGCCGTTCAGTGGGGCTCAGGGTGTACGCAGGGGGAGGTTCTCCGTCCCGGAGCGGGCCTCCGCTCACCCACACCGAGTGCTCCCCAAGGGTCTCCGTCCGGAAAAAACACAGCTCCTCTCCCTGCACGAAGAAGTGGAGTCCGCTCTGCAGGAAGGTGGGGTCTTTTAAGGCCTCCTCCACTGGCTTCCGGTACCTGTGGAGGCCGTTGTAGAGGAGCGCGCCGTTTCTTGTCCGAAAGGCCACGTACGCGGCCTGTAAGCGACGCCGAATCCCTTTAAGCAAAAGACCCCAGGGGAGAACCCGCTCCATCGTTTCAGTTGCCCAGGACCTTCTTCACCGCCTCGATGACCCGTTCAGGTTTAAAGGGTTTGACAATGAAATCCCGGGCCCCAGCCTGAATGGCATCGACCACCATAGCTTGCTGACCCATGGCACTGCACATGATGATGCGAGCATTGGGGTCACGTTTTTTAATCTCCTTCACTGCGGTGATGCCGTCCATCTCCGGCATGGTGATGTCCATGGTGACAAGATCTGGCTTCACTTCTTCATACTTGAGCACCGCTTCCTTGCCGTTGCTCGCTTCCGCCACCACTTCGTACCCGTTCTTTGTGAGGATATCCTTAAGCATCATCCGCATAAACGCAGCGTCATCCACGATCATGATTCGCCCAGGCATGTCCTTTACCCTCCCACCTGAACCATTTTCCAGAGGAGGCTAGCCACGTCCACAATGAGCGATACCCGCCCATCGCCAAGGATCGTCGCTCCTCCAAGCCCCCGCACATCCCCGATGTACGACCCCAGGGACTTGATGACGATTTCCTGCTCACCGACAATTTCATCGACCACAAGTCCTGCGAGAACCCGGGCCGCGTTCACCACCACAGTGTAGAGAACTTCAGGGACCTCCATGCCCTCTTCATACTCTGCCTTCTTCCCCTCAAGGAGGTCCTGGAGTCGCAAAAGCGGCAACGTTCTCCCCCGAAAGAGCGAGGTCAGGGTTTTATTCACCCAGTAGGTATTGTTCTTCTCGATTTTCTCAATCTCCACCACATCGGCAAGGGGTATGGAGTAGATTGTCCCATTCACCCGCACAAGGAGCGCCCTGATGATGGCCAGGGTAAGCGGAAGGCGCAGGAAGAACGTCGTCCCCTTCCCTCTTTCGCTCTCCACGTGGACCTGACCGTTCACCCGCTCGATGTTCCGGCGGACGATGTCCATGCCCACGCCACGCCCGGAAACATCCGTGACCTTATCGTTGGTGGAAAACCCCGAGTAGAAGATGAATTCCATGGCTTCCCGGTCGCTCATCCGGGCAAGTTCCTCCTGAGAGGCAAGGCCGAGGGCCAGGGCCTTTTGTCGGATTCTCTCCACATCAATGCCCCGCCCATCATCCTGGACGAGGATCACCACCGAGTTCTCCTCCTGGTACGCTTTGAGGAGAATGCGACCCCGTGGGGGCTTCCCCAGAGCCACCCGCTCTGCCGGTGGCTCAATGCCATGGTCCACAGCGTTCCTGAGAAGGTGAATGAGGGGGTCCGTGATTTCTTCGATGAGGGAGCGGTCGAGTTCTGTGTCCTCACCCTCGATGATGAAATCAATCTCTTTCCCGAAATTCCGGGCAAGATCCCGCACCATCCGGGGAAAACGATTGAAGACCTCAGCAAGGGGGAGCATTCGGGCCTTCATGATTTCCATCTGGAGTTCGTTCGTCACCCGGCCAATGTGGGTAGTGGTGTCCACAAGGAGGTTCCGCAGGTGCGCCACCTCCTTGCTCTCCCGGAGGCGCTGGATGATGTCCTCAAGGCGTGCCCGGTCGATGACGAGTTCCCCTACAAGGTTCATGAGGGCGTCAAGCCGTTCCAC
>JAPWUU010000150.1 GCA_028275365.1 Candidatus Caldatribacterium sp.
GCGCATCCCTATGTATTTGTCTCCGCAAAGAAAAAAATCGGCCTTGACCGTCTTCTTGAAGCGATTGCTCAAGCGCTTCAGCCGAAAGTCGCGGAAGTCCACCTTGAGGTTGCCCCAGAGCAGCTCTCCCTTGTGCGGCAGCGGCTGTCTTTCCGGGGGTACATCCGGCACCTCAAACCCTTAGAGAACGGAAGGGTTGCCTTGGACTGCATTGTCCAGCGCGAGTTCCTCACCGGGCTCCATACGCTTGTGGCTTCCCGATAACCGTTACTTCCCATAATGTATATTATGTTAAATCTTTACTCCTGAGCAAGCTGCCGCATCTTCTCCACAAAGTTCAGCTGCAGATTGGAAAGGTGGAACTCAAGTTCCCGAACCTCTTCCGCCTCAAGGTCTCGCTTCAGGGCCTCAAGGACAACAGAGAAAAGGTCAATAGCCTTTCGAGCCTCCTCAAGGTCCACAAGGACCTGTCCGTTCTCGGGATGCACCATGAGCCCGAGATACTGCCAGGCCTTGGCCGAAAGGAGGTTCAGGAAGTAGTAGCCGAGGTCTTTGATCTTCCCGGGTTGTGCAGTCTTCTCTTCCACGGTCTATCCCTCCTCAAGATGGGTCCTGACAAAATGATACACTTCTTCTGCAAGCTTCAGGAAATCCCCATCCTCGGGAGAAAACCAGGTAATGGGCATTTTCCGGAACCAGTTCATCTGCCTTTTCACAAACGTCAGGGTTCCCCGAACAATCTCCTCCTTCGCGGCAGCGAGAGAACATCGACCTTCGAGGAAATCAACAACAGGACGATAGGTGAAGTTCTCAAGTGCCGGAATCGGCAGGTGGTATCCCCGCTCGAAAAGGCGCTGCACTTCCTCGACGATACCCTGGCGGAACATCTCCTCCACCCGTTCCCTGATTCGCTCCCTGAGTTTTTCTTTGCTCCAGGAAATCCCGACAAGAAGGTACCGAAAAGTCCAGGATTTCTGGCAAGGTGTTCTCTTCTCTGAAGGCATTCTCAACGTGAGCAGGAAAATCTCAAGAGCGCGAATGAGTCGTTTTCGATCCCTTTTCCCTATCTTTCTGGCCCGATGGGGATCAACACTCACAAGGAGTGCATAGAGTTTTTCCGTGGACATTCGCTCAAGGATCCAGCGGAGGTTGCGATCCTGCGGCGCTCCCCATCCCGGAATACCGTAAAAAAGCGTACTCAGGTAGAACGCCGTACCGCCCACAACCACCGGAAGACGCCCTCGCAGGGAAATCTCACGGAACAAACGAAGGGCTTCCCTGCGGAATTCGTAAGCGCTCCATCGTTCCCGGGGATCCAAGAAATCAACAAGATGGTGGGGAATGCGCTGCCTGACCTCAAGAGGAGGCTTTGCTGTTCCGATGTCAAGGTACTTGTACACCGCCAGAGAATCGGCAGAAACAATCTCCACGTTCTGGAGACGCTCGGCAAGGTCTATTGAAAGCGCCGTCTTTCCACTCGCCGTGGGACCAAGGATGCAAAGGACGGGCTTAGCTCTCTCCACCATCCTGACACAATACGGGAATACCGACACACTTCCCCTGAGGATTCCTGGCAAGACGAACCTCCAAAAAACTCCCTGCCCGGAGGTTCTCTCCACCCTCCAGGAAAACCCTCAGATTCTCTCGAGTCCGGGCCACGAGTTCTCCATCTTCCTCAAGGAGCAGAACCTCTGTCACCCTCCCCTCGTGGACACAGAGGCGGCGAAGGTACGCCTCTCGTAGCCTATCATTCAGCACCTGCAGCCGCTCTTTTTTCACCTCCTGAGGAACGTCATCGTTGAGCTGCGCAGCCTTTGTACGGGGACGAGGAGAATACACGTAGGTATAGGCAATTTCAAATTGCACTTCCTGAACGACCCTGAGGGTTTCGGCAAAATCGTCCTCGCTTTCTGTGGGGAACCCCACGATGATGTCCGTGCCAATGACCGCTTCAGGAATACGTTCACGAATGAAGGAGGCTATCCGCAAGTACTCCTTCTGAGTGTACCCCCGGTTCATGAGGGCAAGGATTCTATCCGAACCGGCCTGGAGAGGGAGATGGAAGTACGGACAGAGCACACGGCTTCCTCGCACGATCTCCACGATTTCCCTTCGCATATCCCGGGGGTGAGAGGTGATGAAGCGAACCCAGATTTTCTCTCCTCCAAAACGGCGTTCGATATCTTCAAGAAGGCTCTCAAAAGCCCGGGGATTCCCAAGGTCCTTGCCGTAACTGTTGACGTTCTGCCCCAGGAGGATGACTTCCCGAAAACCCTCACGAACGACTTCGTCGAGCTCTTCAAGAATCACATCATGGGACTTGCTCCGCTGAGGGCCAGTCGTGTACGGTACAACACAGTAACTGCAGAAATTATCACACCCGAAGGCAATCGGGAGGTAAGCGGAAACCTTTCCTTTCCGACGGTATCCCCTCTCGGTGAAGTGCGGTGAGGGAGGTGAGAAGACAACTTTCCGTTCCCCAGTAGCGCAGGCCTCCCGAACAAGGGAGGGAAGCTCTTCGATGTTGTGGGTTCCGGTGAGCACCCTCACACATGGGAGGCGAACAAGAAGCTCCTCCCGCAGGAGCTCGCTCATACACCCACAGAGAACAACGCAGGGAGGCTGCCCTCTCCTCCGTAACGCAGCGTGATAGAGATGGGTAATAACCCCAACAGCCCTTGCCACAGCGTGTTCCCGAACAGCACAGGTGTTGAAAACGAGCACATCTGCCTCCTCCTCTTCCTGGGCCTCGGAGAAGCCATCCTGAAGGAAGAGGTGGAGAATATGCTCAGAGCGGCTCCTATTCATCTGGCAGCCAAAGGTCACCAAAGCAACAGAAAGCCTATCTCCCATAGTTTTCCCAGAAGAAAGAAACGAAAAGAAAACTCACCT
>JAPWUU010000151.1 GCA_028275365.1 Candidatus Caldatribacterium sp.
ATGAAATAAGCCAGGGGCAGACTCAAAAGCAGGCTCAGGAAGAAACGCCTCTGGAGAGATCGGACGGCTTTTTCCTGCTTTCGGGATTCTTCTATGAGGTCTTTTTCTGGTGACGCACCATACCCTGCCCTGCGGATGACTTCAAGAAGCTGTTCCACACTGGTCAGCTGGGGATCAAAGACTACCTGAGCCCTTTCGGCCGCAAAGTTGACCCGAGCCTCCCGGACCCCAGGACTCTTCTTCAGCACCCTTTCGATGAGCGTTGCGCAGGCAGTGCAGTGCATTCCGGAAATGGAGAGAACGACCTGCCGTGACGGCGCTCCGTCACCTTCCCGCAAACCCCCATCCTCTCCTGAGGAAGACGCCTCTCCCTCTCCTTCCTCCTCCTTCTCTTCTTCCACGAGGGCACCGTATCCCAGTTCCCTCACGCTATCAAGGATCTTCTTTAGGGACACTACCTGAGGGTCGAAGACCACCATCCCCCGCTTTCCCGCAAAGTCGACTTGTACCTCGGAAACACCAGGAAGATCCCGGAGCGCTTCCTGGATAACCCTGGCGCAGCTTGGGCAATGCATACCCTCTATGCTGACCCGCACGCGCTTTCTCATCCCCTTCACCTCCCAGAGGAACACAGAACCTCACCCCATTATTCTACCATTAAATGAATAATTTCTATTGATTTAGTATACTTTATCCCGGCATGTCCGTCAAGCGCGTCTTGGGGTTCTCGTCTTCTGGGGGCTTTCCTGGCCCCTCTCGAAAATGGCCCTGCAGTACATGCCCCCCTATGCCCTCTCCTTTCTCCGCTTCGCCATGGGTGCGATCTTCTTCCTCATCCTCACCAGGAAACCCTCTGGAACTCTAAAAGTCCTCTTGGGCTCGCTCCTCAACGGCGCTCTCTTTGTGACTGCGGTGAACTTCGCCGTCCGGGCTTCCCGGAATCCCGCCTTGGCTTCAAGTCTCGTGTACACCCAGCCACTCTTTGTTGCCCTCTTTTCGGTCTTCCTCGGCGAGGAGAGGCTCTGTCCTCACGCTCTCTGGGGTTTTCCTCGCGAGTGGCAGGAGGAGCAAAAAGGAGGCAACTCCCGGTACAACACCGATTGGAGAACACCACAGGAGGATGCTCACGGCATCCCCCACGTGCCGTTGATACAGTTTCCACGGTCAAGGAAAGTGCTCCGAAGAACCACGGTTACGGTCAGCTTCTTTAGCCTCCCCGCAAGGAGGAATGTCCTCGTCACCCTGTACTCCAGCTGTTCTCCCGGCTCAAGGGCGAAAGCCCTCCCCGGAATGGGATTGGGGAAAACAAGGTCAAAAATGACGAGCTCCTCGTTCAGTGGCTCAAGGATGAGGGTTCCGTCATCCCGCATATCCCTGATCACAAGAGCGCCGTAACCCATGGTGAAGGGGAAACCGTCCACGGCCTTCAGGTCACTTACTGCCCCAGAACCCGCGGAACCCGAGAGAGCAGTCCCCTCTCCCACGATGAGGTCACACACCGCAAGATTCACTTTTCCCTCGCCATCCCCGAAGATACCCTGAAAGCTCACGAGCATCTTTTTCTCCTCATCGAAACGGTACGTGGGAAAGTCGATGCAAACATAGGGTGGACCGGCTTCACCCTCCACACGTACCCACTGTTCGAAAAAGAGGAGTTCTCTGGCGAAATCCCCTTCCAGGGAACTGCCGCCCTGAACACAGCCCGAGAGACTGCTGAACACCAGAACCACAGCACACACCGCCAGGACTTTCCAGGTTCGAGAGCTCAAAGACCATCACCTCAATCTGTCCGGGTCACAAGGGACTCAAGCGGAAGGAGAAGAGGGCCCTCTGAGGAAGATTACAAAGCATGGCGTACCGGACACCAGGAACCGGGACCCCTCCCATCTCTCCCCCTCCTTCCCGAAGACACAATCATTGTAGCACTTTTCCCGCCTGCACTTCTTCTGACCCTGCAACAGGGAAACCGGGAGAGGACTGGCATCAAGGGGAACCTCCGCTCCCGCAAGGCATCCCTTCGGCATCCCCTCGGGAGGGGCAAAAGGCGGTTTTTGACAGTGCTCGGCACAGAGCATACGTTCCAGGAAGACTTGGAGACCTTCGCGTTTCGCAAACCCGGCAAGCGGTGAGGCGTTGTGCAGCAGGAATCGACGACCCTTTTGACGCCGGCTTCCTCCGGTTCCCCGGAAAACTCCAGGCAACCTTCCCGCCGCGACCGATACTTCTACACCCGCGGGGCCCTTCACCCCAGGGGGAGTGTCGGGAATACCTCGTCGGTGCTGTCAATTGCACCATTCCCCCGAATGTGGAGCACCTCGACCCCCCGCTCCCTGAAAAGAGGCGCAAGAAGCCGCTTTCTGTGGCATTTCCCGGGGTCTTCCTCCCCGCAGAGGAGTGCAAGCCGGAATCTCGCAGCAAGGGCGATGACCTCTCCAATGCCTTCTCGAAGGCGAGGAGAACGTAGGAGGCGTTCGTAGTCCACGGCACCGTCCTTCCGTCGAAAGGCCTCGTCCTCCGGTTGTCCACCCAGTTTGTCCCCCAGGAAGCGGTACTCGATGCCTTCCTTCTTGAGCGCATTCTCAAGGGCCCTGCGGTTGAAATGCGGGACGTAGCGGGAATACGGCCTGGAACGAACATCCACAATGAGCTCAATCCCGTGCTCTTTGAGGAGCTCCAGAAACCTCTCAAGAGGATGACTGGAATGGCCGATGGTGTAGATGGTCAACACAGGAACAATCCCCTCGAAAAAGCCCCTTTTCCGGGATTATACCTGCAAGGGTTTTTCCCTGAAAAGGGAGATAAGACCCGCAAGGGGTGGATAGGTCCACAGAGATCTGCGGGAGGTAAGACAAAAAGGGAGCAAGACCTGTATCCTAACTCAGTGTC
>JAPWUU010000033.1 GCA_028275365.1 Candidatus Caldatribacterium sp.
GAGCGGATGGAGTGCGTACTGGAGAACCCGTACATCCTCATCTATGAAAAGAAGATCTCTTCGGTTCGGGATCTTCTACCGCTCCTTGAAAAAGTCGTGCAGAGAGGCAGACCGCTTCTCATCATCGCCGAGGACGTTGAGGGAGAAGCGCTGGCAACCCTTGTGGTCAACAAACTCAAGGGTGTGCTGAGCTGTGCTGCAGTGAAGGCGCCTGGCTTTGGTGATCGCCGGAAGGCCATGCTCGAGGACATCGCCATTGTCACCGGAGGCCGGTTCATCTCCGAGGACCTGGGCATTAAACTTGAGAACGTCACCATTGAGGACCTTGGCCAGGCCAGGAAGGTCGTCATCGACAAGGAGAATACCACCATTGTGGAGGGTGCCGGAAAGCGTGAAAACATCGTCGCCCGTATGAACCAGATTAAGAAGCAGATTGAGGAAACCACCTCAGACTACGATCGGGAGAAACTCCAGGAACGTCTTGCGAAGATTGCCGGTGGTGTGGCGGTCATCCGGGTTGGTGCGGCAACCGAAGCTGAGATGAAGGAGAAGAAGGCTCGCGTTGAAGATGCTCTCCATGCTACCCGGGCAGCAGTGGAAGAGGGTATTGTCCCAGGTGGTGGCGTGGCGCTGATTCGGTGCATCCCGGCCATTGATGAGCTTCAGCTTGAGGGCGACGAACGTATTGGTGCGCTGATTGTGAAAAAAGCTCTTGAGGAACCCGCCAAACTCATTGCCGAAAATGCCGGCGAAGAAGGTTCGGTCATCGTGGAGAGGATCAAAGCGGCCGACAATCCCAACATGGGCTTCAACGCCCTTACTGGTGAATTCGTGGACATGTTCGCTGCAGGAATCATTGACCCCGTGAAGGTTGTCCGTACCGCGCTCCAGAATGCAGCAAGTGTCGCCTCCGTCATGCTCACCACCGAGTCCATTATCACCGAAATTCCCGAAAAGAAAGAGTCCAACGTACCACCTGCACCAGAGTACTGAGGAGTATAATAGGAAAGGGAGAGTTGCCCGGTGAGAGCGCTCTCACCGGGCAACTCGTTCATGGGGGTGATGGTGATGCCCATCTACGAGTACCAGTGCACTGAATGCGGGAAGGTTTTCGAGGAGTGGCAGTCGTTCCACGATAAGCCCGTGGTCCAGTGTCCCTTCTGCAAGGGCAGGGTCAAGCGGCTCTTCAGCAAAAACGTTGGCCTTGTTTTCAAAGGGAGTGGCTTCTACAGTACTGATTACCGTTCGAGCAGTTCTTCTTCGAGTTCGAGTTGCAGTTCCTGCACGGCAACGAGCTGTGCAACCTGTGGTGGTTCAGGTACTTCTTCCTCCGAGAACAAGGGTACGTCATGAATTTTTTCGGCTATCTCCTCGTTGTTGGTGTCCTGCTCCTTGTGGGGCTTTTGTGGGGGACGAGGAAGCGGGGTACCCAGGTTTCGGTTGCGGAGTTCTGGCAGGAGAAGGAACAGGAGTTCGGTGAGACCCGTCTTCTCTCAAGCTTTGCCCGCTACATCGGAGGCCATCCTCGCTTTGCCAGTGCGACGGATGGCCTCCTGTTCCTCATGTCCAAGAGCCTCTGGTTTGAGAATTTCGAAAAAGGACCGAACATCTTTGGTTTCTCCCCACCCTTTGAGAAGGTGGTGTTCCGCATTCCCCTCCATCGCATCCAGGGTTTCGAAGCCGTGCCCGAGAAAGACATGGTTGCCACCGAGTTTGGTCCCCGCCTCTTCCGTTTCCATCGTCTGAGCCGGATGCCCCTGTACCTTGGGGTTCGCTATGTCGATGAGTGGGACAAGGAGCACATGCTCTATTTCGACAGTATGGTGGATGTTACCACGTGGCAACAGGAATTGGCCAGAGCAAAGGCCTCGTATGTGCCCGAAGAAGAAGTCCATGAAGCGGGTGTTTGCCCCTCCTGTGGGAAAAAGGTCTCGCCCGATTTTCGCCTCTGTCCCTACTGTGGGAGAAAGCTCTCCTGAGCACCATGGAGTTCTCCGGATTTCGCATCGGACACCGGGAAGATTTTCGACTGGCCACAGGGTGTACGGTGTTCCTCTTTGATGTTCCCAACGTGGCGGTGGCCTCGGTTTGCGGTGGTGCTCCTGGAGGTCGCGAACTCCCCGCTCTTTTTCCGGGTCGCCTCGTCCAGGGTGTGGATGCCATCGTGCTCAGTGGGGGCAGTGCCCTGGGTCTCCGCTGTGCCGAGGGTGTGGTAACCTTCCTTCGAGAACGGAAAAGGGGTTTTGCCACAAGGGTCACCCGCATTCCCATTGTTGCCCAGGCAGTGATTTACGACCTTGAGATTGGAGAGGTGTCCTTTCCCGAAGCCGAGTGGGGGTATGAGGCTGCGTCTTTGGCAGACTGTAGGACAAAAGAAGGAACTGTTGGGGTAGGAACAGGAGCCACGGTGGGGAAGATGTATGGGATGTCCTGGGCAACGAAGGGAGGATTCGGGGCGGGCGAGGTAAGAACTCCCGAGGGTACCATCTGGGCGTTTGTGGTGACGAACTGTCTTGGGAATGTCTATGACCCTGCCTCAGGCGTTTGCCTTGCAGGTTCCCGTGGGAAAGGAGAACCTCTTTCGACGCCCCCTTTCCCAAACACTACTCTGGCGGTGGTAGTCTTTGAGCTTTTGCTCTCCCGGGAGGAGCTCTTTTCCCTGGTGCCGGTGGTCCACTCAGCACTCGCTGCGTGCATCCGCCCTTTTGGGACCCTCTACGATGGAGATACCCTTTTCCTTGTCGCTTTTGGGAAGGTAGCTCCCAGGAACTACCTGCTCCTTGTGGAGGGGATTTACCACGCCGTTGCTGAAGCCACTACGAACTCGGTGAAAAAGGCTTCTTCCCTCTGTGGTATCCCTGCCTGCTGTGTGGTACAATAATCCTGAAAGCCGCTGACCGGAGAGGCAGCGAGACAGAAGGTCCCTTGTCTTCCGTCTGGTATCTCTTCCGGAACTGGAACGGAGGTGGTTTATGTGGTCGTCCAGTACCGTCGTTTCCTCTTTGCCGGTATCCTCGGTGCAGTTACCGTTGTTCTCAGCCTGACGCCTCTTGGGCTCATCCCCGTCCCCAATCTCTCCACCTATGCCACAACCATGCACATTCCTGCTATAATAGGAGGGATTGTGGGTGGACCCCTGGTAGGGGCCCTGGTGGGGTGTATCCTGGCGATTTTCACCATGCACCTTTTTTTAGGGAATCTCTTGGCATGCTTTGCACCAAGGCTCCTCATCGGGGTTGTGGCCTTTTATGTTTGGAGGCTTTTGGGGAGAAAGGACTTCGGAGTTGTGGTGGCAAGCCTTGCCGGGACGGCGACGAACACCGCGGGCGTTCTGGGTCTCATGGTGCTCATGGGGTATTTCCGTTTTGCGCAGGTTGTCCCTATCTTCCTCCTCAACGGGACGCTTGAGCTTCTCCTTTCGGCCCTTGTGGTTCTCCCCATTGTCCGGGTGCTCAGGAAGGTGGTGAGGCTCGATTTCGATTCTCGTCATTGACGTCGGGAATACCCACACGACTTTCGGTGTCTACAGGGACCGAAAGCTCCTCGCTCACTGGCGGGTGTCGACGTCTTCACGCCGTACTGCCGATGAGTGGGGTTTTATCTTCCGGTCGCTCATGGAAGAACAGGGAATCGCGAGGGAGGAACTCCTCCGGGCTGTTATTTCCTGCGTTGTGCCGCCCGTTCTTGATGCCCTGCGGCAGCTTTTCGGCGGACTCTGGAACGTGCCTTACCTTGTGGTTGGTCCCGGGGTCAAGACCGGGCTTTTCATTCGGGCTGAAGCTAAAGAGGTGGGGGCCGACAGGATTGTGAACGCCGTGGCCGCTTCTACCCTCTACGGGGGAGACTTGGTCATTGTGGACTTCGGAACGGCGACGACCTTCTGTGCGGTGACGGCAAAGAAGGAGTACCTGGGAGGGGCTATTGCGCCGGGTATCGGCATTTCCTGTGAGGCGCTTTACGAGAAAACCGCCAAGCTCCCCCGAATCGATGTGGAGGTCCCGGAACGATGCATCGGCCGCAACACCGTTGAAGCCATGCATGCCGGGGTATTCTTTGGGTACATAGGTCTTGCCCGGGAGATTGTGCAGCGGATGAAACGGGAATTCGCGGAGCATGCCAGGGTCATCGGCACCGGAGGATGGGGGATGGTCCTTGCCCGGTACTGTGATTTCATCGACGTTTTTAACCCGGTGCTGACCCTTGAGGGGTTGCGGATCATCCATGAACTCAACGGTTCCTGAGAAGCAGCCTGAAGTGGCTATTGTTGGTGAACGGGCCAGAGTTCGGGGGTCCTTCAAGAGCGAGGGGACACTGATTGTGGAGGGAGAGTTCGACGGTTCCATCCAGTGTCCCCGTCTTGTGGTTCTTGAGGGGGGAAGGGTTGGCGGTTTCGTCGAGGTGCAGGACGCCGAAATCTGGGGGGTGATTGGAGGGTTTGCCAGGGTTTTTAAAATGGTGTGCCGCAGGACTGCCCGGGTCGTGGGGTGTGTGATGGTGCAGAGCGCTGCGCTTGAGCCGGGTGTGGTTCTCGAGGGCGCGATAGTTTTCGAGAAGCCTGAGGGCGATGGCAATGAAAAAGAAGAGAGTCGTGAGCGTGAGCCTCGGTTCCTCGAAGAGGAATCACCGGGTGGAGATTGAGCTTCTGGGTTGCCATTTCCTTGTGGAGCGGATCGGTGTTGACGGAGATAAGAGAAGGTTTGTGGAGCTCCTCAAGGAGCTCGATGGTCAGGTCGACTGTTTTGGTCTTGGAGGTGCAGACCTCTACCTTCGGGCTGGGAAGTACCGGTATGAGGTGGTGGACGTTGCCCGTCTGGTTTCGGTGCTCCGAAAAACCCCTGTCGTCGACGGGGGTGAGCTCAAGGAAACCTGGGAACGGGAAGTTCCCCGTTATCTCGAAGAGGAGGGCTTTCGTCTTCGGGGAAGGACAGCCCTTATTATGAGTGGCATGGACCGGTATGGCCTTGCCGAGGGGCTGTGGCAGGTGGGTTGCCGTCTCCTCATCGGGGACATGCCCTTTGCTCTGGGAATTCCCATTTTCCTCCGGCGCCTCTGGACTCTCAGGTTTCTTTCGGTGCTCATGATGCCCGTTCTGCGGCGCCTGCCTATTGACGTTCTCTATCCCACGGGAAAGGAACAGGAGAAAACCACCCCTCGTTTTCCCTGGGCCTTTGAACGGTCAGACATTGTGGCCGGAGATTTTCTCTATATCAGGCGATTCATGCCCGAGAGGCTTCCTGGGAAAATGGTGCTCACTAATACCGTGACCCCTGCGGATGTTGACGATTTGAAAGCCCGGGGAGTCGCCCTTCTTGTCACCACCACTCCGGAGATGGGAGGTCGTTCCTTCGGGACCAACGTCCTGCAGGCGATGTTTGTAGCTTTGCTTGAGAAGCGTCCCGAGGATATTGCGCCCGGGGAGTATCTGGCCCTTCTGCGAGAACTCAAAATACGGCCGCGAATCGTCACCCTGGGGGAGGTGGGCTCATGGAGAATCTGAGTGTGGAGGAGAAACGGCGGATTGTGGAGGAGACCATTGAGAAGTACATGAAATACTTGAATCCTGGTCTCGCCAGGCTCTACAAGTTTGCTAACCTCACGACTGTGGAGTGGAAGGGTGAAGGAGCCAAGGTTTTTGACATCTTCGGCGAGGCATACATCGACTGTATCGGAGGGTTTGGAGTCTTCAATGTCGGGAGGAATCATCCCCGGGTGGTGGAACGGGTCATTGAACAGCTTCGGCGCCTTCCTCTCTCGAGCCGGACGCTTTTCAACAAGCACCAGGCTGATCTTGCGGAGATGCTTGCGGCCATTACTCCTGGGGACCTCCAGTATTCCTTTTTCTGCAACAGTGGTGCCGAGGCGGTGGAGGGGGCTCTGAAGCTTGCTCGGCTGTACACGAAGCGGAAGAAGTTCGTTTCGGCCTTGGGAGGGTTCCACGGGAAGACCTTTGGCGCCCTGAGCGTCTCGGGGAGAGACGTCTACAAAAAACCCTTCGAGCCCCTGCTTCCTGGGACAGAGCAGGTTCCTTTTAACAACCTTGAAGCCATGGAACAGGCGGTGGATGAGGATACTGCCGCAGTGATTCTTGAGCCTATCCAGGGTGAGGGTGGGGTGATTCTTCCTTCTCCTGAGTACCTTAAGGGGGTACGGGAAATCTGCACAAGGAAAGGCGCACTCCTCATCCTCGACGAGGTCCAGACCGGTCTTGGAAGAACGGGGAAGATGTTTGCCTGCGAGCACTACGGGGTGGTTCCGGATATTATGACCCTGGCCAAGGGTCTTGGTGGAGGAGTAGTTCCTCTGGGAGCCTTTGTGAGCACTGCAGAAATCTGGCGAGTCTTTGAGGACAATCCTTTAATCCACAGCTCCACCATGGGGGGAAATCCTTTAAGTTGTGTTGCTGGCATCGAAACCCTGAAGGTGCTTCAGGAGGAAGATATCCCTGCACAGGCGGCAGCAAAAGGAGCGTATTTCCTTGAGAGGCTTGGGGAACTCCAGAGAGAATTCCCCGAAATCATCCAAGAAGTGCGGGGACTGGGGCTGCTTATCGGTGTGGAACTCTTCGACGACGACGCTGCGTCGCTTCTTGCTATGGAGATGGCTCAGAGAAAGGTTCTTGTGGTCTATACCCTGAACAATCCCAGGGTCATTCGTCTGGAGCCGCCCCTCACCATAACCCGCGAAGAGATAGACATCGTCCTTTCGGTGCTCTACGACGCCCTCCAGGGGGTTCAGGCCATCGTTCAGGAAGTACGCGGGTGAAGTGAAGGAGGAAACCGGGTATGGCGCGGATTGCAGTTTCCCTTGACATCCCTGAGAACGTCGAGGTGGTGTACGAGCGGGCAAAGGATATCGAAGCCCTGGCACGTTTCCTTCCGGATCTCGAAGAGGTAAGGGTTCTGTCCCGCCAGGGGCAAGAGGTGGAGAGTTTCTGGAAGGGGAGGTTCCAGGGGCGGGAAGTGAAATGGAAGGAAAGGGATATCTGGGATGATGCGAAGAAGGAATGCCGTTTTTTCACCCTTGAGGGAGACTTCAAAAAGTACGAGGGCATCTGGCGGTTCCGTGGAGAGGGTCCATCCCTGACCCGTGTAGAGCTTGAGATCGAGTATGACCTTGGGATTCCCCTGGTGGGAGCCCTCATTCATGCTTTTCTCAAGAAAAAGATGGAGGAGAATGCCCTTGCGATGCTTGGGGCTTTGAAGAAGGCCGTCAGGGAGGAATGAGTGTATGGATAGCTTTGCCTTCATCATCCACGCCATGGATGTGGCGGATATCAAAAGCCATATCTTCCCCCTCCGTCCCTTCCCATCTTCATGGGCGGAATACCTGGCTTCCCGGATTCCTCCCTTCATTCTTTCACACGTCCGGGGGGTACGATCGGCGTACAGTGGGAAGGAGATTGAGGGGTGGTTCATCGGGCTTCCCATGACGCCCCGGGCACTCCTTGAGTACCCTTTCCCCTTTGTGGCTGACCGCATTCGCCGCTGTGGTCTCCTTGCCGAGAAAAAGGGCGCAAAAATCATCGGTCTTGGAGCCTTTACCTCTGTGGCGGGAGATGGAGGCATCACGGTGAAAAAGGGTCTTCGCATTGCGGTGACGACGGGGAACAGCTACACCGTCGCCACGGCTCTTTCCGCCCTTGAGCTTGCCTGCTTGAGGCTCGACATTGACCTTGAGAGAGAGACGGTTGCAGTGGTGGGAGCCACGGGATCCATTGGGCGGGCCTGTGCGCTCATCCTCGCCGAGCGAGGGAGGAGGGTACGGGTAGTGGGACGGGATCCCGAGAAAGTTGAAAAGGTTCGCCGAGAGATTGCAGAGATAAGTCCCTATGAAGTCCAGGGGTTTGTGGATGTTGAGGAAGGCATCCGGGGATGCCGGGCAATTCTGACGGTGACCTCGGCCATCGGGAACCTTATCGAACCATCCTGGATTGCAAAAAGGGCGGTTGTCTGTGATGTTTCCCGGCCCCGGAATATTGCCGAGGAGGTGGCCAGAGCAAGGAGGGATGTTCTGGTCATCGAAGGGGGTGTGGTGGACGTTCCCGGGGAACCGGATTTCGGCATGGACTTCGGATATCCTCCGGGAAAGGCGTACGCCTGTATGGCGGAGACAATGGTCCTCACCCTTGAGGGACGCTTTGAGGACTATACTCTGGGGAAGGAAGTGGAAGTAGCCAAGGTCAAAGAAATTGAGGCTCTTGCGGAGAAGCACGGATTCCGGGTTTCCGGACTCCGTAGTTTCGGCAGGGAGGTCACTGAGGAGGAAATCGAGGCCGTTAAGAGGGCTTAGAGATCCCGGGCCATTGCCCTCATCGCTCCTTCGGCTGCCTCAAGGAGGCGTTCGCAGTCTTTTGAGGTGTGCGCTCCCGAAAGGAACCAGGCTTCGAAAGGTGAGGGAGGCACAAGAACGCCCCGGGAAAGAAGCTCCTGGAAAAAGCGGGCGTAAAGGCCTCGGTCGGTGGCGAAGGCAGTCTGGGTATCCACCACCGGCAGGGATGTGAAAAACGGCGTGAGCATGCCGGTTGCAGCATTCACATAGAGGGGAAGACGGAAGGAAGCGGCAATTTCCTGAAGACCCTGAGTAATCATCCGGGTTTTTTCGGCCAGGACGTCGTAAAAGGCAGAATCCTCTTCAAGGACGGTTATGGTGGTGTACCCTGCTCGAGTAGCTAAGGGGTTCCCCGAGAGCGTTCCTGCCTGGTACACTCCTCCCTCAGGAGCTACAAGGCGCATGAGCTCCCTTTTCCCCCCGTAAACGCCGAAGGGGAGCCCACCTCCTGCGATTTTTCCAAGGATGGTCAGGTCAGGACGGATGCCACAAAGGCCCTGGTATCCTGAAAGGGATACACGGAATCCGGTGATGACTTCATCGAAAATGAGCAATGCGCCACATTGCTCCGTGTACTGACGGAGAAGGAGAAGGAATTCCGGGTGAGGCAACACCACGCCCATGTTCCCCGCAATTGGCTCAACGATGACTGCGGCAAGCTCTCTGCCGAAGCTCTCGAGAGCCTTCCGCGTTGCCTCAAGGTCGTTGTACGGAACGACAATGGTGTGGTGAGTGTACTCTTCTGGAACACCCAGGGAGGAAGGAATACCAAACGTCAGCCCTCCCGAACCACTCTCGACAAGAAGAGCATCGACGTGCCCGTGGTAGCACCCGGCAAACTTGAGCACCTTTTTCCTTCCGGTGGCGGCACGGGCAAGTCGCAGGGCACTCATCACCGCTTCGGTACCCGAATTCACCATCCGGAGAGCCTCGATGGACGGGAAGTGCTCGCGGATTTTCTCGGCAAGGAGAATCTCCAAAGGGTGGTTCATTCCGAAGCTCGTTCCCAGAGCTACCTGTTCGGCCAGGGCTTTTGCGACCCGGGGATGGGCATGGCCGAGGATGAGGGCTCCCCAAGACATGATGCAGTCGAGGTAAGTTTTGCCGTCTTCATCCACCACATGGCTCCCCTTGCCGTACCGGATGAAGACAGGATATCGCCCCACAGCCCTAAAGGACCGTACGGGGCTGTTGACGCCTCCTGGAAAGAGCTGGAGTGCCCGGGAGAGGCAGGTAGCGTTTCCTCTGGGGATTCTCTCCTTGCCTTCAGAGAAGGTTTCCCAGAGCCACGCTTTCAAGGTTGCCGACCGCACGGGGTTTTTCCCTTTCGTGGACAGGGCAAGGAGCAGGTCTTCGGTTTCAAGACAGGCAGGAGTAATGAAATTCCCCTGGTTCCCTGAACTACTCACGTTGACCAGGATGTTGCGTTTTTGAGCCTCTTCGGCGATTGCAGCGTTCAGGGCGGGATCGTCGGTGGCGGCGAAAACGATGTCCTGTCCTTCAAGGTCACTCCAAGCAAAAGGTCGCTTCCAGAGGGTGATTTTTCCTTCCTTTCCGAGACGTTCCAGGATTTCACTCACCCGAGGAGCGACGACGGTCACCACACCTCCTTTCCCTACAAGAGGCAGAGCCTTTCGGGTGGCAACCTTTCCTCCCCCGACCACGAGACACCGCTTGCCTTCAAGGTTGAGGAAGAGAGGATACCATCCCATCGTTACTCCTCCCTGAGCCATTCGGACATTTTGGGAGCAAAGTACGAGATGATGAGGTCCGCACCGGCCCTCTTGATGGAGAGAAGGAGTTCGAGGGCAACCTTTTTCTCGTCGATGGCCCCGTTGAGGGATGCGTACTTCACCATGGCGTATTCCCCACTCACCTGGAAGGCAGCAAGCGGTACAAGGAAACGTTCCCGAAAAGCCCGGAGAACATCAAGATACGGCAGCGCAGGTTTCACCATGAGAATGTCTGCTCCTTCAGAGAGATCTGCCTGTGCCTCCCTGAGGGCTTCACGAAAGTTGGCTGGTGGAAGCTGATACGAGGAACGATCGCCAAAAAGGGGTATGGAGTTTGCTGCCTCCCGGAAAGGCGCATAGAGGGAAGAGGCGAATTTTGCACTGTATGCCATGATTGGGGTTTCCTGGAATCCTGCCTGGTCCAGAGCCTCTCGAAGAGCAAGGATATGGCCGTCCATCATGTCTGAGGGGGCAATGCCATCGGCTCCAGCTTCGCAGTGCGAAAGCGCTACACGGGCAAGGTGCTCAAGAGTGCGGTCGTTGTCTATGTGCTGTCCCCGCACCAGGCCACAGTGTCCTGATGTGGTGTATGCACACAGACAGACGTCGGTGAACACAAAGAGCGTCGGGAGCTCCCTTTTCAGCACCCGGACTGCTTCCTGAACCGCTCCGTGGGGGTTCCAGGCGTCACTTCCTGCTTCGTCTTTCCGCTCGGAACGTCCGAAAAGGAGAACAGCCTGAATCCCCTTTTCGTGCAGGGCGACCGCTTCCTTCAGGAGTTCGTCGGGGGAGAAGAGGAAAACCTCGGGAAGGTGGGGAATGGCTTTCCGGATGCCCTGCCCCTGCACCACGAAGAACGGACAGATGAGGTCCTGAAGGGCAAGACGGGTTTCCTGGAGCATAGCCCGGAGTGCAGGGAAGCGGCGCAGACGCCGGTTTCTTATGAAAGTTCCTGATTTTCTCTCCACCGGAGCACCTCCATGCAGATTTCTTCTAGGAAGGGTGAGGGGACCACCCGGGATACCTTAACGTTTTTCCCCAGAAGGTACGATGCAGTGGTATGGCCGATGGCCCAGACGGGGCAGGGGGGTGTCTTTGAGGTGGCGGCAAAGAAGGCCTCGTAGGCTGAGGGGCTCAGAAAAACGATAAGGTCAAGTCCCTGGTGGAGCTCTTCTTGGATATAGGGAAAAAGATGTGTCCGGAAAACCATGGAGTAGGCGGGAAAAACCTCGCAGGGCCATCCTCTCTTAGAAAGCTCTTTTTTCACCCTGTGGTCTTCCTTTCCGGAGGTTACGATGGCCACCCGGTGCGGTGGAAAATCCCGGGTTTCCTCAAGAAACGAGGTTGCACTTCCTGACGCCACGTAATCTGCGGTTATACCTCGTTCCCTGAGCCACCGGGCCGTTTTGGCCCCGATGGCCCATATTTTGAGGCCGTGGAGGATACGAAGGTCCGGTAGGGCTTCGAAAACAACCGAAGCAGCGTTCTGGCTTGGGAAAAGGAGTGCGTCGAACTGCCTCAGGCGTTCTCTGAGGTCATTGAGGACCTCGTGGTTCGGTATGGCCCGGAGGAGTGCTGCAGGGATGAGGACAATACCCTGTGTTTCGAGGAAGACCACAAGATCATTGAGTGTCTGGTACTGCCTGAGAACCTCTGTGCTCCCCACCACCATCACCCGTCTGGGAAAGGGGGCGTGTTCTCCCTTGAAGAGAACGTCCTGGAAGTTCACCACTTCTCCGACAAAGAGCACCAGGGGGTTACACAGGCCTGAAGCGGCTTTCTTCTGAGCGATGTCCAGCAAAGACCCGGAGACGACGCGCTGGAAGGGGCTTCCTGCCTGCATGACAAGGCATGTAGGGGTTGTGGGATCTTTGCCAGAGGCAAGAAGGTTCCCGATGATAGTGTTGAGAGTTGCTTCTCCCATGAGGAATACCAGAGTCCCTGGGAGATGGGCAATGGCGTCCCAGGGAAGGGACTCCAGGGCTTCCTCGGGATGACCGCTGAAAACATGGAAAGATCGGCTTTTTCCCCGAAATGTCAAAGGAATGCCGGCGCAGGCAGCGGCAACATGCACGGAGGAAACCCCCGGAACGACCTCAAAGGGCACTCCGTGTGCTGCAAGGTACATTGCTTCCTCGCCTCCCCGGCCAAAGACGAAGGGATCTCCGCCTTTCAGGCGGAGAACTATTGCCCCCTTTTTTGCCCGCTCTGCAAGGAGCTCGCAGATTGTCTCTTGGGTGTACGGGGCCTTTCCAGGGGCCTTCCCGACGGGAATGAGCTCAGCACCATCCCGGGTGTACTGGAGGACACGGTGGTCGATGAGGCGGTCGTAGACGACAACATCAGCCCTCTCCAGGAGGAAGCGAGCGTACTGGGTCAGGTAGAGAAAGCTTCCTGCGCCTGCACCGGTGAGGAAAACTTTACCCTTCATCGTTTTCCTCCAAGCTCCTGGGCTAAGTCCTGAACCATGGTTTCTCCTGTTGCAAGGGGACCCTCCCTCCAGCCCACCTTCCCCTCGAGCATCCCCACAAGCCGTACCCACCCGTTTTGGACTTCCGCAAAGGCACCGACGGCTTTCTGGCAACCTCCTCCGATGCAGGCGAGAAACAGTCGTTCAATGCCCACAGCCTGGGCTGTTTCAGGATGGTGGAGAGGGGCAAGGAGCTCTTCCCACCCTTCATCGCAGCGGGTTTCACAGGCGACGACACCCTGTGAGGGTGCGGGGACAAAGTTCCAGGGGTCGAAGACTTCCGTTACCTCTCCTTCAAGCCCAAGGCGCAGAAGTCCTGCATAGGCAAGGACCAGAGCATCGACTCTGCCTTCCCGCATTCTCGCCATGCGGGTGGTGACGTTCCCTCGCAGCGGTACAACGTGAATGTCGGGCCGCTTCTTGAGAATCTGCACAGCGCGTCGAGGGCTTCCTGTGCCAACGGAGCTTCCTGGGGGGAGTTCCAGGAGTTTCTGGCCACTTCGGGAGACCAGGCAGTCTCTTGGGTCCTTTCGGGGGAGAATGGCAGCAAGGGTGAGTCCCGGGGGGGAAGTCGTGGGGAGGTCCTTGAGGCTGTGCACCGCAATGTCAATGCTACCCTGGAGGAGTGCCTCTTC
>JAPWUU010000153.1 GCA_028275365.1 Candidatus Caldatribacterium sp.
GAGCGAACCGACAGAAAGGTCAATACCTCCCGAGAGGATGGCTACGGTCTGACCGATCCCCACAATGCCGAAGGCCACAGCCTGCCGCAAGAGATTAAAAACGTTGTATACTGTCCGAAACTGGGGAGAGGCAAAGGTGGCGAAGACAAAAAACGCGCAGAGGATGATGTACACGAAAAAGAGTGCCGGGTTATTTCTATAAATTCTGTACAGACCCCTCACGCTTTTCACCGCCCCACATGAAGCCCTGCTGCAAAGTACATGACCCGTTCTTCATCCACCGGCTCACCCTGCCCGAACTCTTTCACGATAGCCCCTTCATGCATCACGTAAATCCGGTCACTCATCCCCAGAATTTCCGGGAGTTCCGAGGATATCATGAGAATGCCTTTCCCCTGACGAGCGAGATCTCTCATGAGATGGTAAATTTCTGCCTTTGCACCGACGTCGATGCCCCGGGTAGGTTCGTCGAAAATCAAAAAATCAGGCTGCGTTGCCAGCCATTTGGCAAGGACGACTTTTTGCTGATTCCCCCCGCTCAGGTTGCGTACTCTCTGGTAAAAATGGGGGGTCTTGATTCTCAAGTCGGTCACCAGTCTCTGAACAATCGCGGTTTCTTTCCGGCGATCCAGGAACATCAGCGAGCGTACATCGTCGAGGACGGCCATGAGGCAGTTATCCCTAACCGAAAGACCAAGACACAGACCTTCACTTTTGCGGTCCTCAGGGACAAAGCCAATACCCTCAGCAACCGCCTTTTGCGGGGAGACCACGTTCACCCGCTTCCCTTTCACCAGGATCTCGCCAGAGTAGTGAGGGTACAGGCCAAAAAGCGCCTTCGCAAGATCCGTTCTCCCAGAGCCCACGAGACCAAAAAACCCCACAATCTCACCGGCTCGAACACAGAAGGTGACATTCTTCAGCACTCCAGGAACGGTCAAGTTGCGAACCTCGAGGATGACAGGGCCAGTTTCCTGCGCCTTAGGGGGAAAGGTCTCAGAGAAAGAACGACCCACCATGAGACGTACGAGCTTTTCTCGGTCGAGTTCCCCAATCGGGTAGGTACCCACACACCTCCCATCTTTGAGAACCGTCACCCGGTCAGCAATACGGAAAACTTCGTCCAAACGGTGGGAAATATAGATAACCGTAACGCCTTTTCCCTTCAGGTCCCGGATAATAGCAAAAAGCCGTTCCACCTCTGTCTCACTCAAAGAGGCTGTGGGTTCGTCCATCACCAGAATCTTGGCGTTCAGCGAAAGGGCTTTGGCAATCTCTACTTGCTGCTGCTCAGCAACACTGAGACTTCTCACCAAAGCCTGAAGAGGAACACGTATCCCGACTCGCTCCAGAAGGGACTCTGCCTCTTTCACCATGGCAGAGTACTTGAGGGTACCGAGGCGTCCTCGCGGTTCCCTTCCAAGAAAGATGTTCTGCACCACATTCAGGTCGGGAAGAAGGTTCAGCTCCTGGTAAATAATGCTTATCCCCTTGGCCCAGGCACTCTGGGGATTGGGAATGGAAACTCTCTCTCCTTCGAGGAAAATCTCTCCCTCATCCGGCTGGAGAGCACCGGCCAGAATTTTCATGAGGGTGGACTTCCCAGCTCCGTTCTCTCCCACAAGCGCATGAACCTCACCACGGTTCACCGAGAAGGTTACCCGGTCAAGCGCCTTAACTCCTGGAAAATGCTTCGAAATATTCACCATCCGCAGCATTTCACTCATAGAGGGACCCTCCCTGGCCCCGGGTAACCCCGGGGCCACGATGTTTCAGCGCTTCGGCAGCCACTCCTCAGGGAGCCTGCTATCCATGAAGAACTCATCGGGTAAGTCCATGCGGACGAACTGGTCCAGGTTCTCCTTGGTGATAATAACCCGTGGGCAGTCGACGTAGCGTGGTACAGGAATGCCATTGAGAATGTCAATGGCTTTCTGCACTGCTACCTGACCCTGCCAAGTGGGGAAGCTCACTGCCACTCCTTCAAAGCCGAGCTGTTTCCACATTTTCAGGTACCGGTTCATATCCTCACCGGTAATCGGCGGAATGGGTCTTCCGGCTTCCTGAAGCGCCTCAATAGCGCCACTCCCCTGGAGAGCACTGTCAGCCCAGACACCGTCAATCTGCGGATACTTCTGAATAAGAGTTGCCATGACCTGCTTCCCCACTACAGGAGACCAGTCACAGTACTGCTGTTCCAGAATTTTGATGTCAGGATAGTTCTTAAAAACGTCCATTGCCCCCTTCAGACGGTCTTCAGCCGGGCCAGCACCAGCAATGCCACTGAGCATCACGATATTCCCTTTCCCGCCAAGCTTTTCCACCAGCCACTCGGCCATAATCTTCCCCATCTGGTAGTTGCTCGATTCAACGAAGGTCACGTAGGCATCGGTTGTAACCTTTCGGTCCACCACCACAACCGGAACGCCTTTCTCCATAGCTTTCTCAACTGCAGGATTCAGCGCTGCCTCTGTTGCCGGAGAGATGATGAGAAGGTCAATGCCCTTGGCCAGGAGGTCCTCAACATCGGCAAGTTGCTTCGTAGGGTTATCTTGAGCATCGGTCACGTAAAACTCGGCGATCTCGGGGTGTTTTGAAGCTTCATACTCCACATGCCGGGCAAAGAAAACTCTCCAGCTGTTTGAAATCGACGCATTGCTGAAGCCAATCTTCCAGGGTGGAGTCTTGGCATACATCGATGTATCGACAAGCATTTTGTCAGAATCCAGGAACTTTACCCAATCCTTCGCCAACACCGCACTCGCCCCAAAAGCAGCAAGCAGGGCAACTACCACAAGAACTGTGAGCATTC
>JAPWUU010000154.1 GCA_028275365.1 Candidatus Caldatribacterium sp.
GCCTTTCTCTCGCACCTCGAGCTCCTTTCTCTGAAGCCAGAACCCCCAAAGCCCCAGGAAGGGTACACTGAACTCCCCTTTTCCGGTTCGGTCCGTACTTCTTTTCAGAGTTTCCTCTTTTTCCTGAATTACCTCCGCCAGTCCCCCCGGCTTATTCAAGTTGAGGGGTTCTCCTTTGGGAAGGACCAGGAGGCCTTCAGGGTAGATTTTCTCCTCTCCACATATCTTCTTGGGGGAGGAAAGCCGTGAAAGAGCGGGAAACGGTCTTTGTCGCCCTTCTCGCCGTAGCCCTTGCAATCCTTGGCGTTTTGAGCCTTCGTGTCATCGAGAAGCTGAATACTCCTGCCTCCTTTGCCCAGGAAGGTACCGGAAGCCAGCCTGTCTTCTCTCTGCCGAAATCCGGGGAAACCCCGAAGGAACAGGAGGTCTTCCTTGCGCCTTTGAACGAGGAGGAAATCACTGGCCTGCGGGACGTCTTCTCTTTTGCCTATCCCCAGGCCCCTGAAGGGCCAGGGGAGACCATTCCCGTTTCTGAAGGAAGCCCTGAAGAGCTCCTGGCTACCCCGGAAGAGACACCGCCGTCGATCACTCTGAAGGGTGTGGTGCTCTCGCCCACAAAACAGGTGGTTGTGGTGGAGGTGAACGGGGAAATTTTCTTCCTCACTCCTGAAAAGCCCTTGTCAGGAGAACTCCAGTTGGTTAAAGTAGACAGAAAGCAGGTTGTGCTCACGTATCAGGGGAGGGAGTTCACATTTCCGCTCGAAAAGTAGCGTTCTGGGCGCTCCTTCTGTGGAGTGTGGGACTTACCTCGGCATTTGCTCTGGAACTCAAGGATTTCTTCTTTCGGGCCGGCAACGCTGAAATTAAGCTCACCTTCAAGTTCGACGCTCCGTGCAGCTGGAAAGATGTTTCCCCTGATGCTTACCACATCGTCCTTGATGTCCAGGAGGCAAGGCGGGGGCTTCCTTACGCGGAACGTCCAATGAACGTTGGACCGGTGAAAAGCGTCATTTTTCGGGAAACCGAGAATGGTCTTCGCATCTGGATTGAACTTAAGAATCCTGTATCCTACGAGGTCTATGACGAAGCCAATCGGCGTCTGGTCAGCGTGCTCATTCAAGGACCCTTCGCCCCCGGAGTGGGAGAAGAGCGATTTTCTTTTGACTTCCGTGACGCGGACGTCAAGGATGTGCTCCTTGCCCTGGCCAAGGCCAGGGGCGTGAACATTGTGGTGGATGAGTCCGTTCAGGGAACCGTCACCCTGTCTTTCGAGAACCTGACCTTCGACCAGGCCCTGGGATACATCCTCACCATGAAAGGTCTCGGACAGGTACGCCTTGGGGAGAACATCATCATTGCGGAAAAGCGGAAACTTGAAGAGAACTTCGGACTCCTTGAGGTGCGGAGATTCCCCCTAAAGAGCATGAACCCCGAGAAGGCCAAAGAAATCGTAAGCCTGGTCATCCCTCCCGAGCGCATCGCCGTCGATACCACAGGCCGGGCTCTGGTTGTGCGGGGAAGAGAAGAGGAGTTCCAAAGGGTTCAGGACATCCTTGAAAAGGTTGACGTAGCGCTGGAAACGAGAACATTGTACCTCTCCAACAATATCTATGAGGATGAGAAACAGCTCGAGAAAATCCGGGAGCTCTTGAAAATCGTTATCCCTGAGGAAGAGCGCATCAACTATGACTTCACCCAGAAAGCTTTTGTCGTCCGGGGAACAAAGGAAGAACTGGAGGCCGTGCAGCAGCTCCTTGCAAACCTTGACCGGAAACTACCGCAGATTATGATTGACGCAAAACTCGTGGAGATTAATCGGGAGAAGATCAAAGACCTCGGGGTTACGTGGGCCGTTGGCGGCAAGGAGGGGGAAATCACGTTTGGAGAACTCAGCCTTGGAGGGACCATGGAACGCCAGGATCTGGTGGAGATGACCATCAAGGCTCTGGAGAAGAAAAACCTGGCAAGGCTAGTCGGGAACCCCAGGATCCTCACGCTCAGTGGCAAAACAGCCACAATCCACGTGGGTGATTCCATCCCTTACCGGAACCTCGAGACAGACAAAGAAGGTCGCCTCATTCCTGGAGAACTCCGGTTCCTTGAGGTGGGTATTACGCTTGAAGTCACTCCGGTCCTCACCCAGGAAGGAACGGTGGTGGTCCATGCGAAACCTGAGGTCAGCACCTACACTGAGCGGGAGTATGTCCTGGCCGGCTTAACCTTTAGAGATCCCCAAAAGAGCGTGAAGAACGCCGATACCACCGCACGCCTGCGTCCTGGGGAAACTCTCGTCATTGGGGGTCTCATCCGGAGTGAGGACATCGAGAGAATCACCCGGATTCCCATTTTGAGCGAGCTTCCTCTCATTGGGGATCTCTTTATACTCCGGAGCAGGACCCATAAGGAGACGGAACTCATTGTGTTCCTTACCCCCCACGTCATTGAGTACTGAGAGGGTGATCTCAGGAGGAGAGAAATGAGGGGAAAAAATCTGGGGCTCTACGCCTTTTTGAGCGTGCTTTTTTTGCTCTCGAGTTGCGGCTGGTTTTCGGATAACCCCATGTTTCCCAAAGCAAAGGTGAGCATTACTGGAGAGGTTCTCGTGCCCTCTCCTTCTATTGCCTCGGCTGAATCGAAAAACTGGGGATTAACTCGATTCACTTTTACCCCTCTCAACAGAGTTGGAGTGAAAATCACCCAGTGTCGTCTTGAGTACAGGAAAGCTGACGGAACTGTGCTCGCTGCAC
>JAPWUU010000155.1 GCA_028275365.1 Candidatus Caldatribacterium sp.
GGAAAGCTCCACAAGGAACAACCGCTCACCGAGGCAGAGGTGGCCTTCGAGGTGCTTGGAACATTTGGGGTTTCCCCTGAAGACATCATACTCGAAGCGTACTCCCGCACAACCTGGGAAAACGCCCGGTACACAGCAGCGCTTCTCAAAGCCTTGGGCATTCACAGTTTCTACCTTGTGACCTCTGAAGTGCACCTTCCCAGGGCACTCCTTGCCTTCCGCAGATGCTATCCCGAAGCCGACATCACTCCCTGTCCTGCCCATCCCCTGCTCAGCACAGGAACAGCACTCTCTTTTGAGCGGTTTCTCCCCAGAGCCGAGGTCCTCCACGCCTGGGGGGACATTATCCACGAGGGGATAGGATACCTCCTATGCCTTCTGAAGGGGAGCTCTCCACTGGGTGAGGAGAAGTCCCAGAGCAATGAGGACCATGCTGACAAAAAGGCGCAGGCTCAGAGGGTCGCGGAAAATCAGCCAGGCACCGATGACACCGAAAATCTGGGTCACATACTGGAAAGCTGTGGTCCTTGAGGCACCAAGCTGCTCGATACCCCGCATCCAGAGTACATAGGCCACAAGAGAGGAAAGAACGGTCCCGTAGAGAAAGACAAAGAGCAACACCGGCGTGAAGTGGCTGCGAAGAGTAATCCGGAAGACATCCCGGGCGCACACCGGAAACATCGTAAGCACGCCAAAGAGCATGCTCCAAGCACTGCTTTTCAAGGGAGAGTACTTCTGAAGGAGGAGTTTCCCAAAGTAGCAGTACAGTCCCCACAGGAGAGCCGCTCCAAGGGTGAGAAGGTCTCCAAGGAGCACTGTCTGTCCTCCCTGTTTTTTACCCTGGAAAGCAGCGAGGACCACAATTCCCAGAAATCCAAGGAGAATCCCCGCGAAGTTCACTCCCCGGAATCCCTCTTCACCCCGCAAAAGGACCACAATCGCCACGATGACCGGGGTGAGAGAGAGCAAAAGTGCCGAGTGCGACGCCAGGCTCAGGCGAAGCCCAAAACTCCAGAGGGGCTGATACAGTCCAAACCCTATGGCCCCAAGGAGGAAAAAGAGCGGTACATCCTGCAACGCAATACCCACCGAGCCTTCGGTTCTCCAAAGCACCAGAAAGAACAGCGGCGTACTCAGGAGGAACCGGAGGAACGGGAAAGCCAGAGGCCCCAGGGCAAGGACCCCAAGGCGCATGATGCCAAAGTTCAAACCCCAGATGAGGGAGACAAGGAAGAGAGAAACACAAAGGCGCGGGAGAGATTTTCCAGGCATGGGAAAAGGCCGCCCCGAAGGGCGGCGCTCCCTTTACTTGATTTCCACTTCGGCGCCCACGGCCTCGAGCTTTGCCTTGATTTCCTCGGCCTCTTTCTTGCTGATGCCTTCCTTGATGGGTTTTGGCGGGTTGTCCACAAGGTCTTTGGCCTCCTTGAGGCCAAGGCCGGTGATGGCCCGGACTTCCTTGATCACCTGGAGTTTCTGAGGACCAGCACTCTTTAAGATGACGTCGAACTCGGTCTTCTCCTCTTCCTCAGCAGGAGCTGCAGCCTGAGGTCCGGCAACCGGAGCAGCAACCTGAGCCACCGGCATGGCCGCAGAAACCCCAAACTTCTCTTCGAGAGCCTTCACGAGTTCTGCAAGTTCAAGAACCGTCATCTTCTCAATCGCTTCGATGATCTCCTCTTTGGTCATGGGTCATGCCTCCTTTTCGGTACGCTTTTTCTCTTCAATGGCCTTCAGCACCCACACGAAGTTCCGCAAAACCCCCTGGAGCACACCGAGAAGTCCCACAAGCGGCGCAGCAACGCCACCAACCACCCGGGCAAGGAGCTCCTCCCGGGAGGGAAGCTCTGCCAGACGCTGCACATCCTGGGCGGTGAGGAGCCTCGTCCCCAGGAAGCCACCTCTCACTTCAAGCTGCGGGAATTTCTTCGCAAAGTCGGCCAGGGCCTTTGCCACCTGAACCACGTCACGATAGGAGAAGACAAAGGCATTCTGACCTTTCAGGAGGTGGCCGTCTCCCGAAAAGCCAGCCTGTCCCAGAGCAAGGCGCATGAGGGTGTTCTTGGCAACCTTGAGCTCTCCCTCAATGCCCCGCAGGTTCCGCCGCAGCTGCTCCATGGTGGGGACATCCATGCCATGGTAGCCCACGACGAAAACCGCCTGGCTTTTCTTCAACCGCTCAAGGAGCTCGCCAACAATTTTCTCCTTTTCGCTTCTTTCCAAACACCATCAACCTCCTTTCCACACAAAAAAGAGAAGACTCCCCCTGAGGAGTCTTCTCGCATCTTCGCCTCCCCAGGATTTTTAAGCTTGCGCCCCTGGTTCTCAGGCACCTCTATGACGCTTTGAAGATTAGAGCTTTTACCCTTCCCACCTCTCAGGCTGCCCTCTTCTCCATCCGGGCAAGGGCAGTGTTGACGTCAACAGGAACACCAGGGCTCATGGTGAGGGAGAGAACGATTTTTTTGATGTACCGACCCTTTGCCGCAGGAGGCTTCAGACGAACCACGGCATCCAAAGCAGCATAGAAGTTGTCGAGAATCTGCTCTTCAGTAAACGACGCCTTCCCAATGGGAAGGTGGACATTGCCGAGCTTATCGTTCCGGATTTCAATTCGCCCACCCTTGATCTCCCGCACAGCCTGGGCAATGTCGAAGGTTACTGTTCCGGTCTTAGCATTCGGCATAAGCCCCCGGGGACCAAGGATTTTCCCAAGGCGGCTCACAATGCGCATCATGTCCG
>JAPWUU010000156.1 GCA_028275365.1 Candidatus Caldatribacterium sp.
CTCGGGATTCCTCTGGTCCCTGGGCATACTCTACTACCGGAAGTACCTGAGGGATGAGCACCTTGTGCGCTTCAATGCCTCCCTGAACCTCTTCTCCGCCCTCGTCCTCATCCCCTTCCTCTTCCGCAACGACTGCTGCATCCTCTCAGGGGCGGCACTCTTTTGGGGACTCTGCACGGCTTTCTCCGCCCAGGTGGTGGGGTTCTTCCTGTGGTTCCTGAGTCTCAAAACCCTCGGCGCTGTGACCTCTGGGACCTTTTCGCTCCTTGTTCCTGCTTGCGCCTACCTCTTCACGTACGCCATCATGGGACGGGCACCAACCCCATGGCAGGTCTTTGGTTCTGCCCTCACGCTTTCTGGAGTTTTCCTTGCGCAGTGGAAGAGGGAAAAAAGGAGGCAACTCCTGGTGAAACACTGATTCCTCGACGGTGAAGAGAAAAGGCGGCTCGGGAAAACCCAGAGAGCACCATGGGAAGGCACCACACCTCTTTAGCGGAGGGATACCGGTGAAGAAACTTGTATCTCCGGCCCCATTGGAAAGCAGTGCTCCTTGTCCCTCTTCTCATGGTGGTCAGAACTTCGGCAGGGACCTCAGGTGACCCAGCTCCAGAACGTCGTCCTTGCCGCCCTGCGCACCGTCGTTCGGGCGCCACTCCTTTTCCTGGGGGGAACGGTGATGGCGGGCGGTGGCTAAGGCTTTTCGCTTTGCGCCTTTTATCTTCACCGCCATTGCCCTTGAGGTCGCCGTTTTCTCTATCCTCTTCAAAAAGGGTGTCCCCCTCTTTGCCCGGGTCCAGGAGAAGATTGATCGGCTCAACACCATCATTCGGGAAAACCTTGCAGGAATCAGGCTGAGCCTCCCCACAGCTAAAGCTGGGGGGTTCTGAGGGGAACCACCGCAACCTCTCCCGGGCTCTCACCACCGCCAGGAGACGGCGCTACACCATCCCAGGCCTCGGCCTTGGCTATCCCCTCTTCCGCAGCGACCCCCTCTGTCCCCTTGCAGGGCTGTCCGGAGGACCCGGACACTCGGGGGTTGGGGATATGGCCCGACGCCGCTTGCAGGAGCGGCTCCGCACCTGGCCACTGCCTCGCGGCAGTGCCTGCGTCGAGCTCGAAATCGCTCTGTCCAATCTGTTTCACAAAACATGCCAGGTAGGCGCTGTAGAGGTCCCGCTGGCATTTTACGCCGCAGGAGCATATGTGCCAGCGCTCGGACAAAGACTTCTTCTTGCGTTCCCCGCAGATGCAGTAGCTGGAAAGGCCAACGTAAGTTTCTGTACCTTTGACTTTAAGCCGGGTGGGGAACTTTAGGACCTTCCCGCCAGCACTCTCAGCCTTGCGGGTGAGTTCCTGGAAGTACTTCCCCGGCGCCCGGGTATTGACGGATTTGCCGAACACCCCCTGCAGGGCGCGGTAGGAAAGCTTCTCAAATTTGAACACGTTACCCATGCGCAGGGTCTCATTGACCATCCTGCCGATGAGGCTCCTGCGGTGGGCGCTCAATTTGCGCCATATTTCGGCAAGACGGGCCTGGGTCTTGAGGTATGTTGTGCTTTTCTTCCACCGTTTCGGCCCTTCCTTTACCGTGCCGTCGGGGTTGTAGTTCTCGGGGTTGTTGGCCCTAAGTGAGCGGTCCATCTTGCGCTGGAGCCTGCGTATTTCTGCTTCCTTCTTTGCAAGTTCCTCGCAAAGCGGGAAAGAACCGCCTCTTTGCTGTTGACACGGGCGATGGTAGAGGGGCCAGCGTCGATGCCGACAACACCTTCTCCCAGGGCATTTGCGGGTTTCTGGTAGGGTGTGCCCTCGCAGATGAGTTGGGCGTAAAACCTGTTGCGTCCGTTTATTTTTCGCCTCACCAGGCGGACGTACTTAACCCGACAGGAGAGGGCATGGCGGACTACCGGATCTTCTGGGTTGATAATGGCTGGTAGAATCAGGCCCCTCCAGACCACACAGCCTTCCCGCCACCGGATGCCCGCTTCGTTGCTTTTGCCCTCCACGGTGTCCATCTGGTTTTTGCCCTTGAAGCGCACCCTGCGGGCTTTCCCGAAAAGCACTCTCCGAGCGGATTGGTATGCCCTGGTGCCCAGCTTCTGGGCCACATGCACGTCCAGGTGGTCTCTTATCCAGCAGGAGCGCCGTATTTCTACGGCATAGTGTTGCAGTGCGGCATCCGTGAAACCGTATTTGGAGCAAGCTTCCCGAATCAAAACGCTTCTTCGCTCTTTGTTCTCTTCTTTCCAAGCTCTCTGCCACAGCCTCGACTGCTGGATGAGCCGGACGCGCCTTACGGCCTCTCCCAGGCAGGCGTTTTGGAGCTGGCGGGCTGCCTCCAACCGGGCAAGCAGTGTTTTCTCCTGAGCGGGCGAGACCCGCAGGGGAACCTCACATACGAAGCTGGGCGTCTCAGACGTATTTCTGCTTTTCGATGTATTCGCGTAAGGCTGCAAGGGGGGCACCCCCAACAGGAGCCACAAATGAGCTGTTTGTCCAAAGGGTGGGCAACCTCGATTTGAGCCACGGGAACTCCTGCCGGAGGATGTGGAAGGAGCGACCTTTCATGAGCTTCACCAGCCGGTGGATACCGAACTGGGGGCCTACCTCCACCAGCAGGTGGACGTGATCCGGCATGACCTCCAATGCAATCATTTCGGCCCTTCTCTCCCGTGCCACCTCAAAGAGATCTCTTTGAGCTGTACGTCCACCCCATCTTTCAGGACGGGAC
>JAPWUU010000157.1 GCA_028275365.1 Candidatus Caldatribacterium sp.
AGAGCTGGGGAGAGTTCCTCTTAAGCCTTGTCCTCACGACGGGTAAGGAGGCCCAGACCCTACCTCTGTACCTTGGGCGGTTCATCACCGGCTGGCGTATTGCCTGGGGGCCGCTTGCGGCAGCAGGAATCGTCACCATGCTGCCCGTTGTGGTCTTTTCCCTTCTTGCTCAGCGGTACCTTGTGCGCGGCCTCACCTTTGGAGCGGTAAAAGGATGAAAGGAGGAGGTACTATGACCCCTCGAGAACGGGTGCTGAAGACCCTTTCGCATGAGGAGCCGGATAAGCTTCCCCTTGACCTCGGGGCAACTCTGGTGACCGGAATCCACGTCTCGAGCCTCCACAAACTCAAAGTGGCCCTGGGGCTCATTCGTCCTGAAGATCCGGTGAAGGTCATCGATCCTTTCCAGATGCTTGGGGAAGTGGATGACGACCTCCGGAAGGTCCTTGGTATCGATACGGTTCCTTTGATGTCCCGGGAGAACTTCTTCGGCTTCCGAAACGAGAACTGGAAGCCCTGGAAGTTCTTCGACGGGACACCCCTTCTTGTGCCGGAGAAGTTCAATACCGTGCCGGATGCCGAAGGGAACATCTACCAATACCCCAGGGGAGATACATCCTGTGCGCCATGCGCAAAAATGCCCAAGGGGGGATTCTACCACGATGCCCTCATTCGCCAGAAACCCATTGATGAGAAGAGTCTTCGGGTTGAAGACCAGATTGAAGAGTACACCCTTCTTACCGATGAGGACCTCCGCTACTACGAGGAAGAAGCGCAGAGGCTCTATGAGGAAACCGATTACGCCATTGTCTTTTCCGGGGTTCCGGGGACGAACCTCGGGGATATTGCCTTCGTTCCTGGTCTTGCCCTCAAGGACCCCAAGGGCATCCGGGACGTGGAGGAGTGGTACGTGTCTTTGGTGACCCGCCAGCCCTTCCTCCAGGAGGTCTTTGCCCGGATGACTGAGATAGGCCTCAAGAACCTCGAGATGCTCCACCAGGCGATAGGCGAGCGTATCCAGGTCATCGTGATTTCCGGAACCGACTTTGGATCGCAGCACGGTCCATTTATTGCTCCAGAACTCTACCGGAAGCTCTTCAAACCCTTCCATGAAAAAGTGAACGCCTGGGTTCATGAGCACACAACCTGGAAGACCTTCATCCACACCTGTGGCTCGGTGTACGAGCTCCTTCCGGACCTCAGGGAAGCAGGCTTTGACATTCTCAACCCGGTGCAGATTTCCGCGGCTTCCATGGACCCGGAAACCCTTAAACGGGAATTCGGTGACCATTTCACCTTCTGGGGAGGAGGGGTGAACACGCAGCGCACCCTCCCCTTTGGGGCGCCTGAGGAGGTCCGGGAGGAAGTCCGGAAGCTCATCGAGATCTTCCGAAAGGGCGGGGGGTTTGTCTTTGCTACCGTGCACAACATTCAGGCGAATATCCCCGTGGAGAACCTCCTGGCGCTCTTTGAGACCGTCAACGAGTACCGGTAGGGCTGCCCTCCGGGGATTTGAGGGGGAGCCTGGCGGCCTTTGCTTTCAACTCCTCGAGGGGAATATCAAGGACGGCGGCAGCCTTCTCGAGGTCAAAGGCGAAGGCTTCAAGGACCTGGGCAATGTACTCTTCCTCAACCTCTTTGAGGGTTTTCCACCGCTCGGGTTTGGGGGCCTCGAAAATCTGCAGGTCGTCAACCCCAATGACGTCATCCTGGGTGAGGATGATGGCCCGCTCCAGGACGTTGTCGAGTTCCCGGATGTTCCCCGGCCAGTGGTATTTTCGCAGAATCCGCATGGCCTGTGGGGAAATCCCCCGGATTTTCTTGTGGAGTTTCCGGCAATGCCGGGCAATGAGAAAGTCGCAGAGGAGAGGTAAATCCTCTTTCCGTTCCCGGAGAGGAGGAAGGTAAATGGGAATGACGTTGAGCCGGTAGTAGAGGTCTTCCCGGAAAGTTCCCTCCCGAACGGCCCTTTTCAGGTCGCGATTCGTAGCGGCAATGATGCGGACGTCAACGGTGATGGGTGTGGTGCCTCCGACCCGCTCGAAGGTCTTCTCCTGCAGAACCCGCAAGAGCTTCACCTGCATGGCGGGGCTCATTTCCCCGATTTCGTCGAGGAAGATCGTCCCCCCATCGGCAAGCTCGAACTTCCCAGGCTTTCTCGTGTAGGCGCCGGTGAAAGCTCCCTTTTCGTGGCCGAAGAGCTCGCTCTCAAGGAGCGTCTCGGTGATGGCGCCGCAGTTGACCACTACGAAAGGCTTGTCCCTGCGGTTACTCTGGTAATGAATGGAACGGGCAAGGAGCTCCTTGCCCGTTCCGCTTTCTCCGCAGATAAGGACCGTGGCGTCGGTTTTAGCTACAAGCTGCGCCACTCTCATGACTTCCTTCATCTTGGGGGATTCTCCGATTACCCCTTCGAAACGGAATTCTTCCTGGATTTCGGAGAGGAGGTACGCCTTCTCTCGCCGGAGTTGTTCAACTTCTAAAGCCCGGGCAATGGCATTCCGGAGTTCTTCGAGCTTGAAAGGCTTGGTGATGAAATCGTAGGCCCCGACCTTCAGGGCTTCCACGGCGTTGTCCACGCTCCCGTAAGCGGTGATGACGATGACGGGAATCGTGGGGTCTTCCTTTTTCATCTCCTGGAGGACGTCGAGGCCGTTCATTTCGGGCATGCGCAGATCAAGGAGGACGAGATCAAAGTCCAGAGAGCGGAATTTCTCGAG
>JAPWUU010000158.1 GCA_028275365.1 Candidatus Caldatribacterium sp.
ACTGTGGGGACACTCCGGGCAGAGTGGGCGGAGGCCATGGGCCTTCCCTCGGGCATTCCCATCGTTGCCGGGTGTGGGGACCAGGCGGCGAACACCCTGGGGGCAGGGGTGGTGAAGCCCGGGATTGCCTTTGATATCGCCGGGACGGCCTCGTGTTTTGCCGTTTTTGTGGACCGGTTTGTGCCCGATGTGCAGTACAAAACCCTCCTTTTCCCCCGTTCTGTTCTTGAGGGGTACTATTACCCCATGGCCTACATCAACGGGGGTGGCATGGATGTGGAGTGGGCCCGGAATGAACTCTTCCGGGAGCTCGTGCATAACCCCGATGCCTTTGCCCGCATCAACGAAGAGGTGGAAAAGCGTGTCGTGCCACCTTCGGGCATTGTCTTCCTTCCCCATCTTCGGGGGAGGAATTGCCCCACACAGCCGTACCTTCGGGGAGTTTTTGCTGGATTTAGCTGGGACCACACCCGGGAGCATCTCTTCCTTGCCATTCTTGAGGGTATTGCCTTTGAGTACGCCTTTTACCTCAAGGTTCTCCGGGAACTCATGCCGGAAATCCACTTCTCCGAGGTTCGGGTCATCGGTGGCGGGGCAAAGTCGGCATTCTGGAACCGCCTCAAGGCAAGCATCCTCGGCATACCCTATGTGACGCTCAATCGAGAGGAATTCTCCATCTGGGGTTCGGCGATGGTGGCAGGATTTGGCGTAGGTGTGTTTGCCAATCTCGAGGAGAAGGCGTTCTCCTCTGTGGCAAAGGTTTCCGTTTTTGAGCCTGATGAGGGCCTCCACAGGCAGTATCGAGAGTTCTTGCCGTTCTACCTTGAGACCATGGAGAAGATGAACGAGGTCATGACACGCTTCAGGTCACTCATTCGCTGAGGAAAGGAGAAAGCCATGAAAGCAGCGGTGTTTTCCTCCCCTCAAGGGATACGTATCATGGATGTCCCCGTTCCCCGGATTGGCCGGGGTGAGGTGCTTTTGCGGGTGCGCGCAGCGAGCCTCTGTGGAACGGATCTCCGGATTGCCCGAAGAGGCCACGGATCCATTCCACAGGGAGTGCAGCGCATTTTGGGACACGAGGTCGTGGGGGAGATTGTGGCGGTTGGGGAGGGAGTTGCGGATCTCGCAGAGGGCATGCTCGTTCTTGTGGCCCCGAACTACGGCTGTGGAAAGTGCCGTTTTTGCATTGCCGGAGCACAGCACCACTGTCCCTCCGGGAAAGCCCTGGGGATTACCGAAGACGGTGGGTTTGCCGAGTACATGCGGGTTCCGGAAGAGGCAGTGCGCCAGGGCAACGTCTTTCCTCTTCCACCTGAAGCGGACCCTGTGATGTTTTCCTTTGTGGAGGCCCTTGCCTGTGTGGTGCACGGATTCTTGCCCCTTTCGGTGAGTTTCCGCGACACGGTCCTCATCTACGGTGCAGGACCCATCGGTCTCATGTTCCTTGAGCTTGCCCGCCTTTCTGGAGCCCGGGAGGTGTGGATGGCCGATATCAGCCCTTCTCGCCTTGAGAGAGCTGCCGCAAGGGGAGCCCGAACGATTCTTGTGGGCGAGAAGAAAGTCAAGGACGTCCTCCGCGATGTGGATGTGGTCATTGTGGCTGCTCCAGCACCCGATGCCCAGAGAGAGGCCCTGGAAGTGGCCGGGATTTTCGGGCGAATCAACTTCTTTGGGGGTCTTCCGCCCGATACTCCTGAAGTTCCCCTTGCCACAAACCTCATCCACTACAAGGAGCTTTTTGTGACCGGAACCACTCGCTCGAACAATTTCCACGTCCGTACAGCTTTGGACCTTCTTGTGCGGCAGCTTGACCTCTCCTACCTTGTGAGCCACACGCTCCCTCTTGAGGCTATTGAAGAGGGCTTGCGGCTCATGGAGGGGAAAGATGCCTTAAAGGTTGTCCTTATTCCGTGAGAAAGCGAGGAGATACGCTATGAAACCATTCAACGTTTTTGTGGACTTCGCCACTGGAGAATTGAAGCCAGGGAAAAGGGTTGTGCGCCGTCTCAGCGATGTAAAGTACATCTTCCAGAACCAGGAGGCGGCAGAAGCCATGCTCCGGGAAGGAGACCCTCTCGTCTACGAGGTTATCTATGCTGAGATTCCCGAGGAGCCCGGACACCTCGCCCATTGCACGACCATCATTTACCCCGGAAAGGTCGGTCAGGAATTCTTCTTGACCAAGGGACACCTCCACGAGAAACTCGACACCGCCGAGATTTACTTTTGCCTCCGCGGTGAAGGTCGGCTCATCATGGCGTCACCAGAGGGAGAGTGTGAGGTCCTTCCCATGTATCCCGGGACGGCCTCGTACATTCCGCCTTTCTGGTCGCATCGTTCTGTTAACGTGGGGAAAGAACCCCTTATCTTCTACTGCATTTTCCCGGCTGACGCAGGGCACGACTACGCCACGATTGAGGAGACGGGCTTTCCGAAGGTCGTCCTTGAAGAGGATGGGCAGGTTGTCGTGCGGGAGAACCCGAAATGGAAACCCAAAAGGTGAGGAGGGTAAGGCATGGGCTTTCGGCTTCCTGAGAAGGCAACGCAACCCACAATGTACTTCATCGGGGTGACCACATCCCAGTCCTCGATCATGAAGCTTTTCCCGCTCTGGGCTCAAGAGCTGGGACTCAAGGACGCGGTCCTCAAAGGGATAGACATCGAGATCCATGC
>JAPWUU010000159.1 GCA_028275365.1 Candidatus Caldatribacterium sp.
TGGAGAGGTTTCCAAGGCCTCTTTGGTCTCTGGGATTCTTCCCCCGGGAGAGGGCCTTGAGGAGCAAGGCTTCGACTTCCTCCCAGGAACCCTCCTCGAGAGCTTTCCAGAGTTTCTCTCTTTTATGAGGTTCAGGGCATGCTCCCTGGATTCTCTGTGCCAGGTGGAAGCGAGGGAGGATGAAGATGGATTGGGGAATGATCTTGAGTCCTTTCTTGATCCAGGGGGCACCATCACCGTAGAAGCAGATGGCTTCCACAGCGTCGAGGTCATAATTCTCCTCCAGGTACTCGAGGACCTCGAGGAAGCTTCGGTGTCCTCGAAGCAGCGAGCAAAGTCGTGGGGATTCTTGAGCTCTACTCTCCCTGAGCTTGAGACTTCCCTCCCCTCATGGACGTAGACCAATTTGGCAAGGATTCTGGATTTCTTCTTTCTTCCTTTTCCTCCTCTCCTCTTCTCCTTCAGGGGAACATGCATCAAGCGGCCTCGATGAAGAGGTAGGGGAGCTTCTTCTTTGCTGGTTTCTGCCTCTTCTTCGAAATCTTTCCTTCCTTCTCCTCATCTTTCCTCAAATTATGGACCAGCCTCTTCACCACCTCAGGGCTGACGGTGCATTCCTGATTTTGGGGAAGGACGTTCCTTCCCGCTTTCTGGGAGGAGAGCTCTGTGGCCCGCTCAAGAACCAGGGCTTCCAGGAGGGGGTCAATCCTTTTCTTCTTCCCGAAACCAATCTGGTCATCGAGGAGGTACTGGTACTCCCGGGTGTTCTTCTTTCGGTAGGAGGTCCTTCCTTGAGGTGACATCCCCAAAGAGGGTGAGGATGGTCCTCTGGTCACTTCTTCGGACCACCTGGAAGGCGTTTCTATCCCTCTCCCGGTGGATCTCCTCATCTTTAGCTTCAAGGACAACCCTCAGGATATCTTTGCCCACACTGTTCATGGTCTCCCAGAGTCTCTCCTCAAACTCCTGGAAATCCATCCCCTTCTCCAGAAAGTGGAGGGAGAATCCCAGAATCCTCTGGAACCCTGATATCCATGGGACCTCACCTCCAGGGTGTTTTTGGTGGTGTTACACCAACAAGACTTCTCCCATACTCTGGATGGTGAGGTTTGTTCTTTCAGGTTGGAACCCCTACGATGAATTTAATTTACACTAACTCCCCGTATCTCTTGCAGGATTCCGGCAACCCGCCCCATGCGAAAGCGCAGAAGCACCTCAACAAAGGGAGCGATCTTGAGCGGTGGCTGGGGCAGGTAAAAGAGATGGCTTCCGCAGGAACAGTCTGAAGCTCCAAAGCGCGGAATGGGCCGGGCCAGGTCTTCGAGCTCCCGGGCAATGGCGCACTCCAGGCGTTCCGAACTCCTGATGGGGAACGCACGAACGTCCTCAAGGAAGGGGAGGAGTGCGTCGATGTGCCAGTGGCTTCGCTTGCGCTTCCTGAGGTGCCTCCGGATTCTCCCCAGAAGACCCCGCATGGCTGAACCGACGTAAACGTAGAAACCTTGGGGGAAATTCAGTTCCCCCAGGTTTCCAACGGCAATACGGCGTGTTTCAGGGAGATACCCCGAAAGCAGGTAACTCCCCCGATCCCCCGCTTCCCTCTCGTAGACCTCCCAGGGGAGATCGAGGGTATGGGAGTACTGGAAATTCCCTGCCGTATCCCAGCGTACCGCCACTGCGCGAATGAGGACTTTCTTCCGGGCGGCGTAAAGGGCTGAAGCAAACTCGGGATCAGTGTGGAAGTCGGGAAGAAAGGCAAAAGGCGAGGGAACGTGCACCACGAAAAGCACGGCACCTCCAAGGTCTGCCAGAAGCTCCACGTGTTTCCGTCCCCGCACCGTTACGGCATCGGGGAACATGGCCAGGCCGTCGAAAAAGAGGGTACAGGACTTGACCTCCAGGAACATTTTTTCCCTTCCCCGCTTGAGGAGAAAATCCAGGCGAGAGTTCCCGATGGGGATTTCCGTCCCGGCTACTCTGAAGCCTGCAAAATCCTCAAGGCATTCCTCCTCAAGGAGTTTTCTCGCTACAGAAGCCGCCGAGGCCGTGTGCAGGCACACCACCTTTTCTCCGAGGAGGGCACCCCACACCCGGGGCATGTCCCTTTTTCCCTGGTCCTCAAGAAGGAGCACCCGTCCAGGCAGGAGAATCTCCCAGAGCCTCCCAGGATTGGGAAGGTGGGCGGGAAACCTCCGCCCACCTTCCTCGCAGAGGACTACAAAGCGGTTTAAACGGTCAACAAAGAGGGCTTCCCGGAACACGCTCAGGTTTCAATCCGGGCTCGTCGGGTGATGACAATGCCTACCCCCACTGCAAGAGGAAGGAAAGCCAGGGGATAGAGGTACATGCTATAGGCTTTTCGCAAAAGCCGGATGGTGCGTTCGCTTTTGGGAAGGGGCATCTGGTTCTCAGAGGCCACGGTCTGGATGGTGTAGTCGACCTTGGGGAGTTCTGGCCCGAGAACCACCTTGTAACTCTCGAAAGTCGGCTTGTATCCGCGCTTTTTCAGGTCCTCGTCGTAATCCACGATTTCGTACCCGAGTTCAGGACCGGGAATCTGTTTCACGAAATAGGGTGCACGGGTGACGGCCTTCAGCACTTCTTTCCCCCGACCAAAGAGGAGTGTGGCATCCTTCACTGGATCTGCGTGCACCCATTTCCA
>JAPWUU010000034.1 GCA_028275365.1 Candidatus Caldatribacterium sp.
GATCGCAGATTCGGCGCAAATCCTCCCTCATCCCCCACACCGGTAGAGTACCCCCGCTTTTTCAGCACCTTCGCCAGGGTGTGGAAAACTTCGGCACCCATCCGGAGGGCTTCCGCAAAAGAGGACGCTCCGCAGGGAACAATCATGAACTCTTGGATGTCAACGCCGCTGTCAGCGTGCTTGCCCCCGTTCAGGATGTTCATGAAAGGAACGGGGAGCTCCCGGGCATTGACCCCACCGAGGTAACGGTAGAGGGGGAGTTCCGTGTACATTGCTGCCGCCTTTGCACAGGCCAGAGACACCCCGAGGATGGCGTTGGCGCCGAGCTTGCTTTTATTTGGCGTTCCGTCAAGCTCGATGAGGGTCTTATCAATAAGTGCCTGATCCAGGGCATCAAGCCCGATGATTTCCGGAGCGATGATTTCGTTCACGTTCTCTACGGCCTTGCGGACGCCTTTCCCTCCGTAACGGCTCTTGTCCCCATCGCGAAGCTCCACTGCCTCAAAGGTTCCCGTTGAGGCACCGGAGGGAACGGCAGCCCTGCCGAAGGCCCCTGAAGCCAGGGTCACCTCCACCTCAATCGTCGGGTTTCCCCGAGAATCGAGGATCTCCCGGGCGTGGACATCGAAAATGGTGCTCATTGGGCTCCACTCCTTTCTTCTTTCGTGATTCGAACGACACTTCCTGAGGGGACCCGCTCCAGACTCGCGATATCCCCCACCATCTTCCCCACCACCTCCACCGGGCTTGCTGGGCGGATCTCCCCAGGGGTCCGGCTCGCCGGCGTCGGGCCAAAGAAGAGACAGAGACACGCCCCATCTGGCCAGTAGGCCACATCCCCCAGATCAACCACTTCCCGGGGATGGGTGATGGCACTCTTCACCGGGATGGGAAAGTACATTTCCTTCCCCCAGGTGTTCACCCGCCCCTCAAAGGGGAGCACCGTGAGGATTTTCTCCGCAAGAGCGGTATCGAAAAGCTCTGCCGAAATCGCTATCCCTTGATCCGGAAAGCTCAGCACAATCCGCTCAGGCATGGCATCTTCTCCCTCCCTGTGACATCCACTTCCCAGACAACCCCAAGGCCCATGCCAACTCCTCCCACCTCCCGAACGTCCGGAGGTCGCTCTCCCATGAAACGGAAAAGGAGACGGGCAAAGTGGAAAAGATCTCCACAGAGCAGCCTCAGGGCTTCTTCGTTCTTCTCTTCCCCCAGGGCAAGGGTCACACGCACATTCTGGGGTTTCTTCAGAACCCCACTCAGGTCAAGTGACGTTACCCTTTTGAGGTTGTCCCCCAATCCAGTGAGCTCCCGACCCGCGGCGTCGAAGAAACGTACTCCCAGGGCTTCCAGAAGGCCCATACCACCGTCCAGGGGGTGTTTCCCAGGAAGTATGAGCACAATGTCCTTTCCTCCCCGCACTACCGCTTCGAGGAGGAGTTCGCCGACTCCATAGGTGGTCGCGAAAAGCACATCCCACTCCCGGAAGAACTCGCAGAGGTCAAAGACCACCGTTTCGGGGGAGGGTACATACCCCACAATCTGCACTCGCTCGCCCATGGGACCCTGCACCTGGAATAGCCACCTCTTGCCTACCATTCCTCCTCCTTCCGCTCCAGCTTCACCACCCGGTACATGGACTCCTCGTCCCCTCGCGGGGCTGTCAGGGCCAGAACCTCCACCGTCATCTCCCACTCCGGTGACCGGAGGGTGATGAGATCCCCTACCTTCACCTGATAAGCCGGTTTGGCCACACGGCCGTTCACCAGAACCCGCTCGCTCCGGCAAGCAAGCTGCGCCACCGGGCGTCGCTTGATGAGGCGTGAGACTTTCAGGAATTTATCAAGTCGCATTCCTCTTCCCAGGAAAAGAGCTCATCCCCATCAAGCTCGGGGAAGCAGGAGTAGTCACCTCCCTTTCCCACCATGACCATGGTGAGTACAGAAAGCGCTCCCCGGCCTTTGAGGAATCGCTCGAGGAACTCCCGTTCCTTCTCCGAAGCAAAGGAACGCACCACGGCAACCACGCGTTTTCCCAGGAGATCCCCCACGCTCTCCCAGAGGATTTCAGGAGGTTCTGTCGAAAGCCCCAGGGCACGGACTTCCTTCTCTAAGATACCACTCAAAACGCTTGCAAGGAGCATCCCCCCGGCGTTCACCCCCACAATGCAATCCGGGTTCCATCCCCGAACAAGGGGCAAAAGCAGCCGAACTCGTTCTAAGAGCGCCTCAAAGGTTCTCTTTTGGCCTTTTCCCATAGGGCATCCATCTCCTCCAGGGAAGCTTCAGAAATATCTTTCCCCAGGGCTCTCAGGTTCTCCTCCACAAAGGCGAATCGCTCCGCAAAACGGTCACAGGCCTTCTGCAGTGCGTCCTCTGGTTGGATTCCCAGGTGCCTGGCGAGGTTCACCAGAGCGAAAAGCAGGTCACCCAGCTCCTCCTCCATCCGTTTCTGGTCGGTATTCTTCCAGGCCTCCTTGAACTCCTGCCATTCCTCCTCAACCTTCTTCTCCACATCACGGGCATTCTTCCAGTCAAAACCCACCCTGGCCACCCGGGCCTGCATGGAGAATGCCCGCAGAAGAGCTGGCAAAGACCTGGGGAGAGAGGCGAGCATGCTTTCTCTCTCGCGCTCCTTCTCCTTGATTTTCTCCCAGTTGAGGAGTACTTCTTCAACGTCCTTGACTCTCGCTTCCCCAAAAACATGGGGATGGCGCTTCTTCATTTTGGCAATGATGTAGGTGAGAATATCTTCGATGGTGAAAGAAGACTTTTCCTTCCCAATCTGGGCGTGGAAGACAATGTGAAGGAGCATATCTCCAAGCTCCTCTCGAAGCGCCCCCTCATCCTCCCGGTCAATGGCATCGAATGCCTCGTAGAGCTCCTCAAGCATAAGGGGCTTGAGGGTTGTGCGGGTCTGTTCCCGATCCCAGGGGCATCCGTGCTCTCCTCGAAGCTGTGCCACAATGTCCACGAGTTCCTCAAAAAGCTCACCGACGGTCTTTTGCTCCACCGTGATTCGCCACCTTCGCAAAGAGCATTCCCAGCGTCTCCACGGGCACTCGAGGCAGGCGCAGGAGCACCTGTGCGTGGTCGGTTACAAGCTTCCCCTCTATGCCCAGAGCCTTTCCTTCCTCTTGGAACCTCACGAGCATCTCAAGAGGAGCGGCAAGGTACACGCCATCACCTCGCTCCTCCAGAGTCGTAACCTGAGTTATTTTAGCACAAGAGCGAATCCGTGTAATCTCAAAGAGCCGACGAACCTCCTCCGGCATCTTGCCAAAGCGGTCCTCGAGTTCCTCTTGGAGTTCCTGCCTCTCCCTCTCGGTCCGTGCGGCGAAGAGCCGCTGGTAGAAACGGAGGCGTTCGCTCTCGTTCTCGATGTAGGATGAGGGGATGAACGCTTCCTCCCGCAGGCGTATCACGGGTTCCGGACCGGACGGCACCTCCTCCCCCCGCTGGCGGGCAATCTCCTCCTCAAGGAGCTTCATGTAAAGGGAAAATCCCACCTCCTGGATGAATCCATGCTGTTCTGTGCCGAGGATATTCCCCGCTCCCCGGATTTCCAGATCCCGCAGGGCGAGCTTTAACCCCGAGCCCGTCCCGCCGAACTCGAGAAGCGCCTCAAGGCGTTCCCGGGCCTCATTCGTGAGGTGACGGGGGTAGAGGAAATAGGCATAGGCCTCCCGGTCAAACCTCCCCACCCGGCCCCGGAGCTGGTAAAGCTGCGCCAGACCAAAGAAAGGAGCAAAGTCCACAATGAGCGTGTTAGCCCGGGGGACATCAATGCCGATTTCCACAATGGTTGTTGCAAGAAGAAGTGGGATATCGCCCCGATAGAATCCCTCCATAATCCGCTCAAGTTCCCGCCCCCGAAGCCTCCCGTGGGCCACCGCAAGGGGGAGATCAGGAAAAAGCGCCCGGAGTTCCTGCTCCACCCGGAAGAGGTCCCGGATGCGGGGACATACGTAGAAGACCTGACCACCCCGGGCGAGTTCCCGGCGAATGGCCTCCTCAATGGTCTTGAGGTTCCGGGGAAGCACGAGCGTGTACACCGGTTTTCGCCCCTCGGGAGGGGTTTCGATGACGCTGATGTCCCGGATACCCAGAAGGGAAAGGTAGAGCGTTCGGGGGATGGGCGTGGCCGTGAGCGTGAGAACGTCGACGTTTGCGCGGAGCTTTTTCAGGTGCTCTTTGTGCATGACCCCAAAACGCTGTTCCTCATCGATGATGAGAAGCCCCAGGTCTTTGAACTGTACGTCCTTTTGGAGGATCCGGTGTGTGCCGATGAGGATGTCAATCTCCCCCCGGGCGGTTTTCTCGATGATCTCCCGCTGTTCTTGAGGGGTGCGGAAGCGGTTGAGGACGGCAATCCGCACCGGGAAATGCTTCATGCGCTCGCAGAAGGTGAGGTAGTGCTGTTCAGAAAGGAGCGTGGTTGGGGCAAGAAGGGCGACCTGCTTTCCGTCCATCACCGCTTTGAACGCTGCTCGAACAGCAACTTCCGTTTTCCCGTAGCCCACATCCCCACAGACCAGCCGATCCATGGGACGGGGACTCTCCATGTCTCTTTTGACCTCCTCGATGGCCCGCTTTTGATCAGGAGTCTCGAGGAAAGGAAAGGAGAGTTCAAGCTCCCGCTGCCAGGAGGTATCGGGGGAGAAGGCGTGCCCTCGCTCAATGTGCCTTCGGGCGTAGAGCTCGAGGAGATCCCGGGCAACCTTCTCCACTGCCTGGCGAACCCGTTCCTTGGCTCTCTTCCAGTCATCTCTCCCCAGCCGATGGACCTCGGGCTTTGCCTCCCCAAGACCCACGTACCTCTCCACAAGGTGCGCATTCTCCACAGGGACATAGAGCCTGTCCCCTCCAGCATAGGCGATCTCGAGGTACACTCGCCGAACTCCTCCCACCACCATCTCCCGCAGCCCCTGGAAGACGCCAATGCCTTCTTCCTCGTGGACCACGTAGTCCCCGGGAGAGAGCGTCTTAAGGAGCTCCTGAGGGGAAACCCGGCGACGTTCCTTCCCCCTCACGAATTCATACCCAAAGATATCCTCTTCCCCCAGAAAGACCTGCCGCGGGCGACCAGTGAGGAACCCCTTCCGGAGGAACCCCTCAACGAGTGTCACCTGCTGCTTGATCCCCTCGCCCTGTAGCATTTCCTCAAGAAGCGCCCGTTTCCCTTCGGGGAGGAAGAACACCACCTGCGTAAGAGGCTGATCCTGCACAAAGCGAAAAAGCGCCGCAAGATCCCCCAAAAAGGCAGGGGCGCGCTCCACAGAAAGAGGAAACCTCTTCCCCTCACCAAGGCCAAGGAACACCGTGTAGGGGACCGGGAAAAGGACTCCTTCAAGCAGCACGCCTTCCCAGAATACCACCTTTGCCCAGCGTCCGAGAACCTTCCGGAGTTCGATTTTCCGGAACTCTCCACTCCTGGGAGGGAGGAAGAGACTTTCGATGTCGGTTCGGGTCCTCTGGGTCTCAGGGTCAAAGAGTCGCATCCTCTCCAAAACGTTTCCCCACCAGTAGGTGCGAACCGGCTCCTCAAGGTGAGGTGGGAAGAGGTCCAGTACCTCACCACGCGGGGCAACCTGGCCCCGTTCCCGAACGGTCTCCACCCGTTCATATCCCAGGAAGAAGAGAAGGTCGAGGAGCTTCTCCCGGTCAACGTGGGCACCTCTTTCTAAGAAAAAGGAGTGTGAGAGGAAGTACTCGAGCTCCTCAACGTCCTGGCGCAGGTCGCCCACAGCCACCACCAGAACCCCCCGGGGGGATTCCCGGAGGTCCTTCTGGAGCGTCACGCCAGAAAAGGGCAGGGCGAGATTCACCTCAAGTACTGGCTCATCACGCCCAAAGAACTTCCGCCAGGTCCTCAGTTCCTCAACCACTCGCTTCCGTTCCACCTCCTGGGAGACCACGTACACCACTGGATACCGTGTCCCCAGAAAGAGCGCACACAGCGACCCAAAGGAGGAAGGAACGGAGAGGTTCACCGAAAAAGAGTGCAGGAGCTCTCCTTCGAGGTTCTGGAGATCCTCAAAAAGGTCAAGCCCATTCCCCATGAACGTTCAGAGCGCCACCCAGGTCACAATGGCGTAGGTGAGACCGAAAGAGAGAAGGCTTCCACAGACCGCCTGCAGAACGTTGTGCTTGCGGAGCACCACCCGTGCCCATCCAAGCGGCACAAGGAGCCCATAAAGCAGGGCAAAGAGCGGATGCACAAGAAGCAAAAGAGCTGTCACCGGCCCTGCAATACCGGCAAGGTGCAGACTGATCTTCCAGAAAAGCGAAATCACCGCCCCCGCAAGGGTCACGGCAATGTAGCACAGGGTAATGGCAAGAAGCGGAGGCGGGGCATCAAAGAGTACAAGTACAGCAAGGAGCACCCCATATATCCCCACAATCCCAAGGTACGGGAAGAACCGCTCCTCTCTCCTTGGAAGGTCCGGATCCGAAACCTTTCCCCTTCTGGCCAGCCACAGAACAAAGACGGTGGGGAGAACACTCACAAAAAGCACCGACAGGAGAAAAAGCCCCAGAGCTCTCATCCCCCTGAGGTACTTCGCCGACACCAGGGCGTAAAGGAGAATGGCCACAGCCTGAGGCTGCAAAACAAGGGACAGAAGCTCAGCAAGCCTCTTTCTGTCCATTTTCCTCCCGGGCATTGAAGACGTTCATCGCCCGCTGTACCCCCCACTCCACAATACAGAGCACTGCCTCAGCAGCTCTCTTTTCCGCTGCCTCGAGAATGGTGCTTTCTTCTTTTTCGGGAACCCCAAGTACGTGGTCCACCACGAGTTCCCGGCGCTCGGGCTTCCCGATGCCCACTCGCACCCGGACGAAATCCTCCCGCCCCAGGGCTTCCACGATGGACTGCAGACCCCGGTGCCCCGCCACACCCCCACCGATTTTGATACGCACTACCCCTGGGGGGAAGTCGAGCTCGTCGTGAATGACAATGAGCTCCTCAAAGGCGCAGCCATGATGGGCAAAAAAGGCCAAAAGCCCTTCACCACTTAAGTTCATAAAGGTCAGGGGCTTGAGGAGGTAGAGAGTCTTGTCCCCCACCACCCCCCGGGCCCAGCTGAAACGGTCTTCGCTTTTCCAGGGAACACCGAGACGTTCTGCCAGAATGTCCACCACGCGGAATCCCGCGTTGTGCCGCGTTCTCTCAAACCGCGTCCCAGGATTCCCCAGTCCCACAGCAAGAAACACGGGTTACCTCATTTCTCCTTCTCGGCCTTCCCTTTGGCAATAACCTTCGGAGCTTCGGGTTCCTCCTCAGTCTTCTCCTCTTCTTCCGCCACGATTTCAGGTGGTGTGACCACCACCACAACCTCGTCAGGATTCTCCGCAACGGTCACACCTTCTGGAACCTTGAGTTCCCGAACGTGGATGGCATCGCCTATCTCGAGTTCCGTCACATCGACCACGATGGCCTCAGGAATGGCATCGGGGAAGCACTCAATCTCAAGCTCCGGCGTAGCGATCTCGAGAATACCCCCTGCCTTCACACCCTTCGCCTCACCCTGAACGACCACCGGAACCGTGAGGGAGATTTTCTGGTCGGCCTTCACCTCGTAGAAATCGATGTGCCAGATTTCGTTCTTCACCGGGTTGTACTGGATGTCCTTGATGATGCCCCGCCGTTTCTCGCCGTCAATGGAAAGCTCAAGGATGTGGTGCGTGACCCCCGGAATGCGGAGGATGCGTTCCAGTTCTCCAAGACGAATTTTCAGGGGTTCAGACCCCGAAGCGCTGTCCCGGGAGTACAGAACAGCAGGCACATACCCCATGCGGCGGAGTTTCCTTGCTCCACCCTTCCCGAGTTCCTGGCGCCGTTCAAGGGCAACGGTGATGGTTTCTCCTCTCTTCATCGTCACTCACTCCTTCACTCATATGAAGAGTTCACTCACGGAACGTTCCCCGTGGATGCGCTTGATGGCTTCGGCGAAAATAGGCGCCACCGAGAGTACCTTGACCTTATCCCCCACCCGGCGGGAGAGCTCTTCCCTATCGAGGTGGATGGTGTTGGTCACCACCACCTCCTTAATGGCCGATTCCCGGATACGATCAAGCGCCGGTTCACTGAAGAGGGGATGCGTGGCGCAGGCGTAGACCTCTCTCGCCCCCCGCTCAAGGAGTGCCTCGGCCCCTTCCACGAGAGTCCCCGCCGTGTCGATGAGGTCGTCGACGATGATGGCCGTTCGACCCTTCACGTCGCCGATGACGTTCATCACCATGACCTCAGAGTACGATGGACGGTGCTTGTCGATGACCGCAAGATCCACCCCGAGGCGGCTGGCGAAGTTCCGGGCCCGAGCCGTACCCCCCACATCAGGGCTCACCACCACGACGTTCTCCAGGTTCTTTGAGGCAAAGTACCGGGCAAGGAGCGACTGGGCAGCGAGGTTGTCCACAGGAATGTCGAAAAAGCCCTGGATTTGCCCGGCGTGGAGGTCCATGGTGAGGATTCGGTCTGCCCCTGCAGTCACCAGGAGATTGGCCACAAGCTTTGCCGAAATCGGCTCTCGACCCTTGGTCTTCCGGTCCTGCTTGCAGTACCCGTAGAAGGGGATGACCGCCGTGATGCGCTCGGCCGAGGCCCGATGCAGGGCGTCAATCATGATGAGGAGCTCCATGAGATGATCATTGGCCGGGGGAGAGGTTGGCTGGACGACGAAGACGTCACAGCCCCGCACGCTCTCTTCAATCCGAACCCGGATTTCCCCATTGGGGAAACGCCCAAGGTCCACCCGCCCGAGGGGAATATCAAGGTACCAGCAGATTTCCTGGGCAAGATGGGGATTGGCGCTCCCCGAAAAGACTTTCAGGTGCTGGGTCATGTCGATGAAATTGAACATCCCTCACTCATCCCCCGCGCTTTCTCTTCGCCCATCCCTCAACGTTCACCTGCCTTGCCCTTCCCACCCCCAGGGCATAGGGAGGAACGTCCTGGGTGATGGTGGAGCCGGCAGCGGTGTACGCTCCCCTACCAATACGGACAGGAGCCACCAGGGAATTGTTGCTGCCGATGAAGACCTCGTCTTCAATGAAGGTTGGGTTCTTCTTTTTTCCGTCGAAGTTGCAGGTAATGGTCCCCGCGCCAATATTCACCGCTTTCCCAATGGTCGCATCGCCAAGGTACGACAGGTGCAGGGCCTTGGTTCCCTCTCCGACGAAAGAGTTCTTCACCTCCACGAAATTCCCGATGCGCACCCCCCTGGCCAGTTCCGTTCCCGGACGGAGATGGGCAAAGGGGCCAACGGTGACGTCTTCCGCCAGCCGGGAGTGCTCTACCACACTGTACTCCACCCGGCTCCGCTCGCCAACCACGCTCTCTACAATCCGGGCATAGGGACCGATGTGCGCACAAGAAGCGATGACGCTTTTCCCTTCAATGAGCACTCCAGGGTAAATCCACACGTCCTCCCCGACCTCAACGTCCCAATCGATGTAGGTCGTCTGGGGGTCGAGGATTTTCACTCCCCGGGAAAAGAGGTCCTCGAGCTTCCGTTCCCTGAGGATACCAAGCACCCGGGCGAAGTCCCGGGGCGTGTTCACGTTGGTGAACTCTTCACTCCAGGGAAGCACGCAGGGAGCCACCCGGAAACCGTGTCTTTGCGCCAGCGCCACAAGGTCGGTGAGGTAGAACTCTTTCTGGGCATTCTCATTGCGAAGAAGGGGGAGGAGTTCCATCGCCACCCCCCGGCGAAGGGCAAAAACCCCCACGTTGACCTCGTGGAGATCCCGCTCTTCCGGAGAACAGTCCTTCTCCTCGACGATTCGAACGCCCTCTCCTTCCCGGACCACCCGACCAAACCCCGAAGGGTCGGGAGCGCAGGAAGTGGCAAAAACAAGGTCATATGAACTCTCCTCGAGAAATCCGCAGAGCTCTTCAAGGGTCCCTCGGGAAAGGAGCGGCATATCGGCATAGACGATAAGGAGAAAAACCGTGTCCTCCCGCAAGTACGGGAGGATTGCTTTTGCCGCATCTCCCGTTCCAAGAGGCTGCACCTGGGGGACAACCGTCACCCTGTCCCCGAAAAGCTCCCGAGCCTTTTCCAGGAAAGCGGGAGCCACAACGAGGAAACACGCCCCGAACCCCAGGGTACTCGCCTCATCGATGAGGTACCCCACAAGCGGTTTCCCCAAAGCAGGAAAAAAAATCTTGGGGACGGGAGAACGCATTCTCTTCCCCAGCCCTGCCGCCAGCACCACCAAAGCCCAAGTGCGCACCAAGACCCACGCTCCAGGAAAGGACAATGGCTGGGGTGGGAGGATTCGAACCTCCGAATGAGGGATCCAAAGTCCCTTGCCTTACCGCTTGGCCACACCCCAGCAGGAAGCATGTTCAATTATATCATATCGAACACTCAAAGGGAGTGTCAACGAAGTGCGCAGGTTCACATTGCGCAAAGACATCCAAAGGATCCAGGCTCTCTCGGGGAACGTCCTTCTGGACTTTCCCGGGACACAGAACCAAAAGACCCCGACATACCTTACATCGTAACGCTCAACCTGGCAAAGCTCAAGAAGAGGAAGACGAAGAAAGCCGCCATCAGGACCGGAGCAAGCTGAGAGAAAACGTCCCGTTTTCCAGGACGGAAACCCCGAAGAAGCAGGGAGTTGGTCACCACCGATACAGAGCTCAAAGCCATGGCCAGACCCGCAAGCTCTGGCCTCAGGGAAAGCCCAAAACCTGAGAACACCTGAGCTGCAATGGGAATACCCAGAAGGTTGTAAAAGAGAGCGAAAAAGAGGTTCTGCCGGATTTTCCCCATGGTTTTCCGGGAGAGTTCAAGGGCTATCACCACATCCTGCGGGTCACCCCGAACAAGGACAATCTCACCGGTTTCCAGAGCCACATCGGCCCCCTGCCCCACGGCAATGCCGAGGTCTGCCACCGCCAGGGCCGGCGCATCGTTCACCCCATCCCCCACAAAAGCTACTTTATGGCCGTTTCTTTGAAGCTTCTGCACCTCGCGAGCTTTGTCTTCAGGAAGGACCCCAGCAATCACGTGGTCCTCCGCAATCCCCACTTCCCGGGCAATGGCCCGGGCAACCCTTGGGTTATCGCCGGTTACCATGTATACCAAAAGCCCAAGGTTTTTCAGCTTCTGGACCGCTTCCCTGGCACCGGTCTTGAGGGTATCGGCAACAGCCAGAAGGCCCAGGACCTCTCGCGCGTTGGACAGGAGCACCACGGTTTTCCCTTCTTCCTCGAATCTCCGCACTATCTCCTCCTGGAAGGCTCCCTTCGTGCTCTCGGCGATGAAGGAAGCGCTCCCCAGATAGTACTCCTCCCGGTCGATTCTCCCCACAATCCCCTTCCCGGGGAAAGCCCGGAAACCCTCAGCTTCTCCGAGAACAACACCCTCTTCTCTGGCTTTTTCCAGAATCGCCTCCGCCAGGGGGTGTTCCGAAGACTGCTCCAAAGTGGCGGCAATACGGAGGACCTCCTTTTCTGGTCTCCTCAACCCCACCACTTCGGTTACCCGGGGTTTCCCTTGGGTGAGGGTTCCGGTTTTGTCGAACACCACAAGGTCGATATCCCCGACCTTTTCCAGAACCTCTCCACCTTTGATGAGGATGCCGTACTCAGCCCCCTTTCCAGTCCCCACCATAAGTGCCGTGGGGGTCGCAAGGCCTAAAGCGCAGGGGCAGGCAATCACGATTACCGAAACCATGGCAAGGAGCGAGAAAGAGAGCGAGGCTCCCAAAAGGAAGTACCAGACAAGAAACGTCACCAGCGCCACCGAGAGTACCACCGGAACAAACACCGCAGCAATCCGGTCCGCCAGATCCTGAATGGGGGCCTTCGAGTTCTGCGCCTCAGCCACAAGATGGGCGATACGGGCAAGGACTGTGTCTTTGCCAACTCTTGTAGCCACAAGCTCAAAGCTCCCGGTTTTGTTGATAGTTGCACCAATCACCAGGTCACCAGGTTTTTTCTCCACCGGAAGGCTCTCTCCGGTGATGAGCGATTCGTCAACTGCCGAGTAGCCCCGCACCACCCGCCCATCCACCGGAATCTTCTCTCCAGGACGGACGAGAATCACATCTCCTTCCCGAACCTCTTCTAAAGGCACATCCTCAAACGTGTCCCCTCTCTTCACCCGGGCAGTTCTGGCCTGCAGACTCAAGAGCTTGCGCACCGCCTCAGACGTTTTGCTTCTGGTTTTCCCTTCAAGCCACTTCCCCAAAAGCACAAAGGTGATCAAAAAGGCTGAAACTTCAAAGTAGAGATGAGGGTTCTCCATCCCTCCCATCCCAAGCAAAAAGCCGCGGTGGAGCACATGGGCAAGGTAGTTCCCGAGACTATAGAAGTACGCGACCGAGGTGCCAATGGCAATGAGGCTATCCATGTTGAAGGAACGCAGACGCAGGCTCGACCACATGCCCCGGTAAAAGGGCATTCCGAAGAGGAATTGCACCGGTGTGGCGAAGCCCAGAGCAATCAGGCCCATCCAGGGATGGAGGACAGCGCTCCCGGGAAGATAGGGGGAGAAGTCAAGCACCATGAAATAAGCCAGGGGCAGACTCAAAAGCAGGCTCAGGAAGAAACGCCTCTGGAGAGATCGGACGGCTTTTTCCTGCTTTCGGGATTCTTCTATGAGGTCTTTTTCTGGTGACGCACCATACCCTG
>JAPWUU010000160.1 GCA_028275365.1 Candidatus Caldatribacterium sp.
TTCCCCAGGCGTATACAGCAAAAATGTTTGAGCGACGTTTTAGAAAAACGAGCGGATGGAGTTGTGGATAACCTGTGGACAAACTGAAAAACATCTTCCGTGAGGGGAGAGCACTCCTTGGTGTTTCGCTTTCTGAGGAACAGGAAGAACGGATGCTCCTTTTCGTCCACCTCCTCAACGAAGCCAATCGCTCCCTCAACCTCACCGGTTTCAAAACCGAGGAGGACATCCTCGTTGAGGGGGTTCTCGATAGCCTCACAGCCTTTACCTTAGAGGACCTGGTCTTTGTGGGGAAGCGTCTTCTTGATGTGGGGACAGGGGGCGGCATCCCGGGGATTCCCCTGAAAATCGCCTGTCCCTCGCTCAAACTCACCCTGATTGAGGCCACGGCGAAGAAGTGCCACTTTCTTGAGACCACTCTCCGTGCGCTTGGCCTTGAGGGTGTGGACGTCCTGTGCGAGCGAGCAGAAACCCTGGCGCACCACTCATCCCTCCGTGAACAGTTCGACCTTGCCACCGCCCGGGCTCTGGGTGGTCTTCGGGAAACCCTGGAGCTCACTGTTCCTTTCCTCCGCTGCGGGGGCTTGGCCTTCTACTACAAGGGCAGAGAGGCCAAAAAAGAGGCCGAAGAAGCCCAAAGAGCCCTGGAGGTACTCCGCTGTAGCATCAGAACTCTACGGGAAGTGGCCATCCCCTTCCGGTCCCGCAAGACTACCCTTATCCTTGTCGAAAAGGAAGCTCCCACACCCCTGCCTTACCCCCGCCGGCCGGGAATACCGAAGAAGCGCCCCCTGTGAGAGGAGAGTGGACCCCCGAGGGGAAATTGGGTACAATACCGCTGAGGTGATACCTGTGGCCGTGCTGAAAGAACGGGTTGACAGACTCGAGGAAGCCCTCATGCGCCTTGTGTACGTCCAGCAGAAGACGGAAATCGAAATCCAGAACCTCAAAGATGAGATGAAAGCCTTCAAGGATGAGATGAGGGCCTTCAAAGATGAAATGAAAGCCTTCAAGGATGAGATGAGGGCCTTCAAAGATGAAATGAAAGCCTTCAAGGATGAGATGAGGGCCTTCAAAGATGAGATGAGGACCTTCAAAGATGAAATGAAAGCCTTCAAGGATGAGATGCTGGCGTTTAAAGATGAAATGAGAGTTTTCAAAGATGAAATGAAGGCCTTTAAAGACGAGATGCTCGATTTCAAGGAATGGTCGAAGAGGAACATCGAAAACCTCAACCGGCAGTGGGGGAATCTGGCGAACAAGCTCGGTACCCTCGTAGAGGACATCTTTGCTCCCTCCATCGACATGGCCTTAGAGAAGTACTTCGGACGTCGTCCCTCTGTTGTGGATGTGAAAAAACTCGTACGCAAAGATGGGAAAAGCCTGGAGCTCGACATCCTTGCCCTTTGCCCTGAGGAACGAAGAGCTTTTGTTGTTGAGGTGAAAGCCGATCCTGACAGGGTCGACTACATCGACCTTTTCCTGAAGAAACTCGAGGAAATTCCCGTCTTTCTTCCCGAACTTGCGGCATACACCATGGTGGGTATTTACGCTGCGCTCAACATGCGCGAGGAAACCGTGCGCTTTCTAACCAGAAAGGGGCTGTACGCCATGGTGGTCAGGGGAGACATTGTGGAAATCGTGAATTTCGACCAGGTGGCAGAAAGGAAGAACTCCGGGAAATGAATGTTCCACGTGGAACATTCATTTCCCGATGCAGAACTGGGAAAAAAGCGCCCGTAACACTTCCTCGTCCACCGCTTCTCCGGTGAGACGTTTCATCCCCAAAAGTGCCTCATCAACAAGAACTCCCACCACGTCAAGGGACGCTTCACCCTCGAGGGCCTTCAGTGCCTCCTCAAGAGACCCAAGAATTCCCGTTAGCTCTTCTCTCTGACGAGCGGTAAGGAGAACAAGGTCCTCCTCAGGCCCCACGGAATTCTGCACGTACTCCACAAGCGCTCGAAGCAGCGCCTCTTTCCCCTCTCCGGTGAGCGCCGAAACTTCAAGAATAGTCTCCCCCGGATAGAGCCTTTCAAGTTCCTCCCGAGAGAGCCTTGGGGGAAGGTCGCTCTTGTTGAGGACCACAAGGTGAGGTCGACCCCGGATAGAGCGGGCAAGTTCCCAGTCCTCAGCTTCCAGAGGCTGGCTCCGGTCGAAAACGGCAATGACGAAATCCGCCCGCTTTAGGTATGCCTTCGCCCGTTCCACCCCCATTCTCTCCACGGGGTCCTCGCTTTCCCGGATCCCTGCAGTGTCCACAAAACGGAAGGGCAACCCCTCAAGGAGCACCGGTTCCTCGATGGCATCCCGTGTTGTCCCGGGGAAGGGCGTGACAATGGCCCGGTCCTTCCCCACAAGGAGATTCAGAAGGCTCGACTTCCCAACGTTCGGCTTCCCCACGATGACCACGAGTGTCCCCTCCTCCAGGGGCCTTAAGCGGTTGCTCTGAACGAGTTCTCTGCGGATTTCCTCAGAAAGCAACCGAAGGTTCTGGCGAACAAACCCCACCACGTCGTCGATGGGAACATCGGGGAAGTCGCAGGATGCCACAAGGTACGCTCCCACAAGGACCAGGCATTCTTTCCATCTGCGGACCTTCTCGCCAAAGGCTCCGGAAAGATGTCGCAGCGAGAGCTCAAGAACTTTTTCAG
>JAPWUU010000035.1 GCA_028275365.1 Candidatus Caldatribacterium sp.
TGGTTATCGGAGTGCTCCTCACCTATCCGATATCCTTTTTGCCCTTTAAGAACGCGGCACTACCGCTTGTGGTGACCATTATCTGTGGAGCTCTTGGTCTTGCGGTTTTTCTCTTGCGAAAGGACGACATCGTCTCCCTCCTCACCGGTCTTCCCCGAGTACGGTTCCTACGAGGCCAGGGGGCAACGGGGAAAATCCTGGACACCAGTGCCATTGTGGATGGGCGAATCGCGGATATCTGCAGAACGGGCTTTCTCGAGGGAGAACTCCTGATCCCTCGCTTTGTGCTCCGGGAGCTCCAGCAGGTTGCGGATTCCCAGGACCCTCTCAAGCGGAACCGTGGCCGGCGCGGTCTTGACATCCTGAATAGAATGAGAAAGGAAAAGAAGGTCAACATCCGCATCATCGATCGAGATTTCCCCGATATCCGGGATGTGGATGCCAAACTCATTAAGCTGGCGAAAATCATGGGGGCACGGGTCATCACCAACGATTTCAACTTGAACAAGATTGCCGAGCTTGAAGGTGTGGAGGTCCTCAACATCAACGAGCTCTCCAATGCCCTGAAACCCTATGTCCTTCCGGGTGAGGAACTCCGGGTCCAGATTATTCGGGAGGGGAAAGAGGCAGACCAGGGTGTGGGCTACCTTGATGACGGGACGATGGTGGTGGTGGAGGAGGGGAAAAGGTACATCAATGCCACTGTGGATACGGTCGTCACCAGTGTCCTGCAAACTCCTGCGGGGCGGATGATTTTTGCCCGCCTAAAAACGAAAGGGTGAGGCCTCTGGGTTCGTCGTTTTTCGCTGTGGTGGTGGCAGCAGGAATTGGAGAACGGATGAATGCCACTTTGCCCAAGCAGTATCTCCCGCTCCTTGGGAAGCCAGTTCTGGCACACACCCTTGAAGCCTTTGAGCGGTTTGAACCTGTTACCGAGGTCACCGTGGTCATTCACCCCCTGCACGAGAAGATTTTCGAGCAGGAGGTTCTCGAGAGGTACCGTTTCCGCAAGGTCAGGCGGTACGTGTTTGGTGGCGCCACGCGCCAGGACTCGGTGTACGAGGGAGTGAAAGTGTACCGGGACCATCCCGAGGATTTCGTCCTCATCCACGATGGGGTGCGGCCGCTGGTGGGGGAAGAGGTTCTGTGGCGGTGTGTGGAGGGGTTGAGGAAACACGAGGCTGTGTGCGTGGCCATTCCTTCTGTGGATACCCTGAAACTCTCCCTTGATGGGCAGACGGTGCAGAAGACCCTGGACCGCAGGACCGTATGGCGGGCTCAGACGCCTCAGGCGTTCCGCGTGGGCCTCATCCTTCAGGCCTTTGAGCAGGCCAGGAGAGAGGGTTTCCAGGGGACCGATGACGCCTCGCTTGTGGAACGTCTCGGGGTTCCGGTGCACCTTGTTTTGGGGTCAGAGGAGAACCTGAAAATCACCACTCCTCAGGACTTCCTTCTGGCCGAGGAGATGCTCCGCTTCAGAGTGCGATGGTCCCGTACCGGGTAGGCTTAGGATACGATATCCATCCTCTTGTTGAGGGGCGCAGACTCGTCCTTGGGGGTGTGCCCATCCCCTTTGAGCGGGGACTTCTGGGCCATTCCGACGGCGATGTGGTGTGCCATGCGCTCATGGACAGTCTCCTTGGGGCCTGTGGTCTTGGGGACATAGGGGAGTTCTTCCCACCGCAGGACCCAAAATGGCTGAATGCAGAGAGCATGAGGCTCCTCGAAGATGTGGTGGCAAGGGTTCGGGAAAAAGGGTGGGACATCGGGAACGTGGACATCATGCTCGTTGCCGAAAAACCCAGAATTGCTCCCTTTGTGGCCCGCATCCGGGAGAACCTTGCCCGGATTCTCGGTGTGCCTCAAGAGCGGATTGGGTTCAAGGTCACGACCAACGAGGGCCTCGGGAGCATTGGAAGGGGTGAAGGAATGTGTTGTTTTGCCGTCAGTCTCCTGGTGCAAGGGAAACCGTAGGGATTCTGCTTCTTGTGGTGTTTGGGGTTTTTGTGGCAGTACCGACTGTGCAGGCGCAACCGAAGCTCTCGCTTGTGGAGGAACGGGGCGTTTTCGTCATTCTCGCCGATGGACGGGTGCTTTTGCGTGTTCGCTTTCGTGGGTCTTATGCTTCCTGCGAAGAGCGGGCAAAGGCCATCTTCAGGCGGCTCCAGGAGGTGTTCGCCGCTTCATGGAAAAGTCCTCCCACTTTTCGTATTGTGCGAGAGCAAAGTGGTGCTTTCAGTGCGTTCTGCGGTGGGAAAAGGCTCTTTTCTGTTTTTCGAGAAGATGCTCGCTCCAACTCTTCTAACCCGCTGGACCTTGCCATCCTGTGGTTGAACGAAGTCCAGATGGCCTTCTACGGGGTGTCCGAAGGAACGTGTGAGGCGGAGGAGGCATTCACCGGCCTTGCCTCTTTTTGCCACCCGAAATTCGACGGACGGAAGACCTCCTCAGGCGAGGTCTACAGCTCATACGCTTTCACTGCGGCGCATCGAACCCTTCCTCTGGGGAGCGTGCTCCTTGTGACCAATCCCAAAAACGGGAAGCGTGTGGTGGTGAAGGTCAACGATCGCGGCCCCTGGCGGAAGAACCGGGTGGTGGACCTCTCCCTTGTTGCGGCGAAGGCCCTAGGGATTGAAGAGGCGGGGGTGAACAGTGTCCGTATCGAGGTGATTCGGTGGAAGAAAAGGTGAGGACCCGCTTTGCGCCAAGCCCCACGGGGTTTCTGCACCTTGGGGGAGCACGCACAGCGATCTTCAACTGGGCTTTTGCCCGGAAGACGAAGGGGACGTTTGTGCTCCGGATTGAGGACACCGACCCCCTTCGCTCGCGGGAAGAATTCGTTCAGGCCATATATGAGGATCTGGCCTGGCTTGGGGTGGATTGGGACGAGGGTCCCGACAAGGGAGGGCCCTTTGGACCTTACCGTCAATCGGAGCGAGGGGCAATTTATGAAGAGTTCCTGAGGAAGCTCCAGAGGGAAGGGTATGTCTACCCTTGTTACTGCACCACCGAAGAACTGGAGAAGGAACGAGAAGAGGCCCTTGAGGAAGGTCGACCACCCCGGTATTCCCGCCGTTGCCTCTTCCTCACCCCAGAGGAGCGGAGGGCTCTTGAGAGGGAGGGTCGGAAGCCTTCGTGGCGTTTTCGCGTTCCTCCGGGGAGAACGGTCACCGTCGAGGACCTGGTGCGGGGGCGGGTGAGCTTTACCACTGATGCGCTCACCGACGTCGTTCTCGTGAGATCAGACGGTCTTCCCACGTACAACTTCGCCTGTGTGGTGGATGATGCGCTCATGCGCATCACTCATGTTCTTCGGGGGGAAGAGCACCTTCCCAATACGCCCTACCAGGTGCTCCTGTACGAGGCTTTGGGCTTTTCCCCTCCCCTTTTCGCTCATGTTCCCATCATTCTCTCCCCGGATGGGGCAAAGCTGAGCAAGCGATATGGAGACGTAAGTCTTCGCTTTTTCCGGGAAGAGGGTTTTCTCGAGGAGGCGCTCTTCAACTACCTCCTGACCCTTGGGCATTCCTTCCCCGGGGGGAAAGAAATTTCCCCCCGGGAGGAACTCGTCGCGCTTTTTGACCTTCGGAGAATTGGCAAAAGCAATGCGGTTTTCGACATCGCAAGGCTCACCTGGATGAACCGGGTGTATCTGCGGGAACTCCCCCTGGGAGTTCTGAGGGAACGGGTACGGGCCTTTGCAGGGGCAATGTGGGAAGCCTGGGAGAAAACCCTTGGAGAGGAACGTCTCCTCAGACTCCTTGCGCTCTTTCAGGAGGAAGCCTCGACCCTGAAAGACCTCGTGCGCTCTCTTTCCCTTGCCCTTGGGAAGACGAAGGCCCCGGCAGGGGAAAACGAGGCCTTCCTTCCCGCGCTTTCTCTTGTGCTTTCCAGGATTCCTGAGGACGCCTTTGCAGACGAGACGCGCCTTCGAGAGGAGCTCCGCAGGGCACAGAAAGCAAGCGGTATCCCTCCCCGGATGTTCTACCGTACTTTGCGGGTTCTCCTTATAGGACGGGAAGAGGGGCCAGAACTCCACCGCCTCCTCTGGGCTCTGGGGAAAAGGAGAGTGCTTGAGAGCATTGAGAAATTCACCCAAAGAGTAGGGAGTGGCCATGGAGATTCGACTCTTCAATACTCTGACCCTTGAAAAAGACATCTTCGTTCCGGTTGAGGAAGGGAAAGTTCGCTTCTACGTGTGCGGTCCGACGGTGTACGACCTCATCCACATTGGGAACGCCCGGGTTTTCGTGCTCTTTGACGCCCTCCGGAGGTTCCTGGAACAGGTGGGCTATGAGGTACTTTTTGTGCAGAACTTCACCGACATTGATGACAAGATTATCCGGAAAGCCCAGGAACTTGGAAAAGACCCAAAAGAGGTGGCCGAGCAGTACATCGAGGAGTACTGGCGCGATGCCGAAACGCTGGGAGTGCGGCGGGCAACGGTGCATCCCAGGGCCACGGACCACATCCCCGAAATCGTTGCCCTTATCAGGAAGCTTGAAGAGAAGGGCTTTACCTATGTGGTCGATGGGGATGTCCTCTTTGACGTTTCTCGCTTTCCCCGCTACGGGAAGCTCTCCCGGAAACGCATTGAGGAACTCCAGGAAGGTGCCCGGGTGGAAGCCCGGTACACCAAGCGGAACCCGGCGGACTTCGTGCTCTGGAAGAGCGCAAAACCCGGTGAGCCCTGCTTCGAGAGTCCCTGGGGAAAGGGTCGCCCTGGCTGGCACATTGAGTGTTCGGCAATGGCCATGAAGTACCTCGGAGAGACGCTGGACATTCACGCCGGAGGGGTGGACCTTATCTTCCCGCACCATGAGAACGAGATTGCTCAGAGTGAGGCGGCCACAGGAAAGCCCTTCGTCCGGTATTTCCTCCACAACGGGTACGTCACCATTAACGCCGAAAAAATGTCCAAATCCCTGGGGAACATCATCACGGTACGCGAGCTCACAAAAAAGTACAACCCCAAAGCTCTGCGCCTTGCGCTTTTTGGCACCCATTACCGCAATCCCATCAATATCGACGAAGCGCTTCTTGAGTCGTCTGCGCAGTTTTTGGAGCGGATGAAGAACTTCCTGAGGAATTTTGCCTTCATCCGGCGTAAGGTTCAGGAGAACCCGCGGTGGCAGGCCGAAAGAGAAGCTGACGTCGTTGGAGAAGTCGAGCGCTTCTTTTTGCTTTTTTCCAGGGCGCTGGCTGACGATTTCAACACGCCCCAGGCCCTGGGGGTTGTGGGGGATTTCATGCGCTTTGGTAACCAGTACCTTCTCCCAGCGCGGGGGCGATGGAGTCAGGAGGTCCTCGGGGCAATAGCCGCTTTTCTTGACGCTGTGGAGGAAATCCTCGGCATTGTCCCTTGGGAGGAGGTGGGGACTGAGGACCGGGAAGTCCAGGAACTTGTGGAGGAGCGCGAGAGGGCCCGAAAAGCAAAGGACTGGGCCCAGGCCGATGCCTTGCGGGAGCGCATAAGAGCTTTGGGGTACGTGGTTGAGGATACCCCTCTTGGAGCCCGCTGGTACAGGCAGGAGGGAAAGGGAACGTGACAGAGTACATTTACGGGCGGCATCCGGTCTTTGAGGCCCTTCGGGCCCGACGTCGGGTGTTTGAAAGGCTTCTCCTTGCGAAGAATACCCATGGGGACCTTGTGCGGCGCATCGAAAGCCTTGCCGCAAGTCTTGGCGTCCCTGTGGAACGGGTGGAACACAGGGTTCTGGAGGACCTTGTGGGGAAAAACGCCGTCCATCAGGGAGTCGTGCTCCTTTGTGGGGAGAAGAAAGGCCTTTCCTGGAAGGACCTTCTTGGGAGCACCCGGAATCGGCGAGATGCCCTGGTGCTTTTTGTCGACCGGGTGGAGGACCCGAGGAACCTCGGAGCCATCATTCGGACGGCTGCCTTCTTCGGTGTTGATGGGGTTGTGGTGAGCAAAGCTCGTTCGGCGCCGCTTGGTGCTCAAGCAGTGAAGGCCGCCGCAGGGGGCCTGGAGGTTGCGGAAGTCATCCAGGTGAACAACTTCACAGAAATTGTGCGTGCTTTCCGGGAAGGAGGTTTTGTCATCGTGGGTCTTGAGGTGGACGGAAAGCAGTGCATCTGGGATATCGACCCCGGTCCCTTTCCAGTTGGCCTTGTGGTGGGTGGGGAGAATGAGGGCATCCGGAGGATTGTTCGTTCCCTCTGCGATTATACGGTGCGGATTCCCGGGAAAGGACCGGTTTCTTCTCTCAACGTTTCTGTGGCCGCAGGCATTGCGCTCTACGAGGTGATTCGGCGAAGGAATCGTCCTGCGAGAACGTCGTGATGCGCGTGCATCGGAAAGACAATTTGGCTGGATGAGGAGGCTTCGGTGCGGTGAAGGAGCTCGGTGTGCGGAAAGGCGATGTTTTCGAGGGAGAGGTACTCGATTTTGCGCTCCCGGAATGCCAAGGGGTTCTGAAGAGGAACAGCTTCGTGGTCTTCGTCCCTCTTGTTCTTGAGGGTGAATTCTGCCGGGTAGAGGTCGAAAAGGTCAGGCGGAGCTTTGCCACAGGAAGAGCCCTTGAGGTGCTCAGGGCTTCTCCTGCCCGTGTTGCTCCTCCCTGCCCGCATTTCCTTGAAGGGTGTGGGGGATGCCAGCTGCAGTTTGTCCGGTACGAGGAGCAGGTCCGTTTGAAGAGAAAGCACGCCCTGAACGTCCTCGAACGCATTGGGGGTGTTGCTCTGGAAGGCATTCACTGTGAAGAGTTTGTGCCTTCGCCCCGGGCTTTTGAGTATCGCAACAAAATGGAGTTCACCTTCGGAGAGAAAGACGGCGAGCTTGTGCTTGGCCTTCGTCCGGCCAACCGCTTCTGGGACGTTGTGGACCTTAAGACATGTCTCCTTATGAGGCGGGACCTTGTGGAGAAACTCCTTGAGTTCACCAGGGAATACGGGAGGAAGCACCGGATCCCCGGATACGACCCAGTGCAGAAGACGGGGGTTTTGCGGAACCTCCTTGTGCGGTACAGTCCAATAACCGGCGAGCTCCTTGTGGGTCTTGCCACCACAAGCTTCGACCTTCCGGAGAGAGCATTCCTTGTGGGGGCGCTTCGGGAAATGTTCCCGGAACTCCGGGGGGTTGTGCATATCGTCAACAATTCCCCTGCCAGCGCGCTGATTTTTGAAGAGAAGCACGTTCTCTGGGGAGAACCTTACTTTTTTGAAAGCGTTGGCCGCTTGAGCTTCCGGGTCTCCATCGAGAGCTTCTTCCAGGTGAACTCTCTGCTTTGCGAAGCGCTGTACACCAAAGTTCGGGAGTATACCCTTGCCGATGGTCCGGTGACGACTGCTCTTGACCTCTACTGTGGAGGAGGGGGTATTGGCCTTTTTGTGGCCGATGCGGTGGAGAAAGTCGTGGGGGTGGAAGAGAACCCCAGGGCTGTGGAGGATGCCTTTGAGAATGCAAGAAAAAACGGCCGGACGAACTTCACCTGTATCCCGGGAAGGGTGGAAAAGCTTCTCGCCTCCTCGCGCTTCCATGTGGATGTGGTCATTGTGGATCCTCCCCGGGCAGGCCTTGACAAAAAAGTCGTCCAGCGAGTGTCTTCCCTTGCTCCAAAAAAGGTGGTCTACGTGTCCTGCAATATTGGGACCTTTGCTCGGGATGTGGCCCTTTTTAGAGACCGGGGGTATGACCTTATGAAGCTGGCATTCTTTGACCTCTTTCCCCAGACGCCGTACTTTGAGACGGTTGCGCTCCTCACCCAGAGGTGAGAAAAATCGCCGCGAGGTCTTGCAAAAGCCCATGAAGCCCAGTAAAGTATTGCCAACAGGGCAGGTGAAGGGCATGAGAATCGCAGAGGGTATCAAGAAGGTCGCAAATCTCAAGGCTTGCGTGGCGGATCGGGTTTGCCGGCTCCGGGGGGAGGGAGCTTTCGAGGTTCTGGCGCTTGTGAAACGGCTTGAAAAGCAGGGGAAGGACATTATTCATCTTGAAATCGGGGAGCCAGACTTTGACACCCCGGAGAACGTGAAAGAGCGGGCGATTCAGGCCATCCGTGAGGGACACACGTACTATGTCCCTTCTGCCGGGATAGACGAGCTCAGAGAAGCGGTCTGTGTGTACATGAAAAGGAGCCGGGGTGTTGATGTTTCTCCAGAAGAGGTCATCATCACCCCCGGGGCAAAACCGGTGATTTTCCTGAGTTTCCTTTTGCTCCTTGAAGAGGGTGACGAGGTCATCTATCCAGACCCAGGTTTTCCTGCCTATCGTTCGATCATTGATTTCGTTGGCGCAAAAGCCGTTCCGCTTCGTCTCCGGGAGGAGAATGACTTCCGGGTGGATGTTGAGGAGCTCCGGCGTCTGGTCACTCCCAAAACGAAAATGATTGTCCTGAATTCCCCCGGGAACCCTACAGGGTCGGTTCTGACCCGGGAGGACATGGCGGAAATCGCCCGTATCGCCGAGGAAGAGGACCTTCTCGTGTTCACCGATGAGGTGTACAGCGAAATCATCTACGATGAGCCTCATGTGAGTATCCTTCAGTTTCCCGGCATGAAAGAGCGCACCATTCTCCTTGACGCCTTCTCAAAAACCTTTGCTATGACCGGGTGGCGCCTGGGGTACGCGGTCCTCCCCAGAGAACTCGCCCCCCTTCTTGCGCTCCTTGTGACGAATTCGAACTCCTGCACCTGCACCTTCACCCAGATGGCGGGAGTGGAGGCACTCCTCAACGGCGAAGACGCCGTCCGGAAGATGGTCGCCGAGTTCCGCCGCCGCAGGGATTTCCTTGTGGAACGCATGCGAGAAATCGAGGGTCTGACCTTTGTGAAACCCCGGGGCGCTTTCTACATCTTCCCGAACATCACCTCCTTTGGGCTTTCCTCCCAGGAGATGATGCGCTATCTCCTCGAGGAAGCCGGGGTTGCCACAGTACCGGGGACGGCTTTTGGAGATTACGGGGAAGGGTATATCCGGATTTCGTTCTCCAACTCTCTTGAGAACCTTGCGAAAGCCATGGACCGAATTGAGGAAGCCCTGAAAAAGCTCAGACGGGGAGGAAAGAGGGCATGAAGATTATACTTTCGGAATTCAAGCGAAAGGGAAGCCCCCTGAGTCGGGCCGAGGAGCAGGCGCTTTTGCAGAAAATCATCGACCTTCTCTGTCTTGAGGGTCTTGAGTTTGAGCTAAAAGTCGAGGAGATGGAACGCCAGGACTGAGGCGTAGCTGTGTTGTGAGGATGCCAAGGAGAATGAGGCTGCATCCGACAACGCCTCGTCCTGTGAGGCGTTCCCCAAAAAGAAGGTACGAGAAGAGTGCGGCGAAGACTGGCTCGGCAACGAACACAATCCCTGCGTGGGTTGCCGAGGTGTAGCGCTGGGCAACCTTCTGCACGGTGAAGGCGATTCCCGTGGCCACAACACCAAGGAACACGATGCTCCCCCAGGCGAAAAGCCCCCGGGGGAGCATGTGTCCTTCCCCAAAAAGAACCCCAGAAAGTGCGCTGAAGAGCGCTACCGCCCCCATTTCGACGGTCGCCAGGGCAAAGGCGTCGTTGCTTTTTGCGAACCGCTCAACGAGGACAATCTGCAGCGCATAGGCCACCGCTCCGAGGAAAGTCAGGAAGTCTCCCACAAGAAGTGGTGTCTTTTCTCCGTTCCCACTGGTCAAAAGGAAAAGCCCAAAAAGGGCGAGGGCAATGCTTACAGGAAGCGTCTTCTCTGGCCGTGTCCGGAGAATCACAAGGGCGAAAATCGGCACGATGAGCGTGCAGAGCCCGGTGATGAATGCCGAACGCGCCGGGGTGACGTAAAGGAGTCCCAGGGTCTGGAAAAGGTACCCCAGAAAGAGCGCTCCCCCAAGGAGGGTCCCCGCAAAGAGCACCCTGAAGGTCCTCGGTCGGGAAAAGACAAGAAGCACCCCAAAAGCCACAAGGAACCTCCACAAAAGTATGGCCAGGGGAGGCGTGCTTGCAAGGAGGTGCTTCACGGTCACAAACGTTCCTCCCCAGATGACGGTTACCCCAAGGAGGGCGAAATCGGCAAGGAGAGTTTTCCGCTCAATCATGGCGGTATTGTAGCACAGGGAAGGCTAAAGGTTTTGGGGGAGGTGACGATATAGGTAGGTAGGAAGTATGTAGAAAGGAGGAGGTTGCCTATGCCAGAGAAGAAAGCACGTTTTGCCCTTGGTGTGCGGGGAAAGCTCCTTGCGTTCTTCCTCCTTGTGTCCCTTGTCCCCCTTGCCGTTCTCACATGGCTCAGCACCACACGTTTTCAGGACACCCTCACGGGCTGGGAACTCGAGAACGCCCGAGTCATCGTTGAAAAGGTCGCCAAGGAGCTTGCCTCAACCCTCTCGAGGAACATCGAGTACGCCCTCTTTCTCGCAGAAGACCGCACGCTCACTTCCCCCGAGGTTTCCCCCGAAGAGAAGTCCCGGGTCCTTGCCGCATTCGTGAAGGACCACCCCCTCACGCTTTCCGCATCGTTGACGGACGCTTCGGGCATCCAGATTGCCGACTCAGGTGGAGCGGTGGGTGAGGACAAAAGCGACCTTGAGTGGTTCCAGGTCCCCAAGGCGACAGGGAAACCGTACCTGAGCGACATCCGCCTCTCCCAGGATCTTGGGGTGTACGTCGTGAACGTGGCCTGTCCCGTGTACGATAGCGGGGGGACGTTCGCCGGCGTCGTCACCCTGCGCCTTGATGCCGCGAAAATCAGCGAGGAAATCACCCAGGGTGTTCGCCTTGCCCAGACCGGGTACCCGTATGTGTACTGCGCAAAGCACAAAGACATCGTTGCCCACCCTGATAAGTCCCTTATCGGGAAGACCCTTGAGGAGCTTGGCCTTGGGTTCCTCAACGAGCCCCTGCAGAGAGAAAGAGGGACCGTACGGTACACCTTCCGGGGAGTGGAGCAATTCGGGGTCTTCGCGAAAGTCGAGCCCTACCGGTACTTCTCGGGGGATAACTGGAAGGACTGGCGGGTTGTGGGGGTATTCCCCGTTCAGGAAATCCTTGCCCCCGTCCGGGCACAGATGCGGTTTGCCCTGCTCCTCCTTGCCGTTGTGGGTGTTGCCGTGGCGTTCTTCTCTTTCTTTTTGAGCGGAAGCTTTGTGGCCCCCGTGAAGCGCATGGTGGCATACCTTGAGCGCCTTGCCCAGGGGGACCTCACCGCTTCGGTGGAGGAAGCGCACCTGCGCCGCAGGGATGAGTTTGGGGTGATGGCCCGGGCATTTGCCGAGATGGTCAAGCGGTGGCGGAGTGTCGTCGGCACCGTGGTGAGCCACGCCACAACCCTTGCTGCCTCAAGCGAAGAGCTCACCTCCTCAGTGAGCGAGGTCTCCCGGGCAACCCAGGAGATTGCCAAAACCATTGCCCAGGTTGCTGATGGAGCAAACCGCCAGGGAGAGGAGCTCCAAAAGCTCAATGAGAGGGTCCATGAGGTGAGCGATGAGGCGAAGAACATCGAGGAACTCTCGAAGAAGAACCTCAACCTCCTTGAGGTGACACTCCGGGAGAGAATCACAAAGAACGCCGAAGCCCTTGCTGAGGTGACGAAGAACATCGAGGAGGCGGTGCGTGAGGGTGGAAGCGTTGCCGATGAGGCAGAGAAAGGCCGGGGAGCTTTGAACCTCCTTGTGGAGAACATCGAACGCATTGCCCGGATCTCCCAGGAGGTGGGCCAGAGCATCGCCAAGCTCGAGGGCCGCTCTCAGGAGATTGGACGGATTGTGGACGTCATCACCGGGATTGCCGAGCAGACCAACCTCCTCGCCCTCAATGCTGCTATTGAGGCTGCCAGAGCCGGAGAGGCAGGAAGAGGCTTTGCGGTGGTGGCCGAAGAGGTGCGCAAACTCGCCGAAAGCTCGGCTCAGGCGGCCCAGCAGATTGCCCAGCTCATCGCCGAAATCCAGAAGGACACCCAGGATGCCGTGCACCGCATGGACCGGACAAGCGCTGAGGTGAAAGAAGGTGTCTCCCAGGCCCAGAACGTGGTCCGGGGGCTCCAGAACATCATCGACGCCATCGGAAAGGTCCGGGAAGCCATTGGCCGGATCAGTGCCTCCCGGGATGTCCTTGAGGGGACCCGGAAAGACATGGAGGGGGTGCAGCACGAGGTCATCCGCTTCTCCGGGGACATTGCCAGGGCTGTGGCATCAATCACCGAGAACATCGCCGCCATTGCCGAGCAGGTGGCTGCTCTTGCCGCCATTGCTGAGGAGAACGCTGCCTCAAGTGAAGAGGTCTCCGCATCCACCGAGGAGCAGAGCGCTTCCCTTGAGGAGATCACTTCTTCCGTCGAGACCCTGAGCAAAATCGCCCAGGAACTCCAGGAGACGGTGGCCGTATTCCAGGTGTGAAGGGTCAACAAAAGCCCCGGGGAGTTCTTTCCCGGGGCTTTTGTGCTCTCTGGGCATCATCTCGAAGAGTCCTTTGAGAAGCCGGCGAGGGCAGGAGGCTGTTTTCGCGAGGTCACTCTCGATGCCCCGGTGAAGTGGGTGGCCATCTGCGACGTTCCCATCCCCTTCTCCCCGGTCATGGAACGGTATGTCATTCCCTCCGTGGAGAGGATTGTGGAGGAGGCTTGAGAGTTCCTGAAGGAAGAT
>JAPWUU010000161.1 GCA_028275365.1 Candidatus Caldatribacterium sp.
GGAGAACAAAGTTAAAAGCGGACCCTCCTGAGCATTCCCGAACACTCTGGAGGACTCTGCGTAGAGTCTGAGCCAGGTCTTCAAGGCGTGTTTCCTCCAAGAAGGTAGCACTGTGATGTACCGGGAATACCACAACCTCAAAGGGGAGACGAGCAGCATAGGGAACCAGAGCGACAAAGTGTTCACTTTCAAAAACGATTCGGGCAAACTTCTTTCTCTCCTGTTCAAGGAGTGTACAGAAGAGACATTTTCCTCGCTGCGAGTAAAACGCCTTTGCGCTCTGGAGTTCCGCACAAACGGCCTGAGGAATGACAGGTGTAGCAACAAACTGAGAGTGAGCATGGCTCATGGAAGCCCCAGCCTCCACACCCTGGTTTTTGAAAATCAAGCCGTACCGGAGTTCCCTCTCGCCTGCAAAATGCCGCAACCGCTCCCTGTACGCCGTCAGCACCCTGACAATCTGTTCCTCGGGGAGCTCTGAGAAATCCACAGCATGATGGGGAGTTTCAACGATGACTTCGTGCACTCCAAAACCACTCATCGCCCGGTGGAACCCATCCTCCATACTCCAAAAAGGGATATCCCTCTGGAGTGCGGGGTACTTGTTCGGAAAAACTCGAACAAACCATCCCGGCTGGTTCTCCATGGTTCCGTCACGACGAATGCTGAACACCTCAGGAGGGGTCAGAGTTTCCATGCCCTCACAGAAAGGACACCGGGTTTCCTCTCCTTCCCCGAATTCATACGGGCGACCTGCGCGCTCCGGGGCTACAATGGTCCAGCGTTCAGTAAAGGGGTCCTTCCGCCATTCCGACATAGAGAGTCTCAGGGAATCCAGTCCTCATCTCCACTCAGGCTCTCAAGAAAAAGCACGAGCAATCGCACGGCGTTCTCCACGTCTTCAGTGTCAATGACCTCCGAAGGAGTATGCATGTACCGGTTAGGTATGCCGATGAGTCCCGTCACTACACCCTCTCTAGTCACCTGGATGGCGTTGGCGTCTGTCCCCGTTGCCCTGGATTCCGCCTGAACCTGATAGGGAATTCCATGAGCTCTGGCAATGTCCACAAACCGCTGGAACACCTTGGGGTTGATATTGGGTCCCCGCGCAATGACTGGACCTTTTCCTAAGGCTATGTCGCCGACTCTCCGCTTATCTACATCCGGACAATCGGAGGCAAACGTCACATCAATGGCAATGCCTACATGAGGCGCAATACCAAAGGCACTCGTCCGCGCTCCCCGAAGACCGAGCTCTTCCTGAACGGTACTCACTCCATATACAGCACAGCGGAGTTTTTCCCGGTTCACCCGGCGGAGCGTCTCTGCCACAACAAACACTCCCACCTTGTCGTCAAAACCCTTCCCTGCCACCCTCGTCCCGGAGAGGGGTCGAAAGCCCACGTCAAAGGTAATCGGGTCTCCAATGCTCACAAGTTTGAGAGCTTCTTCCTTGGTCTTCACCCCAATGTCAATCCACTGTTCCTCGATTTTCACCACCTTCTGACGGTCCTTTTCCTCCATGAGGTGAATCGGTTTTTTCCCCACCACACCGGGAACAGGACCGGAACCCGTATGGATGAGAACCCTGGTTCCTGCAGTGACGTGAGGGTCCACACCACCCACAGCCGAAAAATGGATATACCCTTGGTCGTTCACGTACTCCACCATAAGACCTACTTCATCACAGTGTCCGGCAAGCATCACCCGGGGGGTTCTGTCAGGGTGGATAACCCCAAAGGCATTACCATGAACGTCTTTATACGTTCTATCGACCCTGTCCTGAATGCGCTCCAGAAAAATCCTCTGCACTTCCTCCTCAAAACCAGAAGGACTGGGGGTGGAGATGAGTTTTCGCAGAAAATCCAGGCTATCCGAGTCCATTGGTATTCCCCCTTTCAAGGGATATTTCCTCAAGGCTTCTTTCAAAAGCCAGCGCCAGGGCTTCATCAAGGGTCTCCACAAAGTGGAACCGCAACTCCCGTCTGACCTCCTCGGGAACCTCTTCGAGGTCTTTCTCGTTCTCCCTGGGGAGAATCACCGTTCTAATGCCTGCCCGGTATGCAGCCAGGACCTTCTCTTTAATCCCTCCCACGGGGAGAATCCGCCCCGTGAGCGTGACCTCTCCAGTCATGGCCAATCCCTGACAGGGAGGGGTTTTCGTCAACGCAGACACCAGGGAAACCGCCATGGTGATGCCGGCAGATGGTCCATCTTTGGGGATTGCCCCTGCAGGAACGTGGATGTGAATGTCCTTCTTTTCGTAGAAATCCTCGGGAATGTGCCACTCCCTCGAGCGTTCCCGAACACACGAGAGCACAATGCGGGCCGATTCCTGCATGATCTTCCCCATGTTCCCAGTAAGGATGAGATTTCCCTTCCCCGGAAGGGCAACCGTTTCCACAAAAAGGACCTCTCCGCCAACCTCGGTCCACGCAAGACCCACGGCTACACCTACCCTTCCCTGAGGAGAGAACATGTCCCTGGAGTACCGTCGGGGTCCCAGGAATTCCCTAAGAAGCGGGACGTCAACCACAAAGGGACCCTGCTCCCCCGAGGCTATGCGTTTGGCCACCTTCCGGCACACCGAAGCAATGTTTCGTTCAAGCTGCCGTACCCC
>JAPWUU010000162.1 GCA_028275365.1 Candidatus Caldatribacterium sp.
AGAGAGAGGTAAAGAGGCGCCGCCACCAGTCAGGTGGCACATGCGCTTCGAGGTCTCCCACAGGTCCAAGAGAACGTGGACGAGGAGAGCGACCATTGCCCCCACGGGTAGAACTCGAACGTCCACCGGGTTCCTCTTTCATTCCAGATCCCTCCAGGATAATAGCTTGAGAACCATTATAGTCCAAGACACCGGAAGAAGAGGAGAAATTTTTTGGAGTTCCCCCTAAAGTTCCCCGCCTTTCTACCGATATACCAGGATGAGGGAATGAAAGGGCAAACTCTCCGAAAGGGGAGGGCGCAAAGCCACAGGCCTACGGCGCAAAAACGCTATGGCGGCTGGGCTGCCAAGTCCCTGGCGCGTCTTCCCCCCTCGGAGAGGAGACCGAAGGGGGTGTGAGGACGTGCGGAAGAACACAGCGTTTCTCCTGCTTTCTGGAATCCTTCTCCTTGCGCTTTTTATTGCCGGGTGTTCCACCGTCTCCTTTGAGGGGAAGCTCCCCTCGTCGTTCTCCGCACAGACCGGGGGAAAATTCGTCGAATACTCAACGGAGCGAATCCTCCTTGACGTTCCCTTTCTCCCCCAAGTTCCCCCTGGTGACTGGTCAAACACTCGAAACTGTGGCGTGGCCTCAGCAGTGATGATTGCCGCGTATTACCTTGGCACCACACCCTCTCCCGAGGACATCAAGGAAGCAGACGACTGGCTCAATGCGCGCTTTGGTCTTCCCATCAATGGATATAACGGTGACTACACCAACGTCTTCCAGATTCGGGCATACCTTGAAAGCCGGGGAGTGCCGACCCGAATCGGCATGGGGAACTTGGAGGTACTTCGGGGGCTTCTCCGGGCGGGAAAACCGGTTCTTGTTGCCGTCTTTGCCGACATGAACCCGCAGAGCTCAAAACATGCCATGGTGGCTGTAGGAATGGACAGCTTCTCCATCTACGTCCACGACCCTGGAAAACCAAACGGCGCCTACAACAGCTACCCTATTGGGCAATTCCTCTCTGCCTGGGAGAAGCAGGGGAACTGGTACGTGACCATCGAGTAGCTCAGAGGATTTCCTGGAGGTACTCTTCGAGTTCCTCCGGGGAGAGCTCTCGCCGCTCTTCCCGGACGATGTTCCCCTGACGATTGAAGAAGACATTGTGGGGAACCCAGGAGACGTTGTAGCGCTGCACTATCTTCGTCTCTGGAGTATCGATGGCCACAGGGTAGGTGAGGTTGTTCTCCGTCACAAAGTTCCGGAGCGCTTCTTCAGTACTCCTTCCGATGTAACCCACCCCAAGGACCACAAGCCCCCGGTCCCTGTACTTCCTGTACACCGCCTCAAGGCGGGGAGCCTCGCTGTGGCAGTGGCCGCAGGAGGGCGTGAAGAAGACAAGGAGCACTGGTTGCCCGAGGTACGACGAGAGTCGCACCGTCCCCCCGGAAAGAAGCGGCAGGGTGAAATCCTTCACCCGCATATCCACAGGTGCCCCCGAAAGGAAGTGGCATCCGGCAAAGAAGGCGAACACCACACACCCTGCACCCACCGCAAGGATGAGGAAGAGCACGGATTTCTTCATGGCATTCCCTCTCCGGATACCGTAACGGTGTCCCCCACAATGGCCTCGGCAAGGGCAAGGAGTTCGAGAACTCGGGGGTCCTTGAGGGAGATGCGCTTCGCCGGACCCTGAATCTCCTCCTCGATAATCCCCGCCATTCGGAGCAATTTCACGTGGCGCGAGAGGTTCGTTTTGTCGATAGGCAACATGCGCTCTATCTCACACTGGCAGAGCGGTTGTTCCGCAACGATCTTGACGATGGCTACACGCCACCGGCAGGAGAGAACCTTGAAAAGCTCTTCAACTCGCATAAGGCTCTAACCTTCTATACGAAAAGGACGATGCGGGGTTTCACCTGGAAATCCCTGGGTCCGGGGCGGCGAAGCCCCGGACCGACTCACAGGACCGACTTTATGGCCTCTATCGCCTGTTCTGTGGTCATATTCCTGATGTCAACGCCGACGTGCTTCTCCTTCGCAAAACCGGCTTTCTCAAAAGCATCCCGGAACATCTTCTTCTGCATGTCCGCGTGACATCCGGCGACAACGAGCTTCTCCACATCATCTGTCCCCTTCAGGAAGACCTCCCAGAAAACATCCCCATCAGAGGCACACAGCTGCGGATGGATGCCGACAAAGTCGACAAGCTTTTCCCGCCGCAGGGCATTGAGCACCTCGAAGATATTCATCTGATGGAACGACGGACAGGTTCCCTGACAGACACAGAGAATGACGCCTTTCTTCGCCATGGTACGCACCTCCTCTATTTGGTATCCCCAAAGTAGGTTATTGCCTCGGCCGGGCAGAGCTTCTGGCATCCCCGGCAGAACTCCACGCACTCCAGGGGGTTGACTACCTCAGGCTTTCCGCCGTTCTCTCTGTACACCCCATGGGGACAGAAGTTCACACACGTCAGGCAGCCCGTGCACTTCTCGTAGTCGATGATCGGGTACCACGTCTTCGCCATCGCCCTCACCTCTCGGTACTCCTGTTTACTTGTTGTACAAGTGTACAACAAATCAACAAAGAAAACAAGGGGGGCTCCCCCCTCACTCCACCGTTAC
>JAPWUU010000163.1 GCA_028275365.1 Candidatus Caldatribacterium sp.
GCCACCGGTAATGGGCCTTAAGGGTTCCTTCGGGATGAACCTTTCGATACGTTTCGTGGTGGTACGTCTCTTGAAAAACCTGGAACGTCCCAATACCAACTTCTTTGAGGACCCGAAGGCGGGCAATATCCATGGGTGCTGCGTTGACGTTGACCCTGCGGATTTCCCCATTGCCGACTTTTATTTCGTAGACGGTTTGGATGGTTCTGGCAATATAGTCAACATCAGAAAGAGGGTGCTCTCCGTACACCATGATGAGGCGTTTATGCCCCATGGAAACCAGAGCTTCTGCTTCCCTCCGAACCTCCTCGATGGTGAGCCGCCTCCGCTGCTGCAGGTGATTGTCCCTTCGGAATCCACAGTAGAGGCAATTGTTGACGCAGAAATTGCTGCAGTACAGTGGGGCGAAGGTGACGATGCGGTCTCCATAGACCTTCCGTTTCACCTCACCTGCTGCCTGGAAAATCTCTTCCCACAGCTCCTCATCCTCAACGTTCAGTAGCGTTGCGGTCTCCTCCGGTTCAAGGCGTTCCAGAGCAAGGGATTTGGCAATAATGTCCCGGACCCTCTGGGGCTCAGGATTCCGATACTTTCGGAGGAGTTCTTCAATCTCCTCGTCATTGATAAAATCACGCCCGTTGACAAGGTACCGGTTGATTTCTTCTTCCCTGATGATGCTTTGCATCCACTCTCGCACGTTACGTGGGACGTCTCTCGTCAGCATGCCGTCACCTCCCGACGGAAAAACAAAAACCTGGCCTGCGGGAGGAATAGACCAGGTTCACTAACTCCCTTGGTTTCAGAAGCATTCCGCTTCCTCACCGCAGGCAGTTTTTGCCTTTTGAAGTATTATACCACGCTCTGGCACCGGGAAACACCGGTTTCCCGGTGCCATCTTTCATGAGAGGCCATTGAAGCAGGTTTTGAGGTGAGTCTCGTCTGGGGGTTGCGTGAAGCGGCTCACCAGGACGGTTACGAGGGCGGCAAGAGGAAGCGCAATAACGATGGGATCCACGACTTTCCAGGGAAGACCCCACAGGGCACCCCGTCCGAAAAGGGCATGGCACAACCCAAGGACCTGGGATTCCTTTTCATGCACGAAGAGGAACCAGAACATGCTTGCGACAAAGCCCGCGACCATTCCGGCGATGGCTCCGGCCTTGGTGATGCGGCGGGAGTACAAAGCCCCGATGTACATGGGGAGAAGCGTTGAAGCGCAGAGACCAAAGAAAATGGAGGTTCCCCGGGCAATGATTTCTGACCCCGCGCCATAGAAGCGAGGCAGACCCCACCCAAGGAAGGTACTCAGGAGAATCCCGATAGACGTTCCAACACGGCTGAGGCCGATAGTGCCCTTTCGCCCTGTAAGTGTTTCGAAGATATCACGGCTCAGGGCTGTACCTATCGTGTGGTATTGACTACTCATGGTGGACATGGCTGCAGCAAAAAGCGTGACGAGGAAGAGAATGCTAAACCATGAAGGCATGGTTCTTTCGATGAAGAGGGGGATGATAGAATCGACTTGTTTCTGGGCGGCGAGGAAAGAAATCTGGCCAGTGGTGTTGAAGAAGTAGACGTTGGTGAGTGCCCCAACAACAAAAGCGACTCCTGTCATGGCAAGGATGAAAATCCCTCCAATGGCCGTAGCCCGGTTGAGCTCTCTGCTACTCCGCACAGTCATGAAGCGAACAACAAGTTGTGGCTGCGCCAGAACCCCAATACCCACCCCAAGGACAATTGTGGACACGACTGTCCACCAGAGAGGGGAGAGAAAGGCAGGCATGCTGGTGAATCCCCGGTGTCCCATGGCGCCAAAAACCTCTTGGGCTTTTGGGGTGAGAGCAGTGAGGGCTTCGTGAGCCTGGGTCACGCCCCCGAGGCGGTAGTAGGTGAGAAAGAGGAGAGAGAGCATGCCGACGAACATCACAGTCCCCTGAAAGGCATCAGTATACATGACACCTTTCAAGCCTCCCATGATGACGTAGAGGGCGACAATGGCGGAAAAGAGTAGAAGACCGGCTTCATAATCCACCTTGAGGTTCACAGTGAGAAACTGCGTGGCTCCCATGAGGACTGCAGAGACGTAGATGGGCATGAAAAGGAAAATCAAAATGCCACTGAAGACCTGGATGAATCTCGACTGGAAGCGTTTTCCCAGAAGCTCTGGAAAGGTGTGTGCGTCAAGATTGTATCCCATGGCACGGGTCCGGTGGCCGAAAAAGACAAAGGCGATGAATATCCCGACAAAAATGTTCAGGAACGTGAGCCAAAGAAGGCTCAGTCCGAAAAGTGCCGCTGTCCCTCCAAAGCCCACAATAGCCGAGGTGCTGATGAACGTTGCTCCGTACGACATGGCCATGATGTAAGGGTGGGCTTCCCGCCCGGCAAGAAGGTAGTCTGTGGTTGTCTTAGTCCTCCGGTAGGCGACGTATCCGAGGTACCCCGTGATGAGGAGGTACACAAGCGTTGCAAGCACAAGGGCAAGACGGTACATGTTTCTCCCTCCTTACTCCGTTAGCTCCTCTTCTTCTTTCTCCCAGCGGAGGATTTTCTCTGGTTGCACACCATCTCCACCCCGATTCCAATTGACCAGGCCGTATACCACA
>JAPWUU010000164.1 GCA_028275365.1 Candidatus Caldatribacterium sp.
TGGGGCCGGTTCTCTGCTCAGAGGACTGGAGTGTCATTGCAGGCCTTGTCTTTCGCTTCTCAGGCGGTCATCGCAAGGTCGTCTTCTCACCCTTTTCTGTATTGCTGTGACCCCGTCTTTTTGCCCCTTTCTTTGTCCTTGCAAGCTCGCATTTTCGCCTCCGAAGCAGTCTCAATTGCGAGATTGCTTCGGGCCTTTGGCCCTCGCAATGACAAGAGGGGGAAGTCCCTGCGAGGTCGTCTTTTCGTCTCCGAGTGACAAAGTGAAAACCCTCGCAGTTACACTGGAAAAGGGCCCTCGCGGTGATTCCTTTTTCTTTGTCACTGCGAGCTCGTAGTCTCGTTTGCGAAGCAGTCTCAAAGACCCCTGTCCAGGAATACGAGGTTGCTTCGCTCGCAACGGCAGAGGAACGTCTGCCGGATTGCTTCGGGGCTTTGCCCCCTCGCAACGACCAACAAAAAGAGTCACTGCGAGCTCGTCTTTTCTTCTCCGAAGCAGTCTCAGGGATTCCTCACCGCTTCGCAGCTTTTAGAATGACCGACGAGGAGAAGTTCGCGGGAGCAAACAGAGAAACCCTCACGGTGACAGCAGAAAAAGACCCCTCGTGGTGACCCTTTTCGCGACCTTGAGATTGCGTTGTTCCGTTCTTTGCAGTATCAAGCGAAACCGGGGCAATCCTCAGGAAGGGATGAAAATCTCCACCCCGCAGAGAGCGGCAGCCTGACGCAGGTCCCTGTCCTGGGTTGCCAGGGGAACTCCAAGACGCACGGCGAGGTCAAGGTAGGCTGCATCATAGGTGGAAAGTCCGTATCTTCGAGCAAGCTGTATGGTACTGCCGAATACCTGCGCTGCAGACTCCGCTTCCACGGTAATGGGAAGCTGCGAAAGCGCAAGGAGAAAGCGAGCGGTATCCGCCTCTTTCAGCCGGTTCCGCCGTTCTGCCACCACCAGGGCGTTGCTCACTTCAAGAAGCCAGATTGAAGGGACGACCGCCTGTCCCCGGCTTAGGAACTCGAGCACCGCCTCGGTGTATGGAGTGGTCTCATCCTCAAACACCCAGGCCACAGCGACCGAAGCATCAAGGACCAGCATGGCTTCAGCGGGCATGGCGACCTTCCTCGATGAGTTCCCGCAAAGAAAACGGCTTTAGGGTGTGGCCTTTGCGAAGGTCACGGATTGTGGCGATAGCCTCCTTGGGATCGGTCCTTGGCTGAATGCCAGAGAGAACGGCCACCGGCACACCGTTTTTGGTGATGATAATCTGTTCCCCCTTTCGGGCTCGCTCTAAAAGCTCTGCGAATTTCGTCTTCGCCTCATATGCTCCTACGGTAGCCATGGCAACCTCCTGAAAAGGACCAGTCTACGACCAGTTTACACCAGGTTCCTCAGGTTCGCAACACCGGTGGTGCTGGACTCTGAAGCGCTTCCTTGCTTTTCTTGTTATTGCAGATTGCCCCGAGGTTTCAATCTTTTCAGGAGGATGAGAAAGGGCTTTGCTCCTTCTCACTGTTACCGCAAACCCGTCTTTCCGCTCTTTCCCTCTATTCCTGCGAGGTCGTCGTTTCGTCCTTTTTCTTTGTCACTGCGAGCCTCGTTTGTTCGTTTGGCGAAGCAGTCTCAGAGACTCCTCGCCGCTTCGCGGCTCGGAATGACCCCCATTTTGTCATTGCGAGCTCGTCTTTCCGTTTGCGAAGCAATCTCAGAGATTCCTCGCCGCTTCACGGCTCGGAATGTTCTGTGTTCAACGTCAAGTCCCCTGGAAGGCAAGACTCCTTTTCCGTTCTAAGTCATGGGGGTCATAGGGAATCCCACTCCTCAGGATGGCGAAGATCTGCCGCAGGAGCTTGTTGGCTACGGCTATCAAAGCCACCTTCTTGGGTTTCCCCCGGGAGAGTAGGCGTTCATAGAGCACCCTGCACTGCTCGTTGAACCGGGAAGCACTGAGGGCGGAAAGAAAGAGGAGCTTCCGCAGGAAGGGATTCCCCCTGCTTCATCCAGGCCCGTTCCTTCCTCTTCCCGGATTGGTCTATCTGGGGGGTAAGACCGAGGAAGCTTGCGAGTTCCTTACTCCTTGCAAAGCGGGTGAGGGGCGAGAGGATGCCCAAAATGGCACAGGCCAGCCTCTTCCCTACCCCAGGGATGCTCAGGAGGAGCTCGTACGCTCTTGGGGCATACCGGAGGGCCAGGTCTTCGGCTTCCTTCTCTAAGGTCTTCAGGGTCTCTTCGATTCTCTGGAGTTCCTCCTCGTAGAGCTTCTGGAGCCTGGGGTGGGGGAAGGGATGGTGCTTCAGGGCCTCCAGGTGGTTGAGGATCTCGGTTCTCCTTTTCTGGTAGTCCTCGATGGTCTTCTGGATCTCCTCAAGGAGGTAGGCCTTCTTGTCCCTGGGGACGAAGGGTGGAGGGGAAGCGAAGAACCCGAACTGGGCCAGGATCCTGGCATCCACAGGGTCAGTCTTGGCTTTTTTCTGGAGCATCTCGGCGTACTTCTTCACCACGAAGGGGTTGACCACGCTCACCGGGTAACCTCGCTCCTTCAGAAAGAGGGCAAGCTTCAGGTGGTAGACCCCTGTGGCCTCCATGACGAAGAG
>JAPWUU010000165.1 GCA_028275365.1 Candidatus Caldatribacterium sp.
CGGGAAGGGGATCCCCCCATACACCGCTTACCGTCACCTTAAAGAGCGACCCGGGATGGGTCAGAAAATACGCCACGTGCACCGAGGATGGCAGTGGGGAGCGGGTGAGAAACTCCGCCCTGAGATTTTCTTTTCGCACCAGCTCGCCACAGACGGCGAGACAGAGTGCCGTCTCCCCAAAACCGGCATGGAGTCCCCGTCCTCCCTCGGTAAACACCGAAGCGGCTTCGCCCGCCAGTCCCTCCCAGTAAGAAAGGGTGTAGGCGATGGTTTCTGGGGGGAAGGAAGGCGCAACTTCCGCCAGGGCATAGGCGATGGCATAGAGGTTATCGTAATGACCGTTGAGGAAAACGATTTTCTTCCATCCTCCTCGGGCAAGGGACAGGGCGATGTCCTGGATCACCCGGAGATAGGTTTCAAGAGAAAGCTCAATGGTCCCCGGAAATCCCCGGTGAGGGTACGAAAGACCGAAAAAGAGCGGTGGAGCCACCACCGCCTCACATCGTTCGGCCACAAGTTTTGCCACCTCAAGAACACAGAAAGTGTCCGTCGCAGTGGGGAGGTGCTCCCCGTGCTGTTCGGTAGAGCCACAGGGAACAATAACCCTCCCCGAAACTTCCCTCCGCTTTTCAACCTCCCAGGCGGTCATTTCGCTCCAGAGTACCCCTGACATGACTCACCCTCCCGGGACAAAAGGTCGTCAAGCTGCTGGAGCTTCTCTTCCTCAAGAAGAGGAAGAGGCAGGTGAAACACCTCTTCCAGAAACATCCGAACGCGCTCGAGGATTCCCTCCCCTGCACGGAAGGCTCCCCGAAAGCTCAAGGGAGGAACCCAGAATTCCTCCCGCAGCCACCGCACCGTGTGTGAAAGCGACAGGAAAGAACCTTCCTGTATACCTTCACGTACGGTAGAAAAGGCAAGGGTCTCTTCATCGATGGAAAACCCTCGTGCCACGCGCTTACAAAAGCCAATGAGTTCGTTATCAAGGATAAGCTGCCAGAGACTCCCTCCCTGGTCACTGCCCACAATACCCATGTGCCCAAACGTTGTGGCTCCGGCAAGCATCCCAAGGATAAGCGTCACACCCTTCTCCCATCCGTTCTGAGGGTCAAAAGCACAGCTATCCGTAAGCCCTGCGTTGACGTATACAGGGAACCCATATGATGCCCCAAGCTCAACCATGGCTAAACTCAAGAGCCCCTGCTCTGGAGAACCAAAGGAAATCATCCCCGTCTTTGGGTCAATGACATGGGGAATGCCCCCGTAGCAGACAGGAGTCCCGGGACGAAGGAGTTCGGCAATCACAACCCCGGCAAGGATTTCAGCATTTTCCTGGGCGAGAGTCCCCGCCAGGGTCACAGGACCGGTGGACCCTGCCTGAACCATGGGCCCAATCATGACCGGAAGTCCTAAAGCCACCGCCTCCTTGAGAATGGCAAGGCCTTCTTGGGGAAAACGCAGAGGGCTTATCGGCTCAAGAAAAGCGAAAAGACGGGGTTCGTCCCGGGCTGCCTCTTCACTTCCCGCACACACCACGCTCATGGCAAAAACGGAGGCGAAATTCTCCCTTCGGGAAAACCAGAGGAATACCGGTTTATCGGTTCGGGCAAAGAGTTCCCGAGCCATGTACACTTCTCTTCTCTGGGGAGGGTACTCGGCGGGGAGAAACAGTCCTCCAACCACATCGATGTGGGGAAGGTGATGGGCAAGGTGAATCGCCTGGAGGAAGTCTTCTCTTCCAGGTTCCCGCCGCTTCTCGCCATCAAAAAGGGCAAACTGTCCAGGAGAGGAACAGAAAACCACTGTCCCTGGAGCAAAGGTAACTGACCTTTTCCCATCCCGCCCGTACAGGCGGAAGGATTTCCCCGCCTGCGCAATACTCTTCTCCACAAGGGCTGCAGGCAAAAGAACCCGGCCATTCTTCTTTTCCCCACCATGGGCACAGAGCAATGCCACAACCTCCTCATCGGGGACCAGAACACCAACCTCAGAAAGCATTCGCAGCGACGCTTCATGGAGGCAGGCAATCTCTTGAGCACCGAGAAAGACCACCCGGGGGTTCATAGGCTCCTCAACCAGAGATCAATGGGTTTACGGACTCCCCGCGCCTCAAAGGGGAAAGCAATCTTCCTCCCCTCCCCTGCCGAAGCGTAGGCAGCACAGATGATTTCAAGGACCGCCCGGCCATCCTCCCCGGTTTCCCTTGGAGTCTCAAGACCCAGGACGCAGCGGGCGAAATGCTCCATTTCCTGAGGAAACCCATAGTTCCAGATTTCTTCATACACCGTGAAGGTCCACCCCTTCGTCGTCGGGGCTTTCTCCACCGCATATCCGTATCCGTATTCGCTATAGGTCACAAGGGAAATCCCCATGTGGAGCACGGCGTAGGTCACACCGCCCTCGCCGTAAATCTCCGCCCGATCGTCCATCCCGCCTCGCTTGGCCCAGCTATTTTCGATAACGGCATAGGCGTCGTTCTCAAACTCCACGATGGTGACCGCCTCGTCATCACCTCGAGTTTTCTCCCGATGCACATAGGTCCCGAGGTGGGCATAGACGCTCTTCACTTTTGGCTTTCCCA
>JAPWUU010000166.1 GCA_028275365.1 Candidatus Caldatribacterium sp.
GAAGTCCGGGCCCTCATTGATCAGGCGTACGAGCGAGCAAAAGACATCATCGTCCGGTACCGGGAGAAGCTCGATGCGTTGGCGAAAGAACTGATGGAAAAAGAGGTCCTGGGGCGGGAAGACATTGAGCGGATTCTGGACATCCCCCAGGACGAAAGTCCTTCCAAAGGAGGAGAAAAGGTCCATGAAAGCGAACACGCTGCGTATTGGTCTGACCGGAGTAGCCAGCATGGTGGTGAATGAGGAGACCACGGCAGACCGCTTTGACCCCGATATGGTGCCTGCTTTTGCGACCCCTATGCTTGTGTCGCTCATGGACAACGCTGCCCACGAAGCGGTCAAGCATCACCTTCCCGAGGGGTATGTCAGCGTGGGAACAAGAATCAGTATCTCCCATATCGCGGCAACCCCAAAGGGCATGAAGGTCACCGCCCGGGCCACCCTTGTGGAGATCTACCGGAACCGTCTCGTTTTTGAAGCCGAGGCCTTTGATGAGGTTGAGAAGGTAGGGGAGGGGCGCCTGGAACGATTTGTGGTGAACAGAGAATGGTTCATGAAGCGCCTTGAGGCCAAGGCCGAAGTGAAGAAGCGAGGTCTGGTGGAGCGATGAGACAATTTGCCGTTTTTGGGCTGGGTATTTTTGGGAGTAGTATCGCCATCGCCCTGTACCAGCAGGGATTCACGGTCCTTGGGGTGGACATTGAGGAGGACCCGGTGAAGGAGATGGCGGGAAAAATCACCGAGGTGGTTCAGGCTGATACTACCGACGAGAAGGTACTCGAGGCCCTGGGAGTGAAGAACTTCGATGTGGCCATCGTCAGCATCGGGAACGATATCCAGTCGAGCGTTCTCACCACCCTTGCGGTGAAGGAGCTCGGGGTTCCCTTCATCGTTGCCCGGGCAATCAACGAGATGCACGGGAAGATTCTGGAAAAAATCGGAGCGGATCGGGTGATTTTCCCCGAGCGGGATATGGCCCTGAGGGTGGCGAAAACCCTGGCTTTCCCCAACGCTATACGGACGGAAGAACTCTTCCCGGGGTACAACATTGTGGAGGTGAGGCTTCCTGCGCTCCTCCATGGGGTCTCCCTGGGGAAGGCTCAGCTACGAAATCGCTACGGTATCACCGTTCTGGCCATCAGGAGGGATAACGAGTACCGGGTTTCGCCCTCGGCCGACGAGATTCTGCTTAAGGGAGACATCATCTACGTTCTGGGGAATGAGCAGCAGTTGCGGAGGTTCTTCAAGGAAATGGTAGAAAGCCGCAATGGAAAGGTTGTGGAAGTATGAGGGCGCAGCTTGAGTGCTTCACCTGCAACATCCGTCAAGCCCAGGAAGCCGCAGAAATCGCTGGGGCTTCCTTCGACCTTCTCTGGAAAATTTCCCAGAGGGTCTGTGCGCTCTATGCCCAGGCGGATCCCCGCTGGACGCCTGCGTACATGACCACCCTGGCGCACCAGATTGCCAAGGAGGCTACAGGGGTCGAGGACATTTACTACCGCTTCAAGCGGCACTACAACCGCATGGCCCTTGAGCTTTATGGAAGGCTCAAGGAGTTCGTGGTCTCTGGGGAAAATCGCCTCGAACGAGCGGTTCTTGTGGCCATTGCGGGGAACATCATCGACCTTGGAGTGTACCGGGAGGTGGATGTGGAGAGTATCCTCACCCAGGTGACCTCTGCCCAGTGGGGAAAGTACGATTTTCCCGCTTTTGCCGCTGACCTTTCCCGGGCACGAACTATCGTATACGTTGGGGATAACGCAGGAGAAATCGTTTTTGACCGGATTCTCGTGGAGGAGATACGGAATCTGGGGGAGAAGGAGGTTTTCTTCGTCGTCAAGGGAGGTCCCATCTCGAACGACGCCCTTCTTGAAGATGCCCGTGAAGCCGGTCTTGAGGGGCTGGTGCACATCCTCACCACGGGCCAGGCCGAAACAGGCATCGACCTCTCGCGGGCACCCCTTGAGCTTCAGGAAGTCTGGAAGAGAGCCGACCTTATTATTTCCAAAGGGCAGGGAAACTTTGAAACCCTGAGCGGCCGGGGGGAGAATATCTACTTCCTCCTCAAGGCAAAGTGCGTTCCTGTGGCGCGGGAGTTTGGTGTCCCCCAGGGTGCGCTGATTCTCAAGCGAAATCTCGGGTGAGGCCATGGAGAGAGTTCTGGTTCGCTCAAGTGGCGGAGTGGTGGTGCAGAGAAAGGGCTCTTCCTTCGAGGTGCTCCTCATCCGCAAGCAAGGCTCTCCTTTCTGGACGCTTCCCAAGGGGCATCTTGAGGAGGGGGAAAGCGAGGAAGCCGCAGCGCTGCGGGAGGTTGCAGAGGAAACAGGGTGTGTTCCCCGCCTGGGCCCAAAGCTTGGAGAAATTGCCTTCACCTATGAGCGCAATGGACGACTTTTTGAAGAACACGCCACCTTCTACCTCATGGAGGCGATGACCCAGGGTGTCCTCCCTCCACAGGATGAGGTTGAAGAGGTTCGGTGGGTTGACCTCGCTCAGGCGCCAGACCTACTCCACTATGAGAATGAGCGGGACATCCTGAAAAAAGCCCAGGAGTACCTCGAGGCTCAGAG